>JAUWOS010000089.1 GCA_030611985.1 Desulfobacterales bacterium | reverse complement strand
CGCGCTGCGCGCTCCACCTATCAGGCCAATGGAGCCGACTGCGATTCTCAGCATCCGACAAAAATTCTACGAATTTTCACCGGATGCCTGCGATTCTCGCGGCTCATCCGGCGGCGTTAAGCGTAATAATTAAAATCTATGGGTGCTAAAGAAATACTAAAAAGTATCGAAAAATATGCGCTGTCATATGAAGAACTTCAGGGCTGGCAAGAAAAGTCAGAAATGATACCTATCGGTGATCAAAAAACAGGCTGTATAGGAGAATTTTATGCGTATCTTTACCTATCGGAAAAATTTCCCACCTATAAAATTTCCTACGCTGGTCATAGCGAAAAGGGTTGGGATATTGAAATTAAATCAAATCTTCTCACGGAAAGGATACAGGTTAAAACTGTTTCTGCATATTCAACTACACGAGTAATATCACCAATTCATTATGGTTGGAATCGACTTTTTATTTTCTATCTTGATAAAAGCTTCAAACCACTTGGGTTTTGGATAATTAAAGATGTTTCGATTGTCGAAAAAAACGGAGTTCTCAAAAGTCGTAAATGCAGGAAGCCTGATAATTTGAATAGCGGTTCAAAAGATATTCCGTTTGGTCAAAATAGAGTGAAGGAACTTGTTGTCGCCATTGATAGCGCAATCAGCGCTTAACCTGTCGTTTCACCAGACACCAAGGACCTCCGGCCCTTGGTGTCTGGTGAACTTTTCGTTAAGTGCTAAAGAAAGGACATTAAGAAATGCTGATAGAATGTCATTCTTGTGAGGCAATCGTTGATGCTAATGAACTCTGTACGAATGATGCGGAAAGCCAGTTTATTACGGATATAGTTGTCGGTCTTTATCAATGCCCCTCCTGTCACGCTAGTTTAATAGGCATCAAATCTGGGGAGGAAACCTACCCTCCAAAGGTAGAAAGGGTCTGGACAGAACCTAAAAATAAATTCCATGAATCCATCCCATCAACAGTCAGGCAGTCACTTGAAGATGCTAAACGCTGTTATGATGCCAAGGTATATTCTGCAACAGCAGTAATGTGCGGCAAAGCTATCGAGTTCATAGTTTCAGATAAGACAAACAAGAATAATTTATTCCAAGGTCTGAAGGAGCTTAAATCAAAAGAAATTATTGATGCAAGGCTTTATGAATGGAGTGAGGCTTTGAGAAAGGAACGCAATATTGGTGCCCATGCAATTGAGGTGGAAATTAAACGCCAGGACGCATCCGACATTCTAGATTTCGCGGTTGCGATTTGCGAATACGTTTATGTGCTAACTGATAAATATAATGCCTACTTAGAGCGTAAAGGAAAAACTGTGGGTAATGGCACTTAACAAGGCAAATGCACTCGGACAGTAAAAAGCGCCGCTCGTTCCTCGCTATGCTTTTTACTGCCGGTGATTTGCGGCAGTTCGGCAGTAAGAGTTATTTCTAAACAAAATGCATTTATGTGTAGACTTTGAAATAAATTGGGATTTCCCAGATGAGACTAAAGTGTATAGCATGAAAAATTTAACCTACCCAGAAATAACAAGATATTTAAATAAACATTTTGTTCCACTCCATTTCCACTTTTCAAAAGCAGGGAAAAATTATCATCCTATTATTTCTGCGTTTGTTATTTCAATTTCAAATGAATGGTTTCTAATTACAGCAGCTCACTGCTTAGATGATGTTGAAAAAAACATTAAAGATCCATTTTGTAAATTGGAAAAATCAAGCCTTATTGACTATGGAAGCTTGGAAGCTATTCATGGACACCCTATTCCATTTGATTATGAGTCGACCAGACGTGTTCATATTCATGTTGACAAATTTGATTACGGAATAATCCACTTGAGTAACTTCTATCAACGACAGTTAGAAGCAAACAATATTCAACCTCTGAATGAAGATACTTGGGAAAAACAACCAGAAGATCCAGACTTTTATCTATTATTAGGAATACCTACAGAACTTGAAGAAGAAATTGGCGAGTATAAAATGGTTACACCAATTATTCAGAAAATAGATAGATGTATTAAACGACCTAAGTGTTTTAAAAAAACTAGAGCCCCAATGTTTTATGGAAAGACTACCTTGATTCAAGGGTTGACAGACATTGATGGAATGAGTGGAGGCCCAATATTTTCATTCAAGAGTAATGAATCTGGAAAGTTAAAATATTGGCTATGTGCTGTTCAAAGTCGTTGGATAAAAAAGGAAGCGTTAATAGCAGCTTGTTTGATGTCCCCGTTTGTAAAAATGGTTAGAGAAGAAATATCGAAACCAAAGCAAAGTAATTAACTATTTCACAAATATATTGATAAGCGGTAAAAATTTGCCGAACAAAAGCATGCACCAGACGGCAAGAAGCGCGGCGGCACTGACGCGGTAAGCTTATGTGAGCCGCTGGTGATGCAGGCATTAGGGTGTAAATTTAACAGCATGATCAAAAAGTTACCATCTTATATTTCTTTCATACTGTTCATTTGTTTTATAGCATTATTTATTTTCGAAATAGCTGGTCAAAGCAATATTTTAAGCGTTTATGCATCTAAATATCTGGACTTCGTGAAACATGGACAATTTCTGATAGTTTCTTCTGTTTTTGTATTGGTCAGTTTTGGCGTTTCATGTATTCTGGCCTTCGGTTCATCTCGTTATACAGTTGCTTTAAAAAAAGTATCTACTACACGTATTTTTTGGATTTCGTTTTTATTTGTTCTTGCTGTTCAGTTTTTTAGTTCAGTATTTTAGCGGGCAAATTAAATAGAAGCCCCTAACCATGCTCTTGCAGCGGAGCGCAAAAAAGCCGCGCCCGCTGAAGAGCGGCGTTATGTTTTTGGAGGCTTAACTATAAAAAGGGAAGAATTAATATGGCTTTTTCGATAATTCTTATACTTGTAGTACTTGTATTTCTGTATATAAAAAAAAGAGACAATGGTTCTCCAAAGAAAGAAAATTTTAACAAAAGGAATAAAATTAAAGAGGAGCCAATTACTAAGATAAAAAATATATTTGAAAAATATAACCCTGTTAACCTTGGTGAAAGTGATTTAGAGAAAGCTATTAAGAATTACAACCATTCGATTTATTATATCTATAAGGGAAAATTAGAATCTAGTACAGAATATGCACTATTGATTGGTACAAGTGATGAATGGGTAAATTTAATTACTTTGACTCGTGCCCAGAAGCCTACTTATGAAACATATGGTTTTAGTGTGATACAAAATAGATGGAGTTATGGAAGTAAAGTACTGGGAGCAAAAGAATTCAGACAATTTATAAAAAAAAATATATCTGAAATTAAGATGCTTATGACCGAATTAACTCCAATAAGAATAGAGAAAGAAAAAGAAAAGAGATTAAAAATTGCAGAAGAAGAAAAGGAACAAAAAACCTACGAAGAAGAACGGAAAAAAGAAGAGGCTGAATTAAAAAAAGCACAAAAGTATTTTTCAAAAAAAATAAACAAAAATTTTAAAACAGTATATTTTGAATATAATCAAAATAAAACAAAATTAGAGAGTGCAATAAAAGAGGCAAACAATCATTATTATGATATTGATATCATAAATCAAACATGTTCTTGTCCAGAATATATTTCAGAAAATTATAAATATGATATGAATGACGTCAGAAGACTTTGCACTCATTTAAATAGAATTATTACTCAACATAAAATATTAAAGAAAAGTAAAGATAAATTAGATCAATTTATCTTAGAAAACTTGAAATATGGAATATTAGGTGTTTATAAAAGAAAAATTGGAAATAATTTGGACTTTGCAATAATACTTTACAATTGGTCAAAAAATATCTCAGTAGTTACCCCAAAAACAAATAAAGATGGTTTTATTATGGTTGAATGGAAAATTGAAGATAATAATTGGAATCCTAATCGTGGTGGAAAGAAAATTAATGAACAAATTAGAGTATTTATAGAGAAACAATTCGATATATGAAAAATATAACATTACGCTTTGCGTTATGTGCTAAATGGCAGTGCCTGAAATATGAACAATATTCGAAAAGATATAATTTCAATATTTGAGAAACTTGATGTGTTTAACTATGCTTCTTGGGAACCGAAGAATTTTGATAGAGTCAAATGTGAACAAGATATTACAAAGGCCTTACAACATCACTGTCCAAATCACACCTATTCTGATTTGCTGCTTGAGCAACTGATTGAACTCAAAGGAAGCGGGATTGTAAAAATATGTAGTTACAACCATCCGTACAAAATCCATGAAGTATTTTGGGCTATGGAACGAATAATTGGAAATTCCATGCTTCATAAGCCTTTTAGGTTTAAAAAATCTTTACTTTATAACAAACATATTTTTCATACACATCATAGTCAAAACTTCTACTGTATGAAGAATTGTATTCGATACTTTAAAAGAGAATATCCCCAGGATGTCGATGTTCTGTAAGCGCTAAATAAACCCCATCTTATAAAGATCAATCGATCATGTCATATTAAGCTGACTTTTAAAAAAGGAGGCTTAAAAATAATGTTAAAAACCCAACAAGATATTGACGGACAGCGGCAGCAGTGCTGGAGAGAGCATCTAAAAAACTGGTCAGAATCAGGATTAACCCAGACAGAATATTGCAGGATTAACAATTTAAAGGCAACAAGATTCACTTACTGGAAAACGAAATTTAACAAAACAAATCTTCCGGTAGAATTCATACAGATAGCTGATCAGACCTTGGCTACAGGTTTTCTAAAGCTTAATGTCGGTGCAGATTTTCAAATAGAAATCCCTGATGGTTTTTCAAGATCTACTTTTGAACAGGTACTGACTATTTTGAGAACATTTTAATGTTTCGTTTGCCGGCAAATATTAAAGTCTATTTGGCAGTGGGTACAACAGACATGCGTAAATCAATAAACGGGTTGTCTGTTCTGGCAAGTGAGCAAATGGAACTGGATGTTTTTTCAGGACACTTGTTTGTTTTCTGTAATCGCAAAAAGAATATCATTAAGGTCCTGTACTGGGATAGGAACGGGTTTTGTTTGTGGCATAAAAGACTTGAAAAAGATTGTTTTAAATGGCCTGAAAGCAGAAAAGAGATTATGGCTATAAGCAAGCAGGAGCTTTTCTGGTTAATAGATGGAATTAATATTTATCAAGCCCATAAGCCCTTAAAATATTCTGCTATTTTTTAAGATAAAACTATGAAAAGCCGCGTGGTTATGGTATATATAAGGCATGATTACTCAGGATTACAAAGCCACAAATGATGTAGAAAAGTTAAAAAATATTATTTTTTCTTATGCTGAAAAAGAAAAGGGATATGAATCTCAAATCAGAATTCTACAAGAACAAATCAAATGCCTGACAGATAAAATCTATGGCAGAAAGTCAGAAAAAATTTTAAACAGCTCTTATCAACAGCTTCCATTATTTGATATCCCTGAACCTGAACTTCCTATTGCTGATGAGCCTGAAGAGATAACAATACCTGCACATAAAAGAAAGAAATGCGGACGCAAACCATTACCAGAGAATCTGCCACGCATAGAAGTGATCCATGATCTAAAAGAACAAGACAAACTATGTAAATGCGGATGCATTAAATCTCGTATTGGAGAAGAAATATCAGAGCAACTTGATTATATTCCTGCCAGGGTACAGGTTATTAAGAACATTCGATACAAATATGCCTGTAAAAATTGTGAAGGTACTGAAGATGATGGACCAACTGTATCCATTGCAAGGATGCCTGAACAGATCATTCCAAAAAGTATTGCGACTCCAGGGCTTTTAGCTCATATTTTAACAGCAAAGTTTGCAGATGCTCTGCCTTTTTACCGACAGGAAAAGCAATTTGCCAGAATCGGTATTGAATTACCCAGATCAACCATGTGCAACTGGACAATGAAGATACTTGATTCTTGTGAAATTATTCTTGACATAATAAAGGAAGATATTCTTAAAAGTCATGTAATAAACATTGATGAAACACCTGTTAAGGTTTTAAAAGAGCATGGAAGATCAAAATCTTACATGTGGGTATTCAAAGGGACACCCAAAAGTAAACCTGTTATTCTATATCAATATCATCCTTCACGAGCAGGTGATGTTCCGGCCGAATTTTTAAAAAATTACAAGGGCATTGTTCAAACAGATGGTTACTCAGGTTATAAATTTCTTGAAAGCAATAAAGATATCATGCATGTAGGTTGCTGGGTACATGCCCGCAGAAAGTTCGTTGATGTTACAAAAGCTGCTGGCAACAAAGGGAAGAAGAATCCCCCGGGTAATGCAGGTACTGCTTTAAAATATATCAGCAAACTTTACAAAATAGAAAACCAAGCCCGAGACCAGAATTTATCTCCTGATAAATTGTATACAACAAGGCAATCAGAAGCTGTTCCAATTCTTAAGGAATTTAAAAAGTGGATTGATTATAAAGTAGAGCAGGTTCCGCCGACCAGCCTGCTTGGTAAAGCAATAAACTACACTCTGAATGAATGGCAAAGGCTGATCCGATATACTGAAGATGGTCATATAGCTCCTGACAACAACACAGTAGAAAATGCCATCCGACCATTTGTAATCGGCAGGAAGAACTGGCTTTTTTCTGATACACCAAAGGGAGCAAAGGCCAGCGCTGCCATTTACAGCCTCATTGAAACTGCCAAGGCAAATGATCTTGAACCATACTGGTATCTCAAATATCTTTTTAAACATTTACCAGAGGCCATGACAAAAGACGACTTTATGGCATTACTTCCTCAAAATATTGATAAAAGCCTGCTTGAAAATCCCTTGATTTAATTTGCATTTTTATTATACATCAGGTGGGGTTTGTTGAGCGCTTACGATGTTCTGAATCGAATAAGAAACCTAAAAAATGAATGTCCTGAGAGAACAGACCATTACGCAATATTTGCACAAGAAGTGCTTCTTAAATCTGTTAGTTGGTCAGAAAAAACAGGTCAATGGATAATATACGAGAAGACGGGTGCAAAAATACATTTTCTATGTTTGTACATTCATAACTATGGAGATGAAAATGATCAGAAACTTTATTCTTTTATTGCAAAGTATTTGAAAAACCGCACATAGTCTGTTGCTTGAAGGGATCGGGGGCTACTGAGCGGCTTTCGAAAGTTGTAGTTTTAACATAAATTTTAACCATGCAGAGGTTGTTGGAAGTAAGCCCTCCGACTCCTCAGCTAAATGTTATGTTTGTAAGGAGCGATAGTTGAGTATTTCTATTCGACAAAGTGAAGTAACCAGACACCAGAAAGCGCTGGCAGATCTACAAAAGAAGCACGCTGATGAGTCAAAAAAGGAGGCTTCTAAGGTAGATGAAATTAATCGTGTTGAGCGCAGTATTACCAAGTCAACTCCATTAAGCTCATTGCGTTCGAAACAGCAGCAAATCACAAGAGCCATGTCTGTTGTAGCTAATATTCAGAAAAAGAAAGCTGATATTTCCAAGAAGGTTGCAGATACAAATGGAAAATTACACAAGGCTCAAGGGGTATTATCGAAAGAAGAAGAAAAGGAGCGCAAGAAGATTCATGAGTCGGACAAGAAAAGAGAGCGCGAGCAATTAAATCACCAAAGGTCAATAACTCAAGAATTACGCACTCAATATTCGTATAATTCTTCCGTAAATACAATGCCAAAGAGAAGCGTGAAATACGATGCCTTTATTTCACATGCTAGTGAAGATAAAAATAAATTTGTAAAACCCCTTGTGGAGGCGCTTCAAACAGCCGGATATAAGGTTTGGTATGACGAATTTACCTTGAAAGTTGGTGACAGCCTGAGAAGAAGTATTGATAATGGCCTTAAGAATTCAAGATATGGTGTCGTGGTTTTCTCAAGTGCATTCTTTGCAAAGAATTGGACTCAATATGAATTAGACGGTTTAGTCACACGGGAAATGGAAGGTCATAAAGTAATTCTTCCTATTTGGCATATGGTTTCTAAAAATCAGGTGCAGGACTACAGTCCAACACTTGCGGACAAAAAAGCGATAAATAGCTCATTGTCCACAATTGACGAAATTGTTGCTCAATTAGCGGAAGTATTGGATGATAAATAAACACATTATCTAAACTATCAAATAATATAAATGTTGTTTAAGGAGAAAAACAATGAAAGTACAAGGTGCGGTTATTAAAGAACAAGGTCTTACGTTTGCAATAGTTGTAGTAAAAAAACACATCGTTGACTCACAATCACAAAGCCAAGAAGCCATAAGTTCATTTTCCAGCTTATTTCCTGGTATGCCTATAACTCTCATGGCACAAGACTCACGCGGCACACCCTTGTATCGAGGGCGTGATGACATTGTAAAGTTTTTAGCTAATTTACATCCATCACAAATACCTTGGAAAGAATATACGTTTAGCTAAAGAAACATAACAAGCGCATCAACATTGACCGGTTTTATACGCCGTTTCGTTTCACTCCACTCTGTATAAAACCGTCAAGTTATGCGAAACGTTAGCCAGGGATTCAAGTTCGGCACATGAATTCGGGATACAAAATGTCCAATCAAGATAAATTGCACATATGGTGGTGGGGGGATAGTGGCCCAGCAAATGAAGAGCCATTGACCATTGAACAGATTAACACAGAACTTCAACCCGCTTTAAAAACAAGTGTCGTATCGGGGAAACAAGGGAACAAAATCAGTACAGCAGGTTGGAACTATGCTGTTCTTAAGTTCCTAATCGAAAAATGTATACTCCCAGTGTCTGTAAACACCGTTTTAGTTGCCAATTCAAACCCTAAAAATGGTAATTATAGCGTTTGGCGAAAGCATCTAGATGTGCGAGCGTCTGTTAATCCACTCAATGCTCTGAATTCTAATGGTATTATGCCTTCTGACTCACTATCTGCATCTAATGTGGCGAATAAAAACACCCTGAAAAAACTGATTGCAAATCTGCAAAAGATCATCATGCGCAACGGAATCGATAAAGGTTCAATTGAAAATTTGATAAAGTCCCTATCTGATATGGGGTTCCAATATGATGACAAAAAATTTCCTGCCCTAAAGGGTACTGAAAACTTTATTAATACAAGTGGCGAAACACCTACCAATCTTGCGGAGGCACTATTATGGAAACTCGGCAAATGGCAATCCTACAAAGATTTTGCATCCAACTACACTGATGATGATTCAAAGCCAACAAAGCAAAACGTTGTATTTTTTGCATTTGCAAAGCATTTGAAAAACAGAAAAAACCCCATTTATGACCAGCATGCCATTAGGGCTCTTTGGGCTATTTGCGGAAACCTGACATCCACTGAAAGAAAAAAATGCAAAACGTTGCTTTTTAATCGAAAGGGCGAATGGAAGCAGGTTGGTTCGGGTAGTATCACAATTGATTGTTATGAACTATTCGTGAAACATATTAATGTGGATCTTGTTTCTCTTGATAAAGGTGTGACCAGTAGTGTATTAGACCGCCTCCTTATGCCCCATAAGCGCTAAGTTATTATCTCTCATTATTCATAGGTAAATAAGCGTGATAACTGTGAGTTACGTTTTCGCGGACGTTCAGAGAGCAATTTAGAAATATCATTCCAGCCTGAAAGCATATCTTCGAGCGATAGGTGCGGCTCAATAGCCCGCTTCACCTGATTGTAAGCAAAATTAAATTCACGCCATGCGCTTTGAGGCTGATTGTTCTTCCAAGAGATA
>JAUWOS010000110.1 GCA_030611985.1 Desulfobacterales bacterium | reverse complement strand
AAACGCACATCTACAGCACCTGTGAACGCTTACGTGCTGGGAGATAGCCTTATGCTACCGGTTCTTCCGTGAACGGTTACAATAAATAGTACCGGAACAAAAAAGAGTTATTTCGTCCACGTTCTTCAGGAACATAAAAAGTCGACAGGAGAAGGATATGAAAGTCTTTAAGAATTGGGTTGTTGTTTTTGCGATATTTCTGTTTTTTGTCACTGTGTTTTCCTGCGAAAAGAAAGAAAAGAGCCAAAAAGTTGATCTTGATAAAAAGACCTCGGATGCCAGCCGATTAGTAAAAACAACAGATACGGCAAAGAGCTTGACATTTTGCTTTGATCGCCGTCTTGCTCCCAGAGAAGAAATAACAATTTACGGGTCTTTTCTTGACTATCTTGAAAAGGAGACAGGGCTTGATTTCACACTTCTTTTTTCAGAGGATTATCTAAAAACCGTTGAGAACATCGGCTCCGGCAAGGCGCAATTTGCCATCATAGGTGGTCTGAGCTTTCTTAAGGCCGAACATGACTATGGCGCAAGAATGCTGGTCAAAGGATTGGATCAGAATGGAAAAGGCGAATATCGGGCTGCTATTATTGTTGAAAAAAATTCCCCCATAAAAAAACTATCGCAGCTAAAAGGTCGCAGCTTTGCTTTCGGGTCTAATGGCTCCACTCAAGGCTATCTTGTCCCGCGCTATATGCTGGAAAAAGATGGCGTTTTATTAGATGATCTCAAAAAATATATTTTTACAGGTTCTCACTGGAATTGCGCACGAACAGTTATCAAAGGAGATGCTGTAGCAGGTGGAGTGCAGGACACATTGGCATTCAGGCTTGAAAAGGAAGGATCTATAAGAATAATAGCTCTTTCTGATTATTATTCTCGCAGTGGCATAGCGATCAATAAAAATGTGCCTGAAGAAATAGCGGATAAGGTAAAAACAGCCCTGCTTCAATTTGATCCGGCAGGAAAACATAAAGACGGACTAATCAACTGGGATAAAACCGAGATGTCAGGTGGGTTCAGTGATACCAGGTCGCAAGATTATGATATTTTAAAAAAGATAGCTGAAAAGTACAGACTCCTGGGAGGATAGCTTAATGGAGGATAGCTTAACGGAGGATAGCTTAAAATGAAATTCAGAACAAAACAAATGCTGATTTTTTCATTGCCCATAGCTTTGCTATGCTGCGCCTTTCTGGTCTTTTTGTTAGGATCTTATAAAAACAGGATAATAGAGGAAACTGAATATCGTCGCTCTTCAATCGCTATACATTTGCATAATGACATAATAGATATGGTTTATGCCGGTGATATACTGCAATTAACAGCGGCGATCGAGAACATTCAGAGCAGTGTGAGTTATATAGATTATATCTTTGTGATTGGCGATAACGGGCATTTGCTTGCGCATACCTTTGGCACAAGTTTCCCATCCGAACTTTTTAATGTCAATTTTCTGCCGGCGGATAAATCGGCTGCATCAAAACTTCTTATGACCAATAAAGAACGTGTCAGGGATTTTGCAATACGGATAGCCAGGCATATGCCGGGTGAGATCCATGTGGGAATGAATGAAGAAATTTTCTACAAACAGATAAGCGATTTTGTAAAGATGACCTTAATCGTGACTATTATTTGCTTATTTCTTGGATTATTAATAGTTTATGCTATATCAGGTTATCTAAGCAAGCCATTGGAAAACCTTAGTCTTGGCATGAAAAAAATAGAACAGGGAAATCTAGAATACCGTTTGGAGGAAAAAGGAGACCGCGAAACTCTAAATCTCATTCGGAGTTATAACCGGATGACCGAATCAATACTGGATTCTACCACCGGACTGCAGCAGGCAAACGAAAAGATAGAAAAACTCAATTCCCTGCTGTACGCTATTCGAAATATCAATCAGCTTATAACCGTGGAAAAAGACCGAAACCGTATGATTCAAGGCGCTTGCGACAACCTGGTTAATGCTCGCGGTTTATATTTCGCCTGGATTGTTTTGCTGGATGAATCCGGAGCATCTGTGATGTTTGCCGAAGCCGGTTTCGGTGAGGATTTTCTGCTTATAAAGGAAATGTTAAATCGAGGCGAGTTGCCGGTCTGTGGTCAGATGGCGCTCAAGCAATCGGATGTTCTGGTTGTTGAAAACCTGGCTTCAACCTGTACAAACTGTCCATTGAAAGACAGGTATGGTGATCGGAGGAGCATGGCTGTCCGGTTGGAACACGGGGGAAAAGTTTATGGCCTGCTGTCAGTGATCATTCCCAAAGATTTGATTATGGAAAAACAAGAGCGGAATTTAATTAAAGAGATTTCCGAAGACATTGCTCTTGCTTTATATGCTATAGAATTGGAAGAAAAACACAAACAGACGGAAAAGGCGCTAAGGAATAGCGAAGAAAGACTTGCAGGGGCTGTTGATGGCAATTTAATCCCGACCTTTTTGATTAATAACAATCACCTCATCACGCACTGGAATAAGTCTTGTGAAAATTTAACCGGTATTTCTGCAGCTGAAATAGTGAGTACCCGGAAATTGTGGTCGGCTTTCTATGCTGAGAAAAGACCTGTGCCGGCTGATTTAATAGTGGATAAAGCGTCAGAAGAAGAAATAGCCAAACATTATGAGGGCAAGTGCAATAAATCTATTTTGGCTGAAGGCGCATATGAATACGAAGATTTCTTTCCCGACATGGGCAAGAAAGGTAAATGGCTTTTTTTCACGGCATCACCGTTGAAAAATTTCAGTGGAACGGTCATTGGAGCAATAGGAACCTTTCAGGATGTTACTGAACAAAGGAGTATACAGGAACAGCTCCGCCAGTCCCAGAAGATGGAAGCTATAGGCATTCTGGCAGGCGGCATCGCCCATGATTTCAACAACCTGCTGACCGTAATCATCGGTAATGCCCAGCTTGCGTTAATGAATGTCATTGAAAATGAATCTTTACGCAAGGGAATAGAAGAGACAAAAAAAGCCGGGGAGAAAGCGGCATCTCTTACCCGGCAGCTACTTGCCTTTAGCCGTAAACAGATAATAAAGCCTGGTGTTTTGGATATCAATATAGTGGTAAACGAGACAAAAAAGATGCTTAAGCGTATGATTGGAGAGGATATTGAATTTCAAACGGTTTTAGAACCTGAGTTGCGGAAGGTTTATGTCGACTCCGGACAGATAGACCAGATAATCATGAATCTTGCAGTCAATGCCGGAGACTCCATGTCGCAGGGAGGAAAGCTCACTATTGAGACAGCCAACGCTGATCTGAACGAGAACTATTTTCGCGAACACGGAATTAAAGAGACACCCGGTTATTATGTGATGCTGGCTGTAAGCGATACCGGCTGCGGAATGGACGAAGAAACACGAGAACATATCTTCGAGCCTTTCTTTACCACAAAGGAAGTTGGCAGGGGAACCGGGTTGGGTCTGTCCACAGTTTACGGCATTGTCAAACAAAGCAATGGCTTTGTCTGGGTTTATAGCGAACCTGGCCGGGGTTCTACCTTCAAGGTCTATCTGCCTGAAGTGAAAGAGGATGCAAATCCGGTTAAAGAAAAACAAACCATAATGGATGATCCTGGCGGTTCTGAAACTATTTTGATTGTAGAAGATGATAGTTCGCTTCGAAATTTTGCACAAAGGGTTCTCCTGAGCTATGGGTACAGGATACTGAACGCTGAAAATGGCGAAGACGCTTTGAGGGTCTGCAAGGAACATGATGGTCAAATTGATCTGATGATAACTGATGTGGTGATGCCGAAGATGGGAGGCAGAGATGCAGCAAAACGGCTGCATCCTCTCTATCCACAAATGAAAGTAGTTTATATGTCAGGATACACAGACAACGCCATAGTCCATCACGGTGTTCTGGAGCCTGGACTGAATTTCCTTGAAAAGCCTTTTACAGCGAAAAATCTGGCGCGGAAGGTGCGGGAAGTGCTGAACGAAAATAGGATATGAAAATAGGATATGAAAAAGTTACCAATAGGAATATCAACATTTAAAGATATCATTGAAGAGGGATACCTTTACGTTGATAAAACGCTTTTTGTAAAGAGACTCGCAGATAAGGGGAGATACTATTTTCTATCTCGTCCCCGAAGATTTGGGAAAAGCCTTTTCCTTGACACATTAAAGTCTGCTTTTGAAGGAAGAAAAGAATTATTTAATGGTCTGTTTCTTCAAAACAACTGGAACTGGGAAGAGAAATATCCTGTGCTAAAAATAAGTTTTGGCGCAGGTGTTCTGCGAAATCAAAAAGAGCTTGATGAAACCTTTGAAGGCATGATTTTAAGGTTGAAAAATAAATTTAACCTTGAATTGTCTGATATAAGTTATAAAGAAAATTTTAGAGAAATAATAGAAAAGCTGTATCAAAAATTTAATCAGAAAATTGTAATTCTTGTAGATGAATATGACAAGCCGATACTCGACAATATAACTGATCCCGATACTGCTGTTTTAATGAGGGACAATTTAAAAAATTTTTATTCTGTGATTAAGGATTTAGACGCATTTATTAAATTTGTATTTATCACAGGGGTTTCAAAATTCTCAAAGGTCAGTCTTTTCAGCGGACTTAACAATCTTGAGGATATTACTCTGGATGAAAACTATTCAATTATCTGCGGCTATACTCAAAATGATCTTGAAAGAGAATTTAAAGACAGACTGGAAGACGCTGATTTAAATGAAATAAAAGATTGGTACAATGGCTATAACTGGCTTGGTGAATCTGTATACAATCCTTTTGATATTCTTCTTTTTTTCTCCAAAGGCAGGGAATTTAGGAACTACTGGTTTGAAACAGGCAGCCCTTCTTTTTTAATAAAACTTTTTAAGGAAAATAATTATTTCATACCTGATCTTGAAAAAGTAGAGGTAACAGAAAGCCTTCTTGGAAGTTTTGATATTGATTTTATTGAACTTGAAACCCTTCTCTTTCAGACAGGATATCTGACCATTAAAAAACAAAAGCGAGTTGGCCCCAGATTAAAGTATGAACTTAAATATCCCAATATTGAAGTTCAGTATTCCCTGAACGATTATATCCTTGATTATTTGACATTGGATCCGGTTGGAAAATCAAAACATCAGGACGCGCTCTATTATGCCCTTGAAGCAGGCGATCCTGAACGACTGCATGAATCCCTAAAACGTTTATTTGCTTCTATTCCATACAATAATTTTTCGAGAAACAGGATATATGAATATGAAGGGTATTATGCCTCGGTTATTTACAGTTATTTTGCAGCTCTCGGCATAAAACTTATTGCAGAAGATGTGACAAACAAAGGCAGGATTGATTTAACTCTAAAACTTGATGACAAGGTTTATATCATTGAATTCAAGGTTTCTGATAAAGACAAGAATATGGGCTTGCCTCTTAAACAGATAAAGGAAAGGGGCTACAGTGAAAAATATACAGATAAACAAACTTCAGTTTACTTTATAGGGATAACTTTCAGCAAAAAAGACAAAAATATCAGCTCGTTTCAATGGGAAAAAGTTCAGGCGCTTTAGGAGCGTGGACGAAATGACATCTCCTAACCCCCTTTAAATTAGCGCAACAGTAAACACTTATTTATCCTATCATCCCGAATTCATTAGGCATAAAATGGAAATTCCTATACTATTAAATTATCTATTTTTTCTTGACATTATACCCCATAGATATTAATCTGCTTTTTTAAGAAATCAAAAGGTAAGGAACGTCAGGGAAATGAAACAGGGTAAATCAACCCTGAGGATGGACAAGGTGAATCAGGCACTGCAATTGTTTGGAAAAACGCTTGGCTCCGTTTACTGGCGGCCGGAAGTTGAATAATGGACTATGAGAAATTTATGGAAGAGGCGTTGGTCTGGGCAAAAAAAGCTCTGTCTGCAGGCGAATTTCCTGTGGGATGTGTTGTGGTATACCAAGACAGCGTTATTGTAGCCGGAAGCAGAATAAGCACTGCAATAAATTCTATAAATGAGATTGATCATGCCGAAATGGTAGCACTAAGACATCTTGCCGATCTAAATGAAAATGTAAACAACAGCAAAATAACTCTTTTCTGTACTTTAGAGCCGTGTCTTATGTGCTATTCCGCTATCTTTTTAAGTGGTATCCGCAAGATAGTTTATGCTTATGAAGATGTAATGGGAGGATGCACAAGATGTGATTTAACAAAACTCGCCCCCCTGTATAAAAATGATCTAATTTCAATTGTGCCAAATATATTACGCAAAAAAAGTCTTGAACTTTTCAAAAAATATTTTAACAATCCAAAAAATATTTACTGGAAAGGAAGTCTTTTAGCCGGATATACGCTCAATCAATAATTGCATTTTTTTCTTGCATTTTTTAATGTTGTTTTATATAAGGTCAGCTTTTAAAGTTTAACAAGGGATGGGAATAGAAATATATCTGTACAGTCAGAAATGTGGATGAAATAACTTTCCACACAGATGCATGGGTTCGTGTCGTATTTATTCGACCTCAGATCATAAAAGTTGAAGGAATAGAAGAGCTATTTTGATACTTTTGGTCTTTGAGATTGGGCAAAGGCTGTCCGAAACTATGACGTACAGTTATGAAGGTTATTTCGTCCATGTTCATTAGGAGGTGAAAGCATAGCTACATCAAGACAAACAAACAGGCCAAACAGTCATGACAGGACAAATGTTAATAAGAGAATAAGGGCTAGAGAAGTGAGAGTAATAGATCCTGAAGGCAATCAGGTTGGCATTATTCCGATTTATAAAGCCCTTGCAACTGCTGCTGATTTTGGTCTTGATCTGGTGGAAATTTCCCCAAACGCAAAGCCTCCTGTTTGTAAAATAATGGATTATGGCCGGTACAAGTATGAATTGACTAAAAAACGACAGGAAGCAAAAAAGAAACAAAGCGCCTTTCAGGTTAAGGAGATAAAGGTACGTCCCAAGACCGATAAACACGATTTGCAAACCAAGATCGGTCATATAAAAAAATTTCTTGGGAAAAAGGATAAAGTTAAAGTAACCGTCATTTTCAGAGGCCGTGAAATTACACTTTCCGACCTTGGCAGAAATCTGCTCGCAACAATTGCTGAAGAAACTGACGAAATTGCAATCGTGGAACAATATCCAAAATTTGAAGGCCGCACTATGGTTATGCTTTTATCTCCAAAGTAAGGAGCGTGGACGAAGTAACTTCCGCAACTATGCATCACAGCGTCAGGCCATATTTGACCAATCTAACCCAAATCTATGCGCCTGCTTGATGAAGTTAATTCGTCCACGTTCATAGAGGTTTTTTGCCGTGGATAGCAGTGCTATTGTTCAGGAGAATAAAAAATGCCAAAAATAAAAACAAATCGAGCCGCTGCAAAGCGTTTTAAAAAAACAGGTACTGGTAAATTCGTCTTTTCGAAATCCCATGCAAATCATATTTTGACAAAAAAGACCACCAAGCGTAAGAGATCTTTAAGACAAAGCCAGATTGTTGACAAATCCAATAGAAAAGAGATTAAATTGCTTCTTCCAAACGGATAACAACCTGCAGAGTGTTATCAATCAGGAATGTGGATGAAGAATTCGCCCTGTAGAGGGCGCTAATTCAATGAGAAAGAAAAATTATGAGAGTAAAAAGAGGTTTTAAAGCAAGAAGACGTCGAAAAAAAGTCTTGAAATTAGCCAAAGGATTTCGTGGGGGTCGTAGTAAATTATTTCGCACTGCGGCACATGCTGTAGACAAGGCGCTCATGTATGCTTATCGTGATCGCAGAGTACGCAAACGTGACTTCCGGAAACTCTGGATTGCGAGAATTAATGCAGCAGTACGAATGAATAATTTATCTTACAGTAAGTTTATACACGGATTAAAGCTTGCCGGCATTGAACTCGACCGCAAGGTCCTTGCAGAACTGGCAGTGTCTGACCCTTCAGGATTTTCCAGAATAACCGACCTGGCTTCCCAGCAGATATAAGAACCTGTCTGAAAGTTCCCGGAAATGTGGACGAAATAATTTGAGTGTAACCAAGATAGAACAATGCCATTTTGATGATGGTTCCCAATTATGCAATTCGTTTCCAAATCACGTAGGGGCAGGGAACCCCGAAAATCAATAGCATTGTTCTATCTTGGTTACACTCAAATAACTTCCCCTATTATACATCACAGCTTCAAGCCGCCTTTGTCCGACCGGCTACCAACTTAAAGCGGGACACTTTCCTGATTGAATTTGCAGTTTTCGGTGGATTCGCTTCGCTTAATCCACCCTACAAACTTACGTTGTCATACTGAATCGTATGGTGGATTAAGGAGCGTAAGCGACTAATCCACCAAAGTAGCTGTCCGACCCAAATCTGTGCGCCTGCTTACAGAAGTTATTTCGTCCACGTT
>JAUWOS010000128.1 GCA_030611985.1 Desulfobacterales bacterium | reverse complement strand
ATTCCAATAATTCCAAATTTTCTGTATTATTTGTTTTATCCATCAATCTCTCTATAGTTTCAAATACTTGATGAATAGGCTCTTGTAAGCATTCAAATTTTTGCTTTAATTCTGATAACTTTTCTTCTATCACTAATTTGTTCATGTTCTTATTTCCGTTGTATTTTTAATTAAAAACTACCATTTCGCCCTTTTAATCAAGATTTATAGCATCCTAATCGCGGTGCGTAGTCAGCACCGCGATTCACGGCGGCGAAGCCGCCGTGAACGTCCCGCATCACCTGCGCCCAAAGCCAATGATGACCTGGTAAGAGCGACTTTTTACACAGACTGCGCAAAAGTAAAAAACGGCGCGGCTTTGGGTGTCAGAGTGAATGCGATTGTTCGGCTAACTGATTATTTTTGTTTATTTTTTATAGAACTTTCTTTTTTGGTAGGATAATAATTGACCGAGGAACATAAGACATCAATAAACTTTTTCAGATGTTCCTTGCTTGTCATAATTTGAACTTGTTCCGCCATACCTTCCGGGAGATTTGTTAAAAATCTTATGAAAGTAATATTATCTTCTCGCATTCCTATGTTTATGTTATCTATCCAAATAGGATTTAAATCAGATTTAAGACGAATTTCAATGGGTTTGTGTATTTTTGCTGATTTTTTTTCCATAGCAACTTACTCTCCTAATGAAGATATTTTATTGATTTAGTTCTGGCTGGCTTATGCATATAAGGTAGGAATACATTTGATTCACTAACTATATCAAGGTAAGCTGATGTTTTCTGTTTAGTTATTTGTGGTATAATTACATAGGTTGCATTATTATTTGGTAATTCATCAGTTAATGAGAATCTCCCATCACCTCGTTTTTTGAATAGCAAAACAGACTTTTTGTGATATATATTTTTTCCACCGAAAATAATTGAATAGATAAAGCCACGTCTAATACGCCTATGCTTATGTAATGCCTGCCGTGATATATTTAAAATTTTTGCGGCTTCAGATGCAAAAATGAACTCCTCAAGTGGCAATTGTTTAATTATGCTATCCCTACGTTTTTGTTCTTCTTTTTCTATCTTTACAGTCGTTTCTTTTGGAAACAAAAGATTCCCACAATTATCACATTTATAATATTCTACATCAAAAATTTCATAGTTTCCGATAAATTTATTATGCAAATTCAAAGAACCTATATATTTTTTATATGTAAGACCGCATTTATAGCATCTCATTTTAAATCTCCTTGAAACTATCAACGATGAGCATCCCATCTTCAACATAGAAATGGGTATATATATTTTCTCCTAATATATCTTTTGCTCTATAATAATCGACCCAAATACTTGGATTATTAAATCGAGGTTCTGACTTATAACAGCTTTTCTGAGAAAGAGCTAAAAGTGCCTTCTCAATATCTTTAAGAGACCACCCAAAAAAATCTCTTGCGGAATTACGTGCGGTTTCAGTTACATATAACTTTCCAGATTTTATAAAATTATAAATTTGTTTCTTGCTATAATAAGGCTTATCTCTTGTCATTGAATACTGCCACTGGTTGACATTTGTCAACCATTAAATTGTTGTTTGGTTAAAATAGGCTTGGTTTTATTTTTTCAAACCTAATGACCAAGGTCACCGACACCAGAAGCCAGTGATGATCTGGCAAAAATAAATTTTTATGCTAAAATAGCAAAAGTTAAAAACGCCCCGGCTTCTGGCACCGGGTGGAGCGCCTTGTTCTATATCACAGCTCCAGAACTTTGTTATTTTGTGTCAAGACGATAAACGATGGTTTTAGACCGTACGATAGCTCATAATTATTACAATGCGGAACTAACTGATGCAAAATGTAGGCGTTGCGGGCAGGTCGAACAAATCCGACCCAAATCTGTGCGCCTGCTTGGGGAAGTTATTTCGTCCACGTTCCTTACAAAATCAGAGATCTTCCCGTCATCTGTTCAGGTATGTTTATGCCCATGATATCAAGAATTGTAGGGGCAATATCTTTAAGAGAGCCTGATCGCAAGTCGACATCCTTTTGCGTATCATCAACAAGTATAAAGGGAACAGGATTGGTGGTATGAGCAGTATGAATATGTCCATTCTTATCAATCATCTCTTCTGCATTTCCATGATCAGCGGTAATCATAACGACACCGCCTTGTGCCCTTACACTGTTAACGATTTTTTCAACACATCCGTCAACTGATTCGCATGCTTTGATTGCAGCATTGAGAATTCCTGTATGACCCACCATATCCATATTGGCAAAGTTAAGCACGATTAAGTCATAGTTATTAGAGTGGAGCCGTGAAATAACTTCTTTGGTTACCATGCGTGCGCTCATCTCCGGCTTTCGGTCGTAGGTTTGAATTTCGCGTGGCGATGGAATTAAACATCGATCTTCAAGCGGAAAAGGTTTTTCAGCGCCGCCATTGAAAAAGTAAGTAACATGGGCATATTTTTCTGTTTCCGCTATCCTGAGCTGTCTTAATCCATGTTTGCTTATCGCCTCGCCAAGAATTCCATCCATATAAACGGGCGAGAAAGCTACAGGAATAGCGAGCTTCCTGTCATATAGAGTCATGCAGACAAAGTCGCAAAGTTCAGGGGATGACTCTCTTTTAAAAAATTCAAAAGCCTGGTCTGTAAAGGCGCTTGCGATCTGTCTGGCACGATCTGCACGGAAATTAAAAAAGATAATTCCATCCCCATCCTGAATTGTTGCTAATGGATTTGCATCTTCATCCGTTATTACAAGAGGGCGGACAAATTCATCGGACTCATCACGCAGGTAAGCATTTCTTACCGCTTCTACAGGGTCATTTTCCTTAATTCCTTCACCCCTGGTATAAAGACGAAAAGCTTTTTCCGTTCTATCCCATCTGTTGTCGCGATCCATTGCGTAAAAACGCCCGCAAATAGTCGCAATAGAGCCGAAATTAATTGTATTGATATAGTCCTGCAAACTCTTTAAGTACCCTGCTCCACTATCAGGAGGCGTATCACGACCATCAAGTATCGCATGCACATAAACATTGGTCAGCCCTTTTTTGTCAGCCATATCCAGCAGAGCAAAGAGATGATTCAGTTTGCTATGCACACAACCATCTGAAACAAGCCCCATCAGATGAAGCGCTGAATTATCAGCTCTTACTTGAGACATCACAGAATTCAATTTATCATTTTTGAAAAATTTTCCGCTCCTGATTGCTGAATCAATTCTTAAAATATTCTGATAAACAACTCTGCCGGCGCCAATATTAAGATGTCCCACCTCGGAATTACCCATAATTCCCTTTGGAAGTCCTACAGCTTCACCGGAACATAAAAGGGAGGTATCGGAGTATTCTTTTTTTAGTTTGTCCAGGTATGGAGTTTTGGCGAGAACAACAGCATTTCCTTTACTGGAAGCATTAATTCCCCATCCATCCAGAATCATGAGCATGCAAGGTTTTGGATTATTTTTCATATAATTATATTTTCACATTTTCAATAACGATTAACTGCGAATTTAGGAATTTAGGAATTGAAGGTATTCTACTGATTTTAATCCCTAAATCCCTAAATCCTTCAATTCCTAAATTCTTTTTGCATCAGTCCAAAGCCCTTCAAGGTCATAAAAACTGCGCACCGGTTCATAAAAAATATGAATCATTACATGACCGTAATCAAGCACAATCCAGTGACCTTTTTCCTTACCTTCTACGTTTAGCGATTTTATTCCCAGGGTTTTAAGATCCACCTGAATAAATTCCGCAATTGCCTTGACATGACGATTTGAACTACCGCTGCAAATGATAAACACATCTGCAACAGAAGTAAGTTTTCGAACATCAAGTATCACAAGATCAATAGCTTTTTTTTCTGAAACTGCTTTAATATAAAGATCAAGAGATAAATCAGGGTCATAAGTCATAAATAAAGTCCTCTAACGTTTATAAAGCTCTCCACCTTTTCAGGCACTAGAGATTTAATGGTTCTACCTTGTTTAACAAGTCTGCGAATTTTTGTTGATGAAATGTTCATTGGCGTTACATCGAAGATAAAAACCGGCTTTTTTTCGTCATGAACATAGCATGAATGCGAAAAGGAAAAACTGTAACCGACTGATATCCTTGACTTTAAATAATCTCCGACAATCTTTTTATTTGCAGAACCATAATTGTATTCACCACACGGTCGCGTCATAACAATAAAAGGAATGAGCATAAAAAGATCCATATAGGATTTCCACGTATCTATCTCAAGAAAAGCATCAATCCCAATGATAAGATAGAGAATGGTATCTTCAGGCAAAATAGATTTAAAATGGCGTACGGTATCAATTGTATACGAAGGTCCTGACCGTTTCAATTCAACATCGGAAACGACAACTGATTTCATAAAAGCAGGATAATCTGAAACAGCAAGATGGATCATCTTAATACGATCTTGCACATCAGCCAGGCCGTTTGATTCCTTGTGAGGCGGAAGAGCGGATGGAATAATATATATCTTGTTTATACCAAATCCCTCTCTTACTTTCCGAACAGCCCGAAGATGTCCCAGATGAATCGGATTAAATGTACCTCCAAACAACCCTGCACGCATCACAAACACCGTTTTGTTTTTTCAATTATCAATGTTCTATTTTGGTTACACTCAAATGGTTTCAAGCTATGGAACGTGGACGAAAATTAGGCATTTTGAAATTGGCTCTAAAGAGAATGCAATTTTCTGGCAAAAACCGACTCCTTTTCAAGATTGCCCAATGCGCTATAACAGTTTGCAATATGACAGATAACTTCTTTTGAATCTTGAAACTTTAGAAAATATGAAAGAGCCTTGGAATATTGCCTTAAATTCATATAGCTTATTCCTGAACAGACATTCAACTGTCTGCTGTTCGGAAAATATTCAATACCTTTTCCAAGGATCCTGATTGATTCTTCATATGCCCCCTTTTTTTGTTCAAGAATGCCCAGTCCCAGATAAGCTCGATAATCAGGATAATAACTCAGAGATTTTATATATAATTTTTCAGCAATTTTGTCTTTATCTTTAATAGCTTTGATTTCGGAATATTCACCATGATCAAAAGTCATTCCGAGTCTTGAACAGAAATCAGAATGCATTTTGTAAAATTCTTTTTTATCTATCAGCTCAATTTTTTCTACAAAGCCGGGAAGGTTTTTATGAAAGTCTTCCCTGAGTCTCTTTCCAAAGGCCAGTATTAATTCTCTGGATAGATGAGGATCGCTTTCAAAATACATAATATCTTCTATGCGTTTTAACCAGATATCATCCGTAAGTCCGGTTTTTTTCTTAAAATCCGAATAAAGAGAGGTTCCTGGAAATAGATCAAGAATGTAAAAGATAATACTCAAGGGTTTGATCTCATGGATTAAATCTATGGTATCCTGAATAGTTGCCCTGTTTTCTCCCGGGGAGCCATAAATAAAATATGCCCTGGATAGAATGCCATATTTTGTGGTTAGCGCAAAGGCTTTTTTGATCTGGTCGGTCTTAATGTTTTTGTTCATCAGACTTCTTATCTTCTCGGAACCACTTTCTACTCCATAACTAATCTGAATGCATCCAGCTTTTCTCATCCAGCATAAAATCTCCTCATTCACATAATTGACACGAGAGATTGCTACCCAGACAATTTTAAGGTTTCTTTCTATGATTTTTCTGCAAATCTCAATTACCAGATTTTTTTTGAAAGTAAAGGTATCGTCTGAAAAATAAAAAAATGTAACACCTTTTTTATAAAGAAGTTCCAGTTGATTAACAAAGTATTCGGGAGAGTGAAATCTAACCTTATGCTGCCACAGTTTGGGTGATCCGCAAAAAGTGCAATTCCCAGGACATCCTCGAGATAAAGAAACATGCTGATATTGAAAATACTTTGCCGGAACAGGCAGTTTATCAAGATGGCGAATTATTTCGGCAGGCTCCGTCTTTACAACCTTGCCTTCTTTCCTGAAAGCAATCCCCTTGATATTTTCAATCTTACTATAATCCTGTTTTTCAATACATTTTATCAGGTTTAAGAAAGTATATTCCCCTTCTCCCATAACTGCAAAATCAATCTGTTTGAAATGTGTTAAAAGATGTTTCCACAAAAATGTAGCGCCGATTCCACCAAAAACAATTTTTATATTTGGATCAACCTCTTTTGCAATTTGCGCAATCTCTATGCCGCCCCAACGGTTTGCATGTAAAATAGAAAGACCGATTACATCCGGTTTCTTTTCAACAAAAGTTTCTCTGATCTTTTGAGGCGTTTTGTTGATATTGTACCAGTTCAGTATTTCAGCATCGTAATTATTTTCTTTCAAAAAAGCGCCCACATAATAAACACCAATGGATACAACGCTTACGTCTTCCTCGTGAATCCTTTTTTCAAGACAATATGGGTGTATGAGCAGTATCTTCATGTTTCTAATAAAAAAAGTTTCCCAAACGATTTAACATTTTATAATTGTTTACATTAGCGCACTGAAGGCGTACAGCATACAAGATTTAAGATTTAGGGTTCAAGGAATGCTACCATTTTATTATAACGCATTGAATAAACACAATTTTATTATAAAGAAAAACAACTTAAATTTCAACTTATTTATTTTGTTTAAAGCGAGGGGAGGGGGGCGCTCCTTAAACAAACTCCGAAAGAAACAGGTGGGCTGAACATATCCTGATGCCTTCCTTTGTGATCAAATCAATATCATTCTCAAGTGATACTTGTGTGGCTTGCACGTAAGGAAAGCGAAGCTTAAGGTAGTTGAGCGGTTTGCTGATATTTCTGCCGCATCCCAGTTCAGATAACGCTTTTTTGTGTCAAACCCTGCTTCATTACAAAGCTTCTTTGCCATCGTGGTTTTTCCAGACTGTCGTGGTCTACCGACAAAAACCATCTTGCGTTTTAAATCGTCGGATATATTTTTTTCGATATATCTATACAGATAACCAACCAATTTTACCTCCATCAAAAAATACAAGCGTGTAATTTGCGATAGTGGTAAATGTATTCTCTTTTAGTCGGAAATGTCAAGAACTTCGGTTCGTCCACGTTCCTAAGGAATCACTGTCTGTTTTTTTCAGTACAAATCGGAGTAGATATCAATGAAAACAACGAATAAAATTATATTCAATAATTCTAAAAAGATGGATTTCATTTCCGCAAACAGTATCAATCTGATTGTTACATCACCTCCTTATCCAATGATAAAAATGT
>JAUWOS010000033.1 GCA_030611985.1 Desulfobacterales bacterium | reverse complement strand
ACTTCATCATACCGGGATTCAGAGGCGACACCGCGCTTCTTGAGGATTTCAACTCGCTCAAATTCCCGGTCAGCTATTTCCAAAGCGCTCTCCGCTTCAACCAGATTGGCTATGGTAACCGATAGGTCAGCGTTTGCCAGTGCTACGGCCTGGACATACTCATCATTGTCAAGTTCAGCAACAATCTGGCCATTCTCCACCGTGTCGGCAAGATTCACCGGCATCCGTTCGACCCGGCCACCGACTTTCGGCGCTACCACAAACTCGGCCTGGGCCTCCAGACTTCCGTTGAACGTTCTCCGTAAAGAGATCTGGCCACGCTGAATTGATGCCACTTCAACCGGTGCAGGCTGCACCCCCTTGTCGCTCTTGTCCTGGCCTTCCTTTTTCTGCAACATGGTGAACAATAACCAGATACAGATAACCGCTCCGATCATCACTACCCAGGAAACATGTTTTTTTAAACGGTTTGTTTGCACAATGGATAATTCTCTCGTATGATGTTGCCAACTGGTGCGAACCCTAAGTTGGGCATTTTTTGTTCATAATAATATTGATATTACTGTTTGATACTATATTAAGAAGGTATTTCGTCCCCGTTCCTAAGCATTATTCAAAAAGAATGCAAGATTATTTTAAGGGGAGGGATAAAGAAAATATAATGTCCGGACTGAGTTACTGCGGTAAAGCCTTTTTCTTTAATTAATCATTTTACAAGAGCGAATCAGCGTCTTCCGTTTTGTTCCTTGAAGATAATGATACAATATTCGGATGCTAATGAGAATATCTGCTAAAGAATATCGTAACCGTTCACGGAAGAACCCATAACAAGGCTATTTCCCAACATGTAAGCTTTTACAGGTGCTGTAGATGTGCGTTTTCAGGGCAATCAACTATAGATTTGCTATGTTGGTTGCCCTGAAAGCGTGCATATGCAGTGCCTGTGAACGCTTACAGAATATCTTACGTCGGGAATTGCTGATTACACCCCAAGTGACAGTTTGTACCCTAAAAAAATTTTGAGTCGGAATATTATTTTATTGACGCGCGACACTAAAGCATGACATATTGGTGTCGTTCTATATTGTCGCATGCCATAATGAGTGGCGTGCAAATCTGCTTTGTACAGCTCACTTCTGGGGAAGTTCTCATGTCGCGTATTGTGCCTGCTGAAGAATTGGATCTGATTGAACGGATAATTTTAGAACATTCCGAAGGGCTTGGAATTTCAACGCTTGAAAAAGCACTGGCCAATCATTTGCCCAATATCAATCGTCGAACATTGCAGCGCCGCCTGAAACGACTCCAGGAGGACAGGCGGATCATCACCGAAGGCGAAAGCATCGCGCTGGTTTACAAGCGTGTTCCCATTGTCATCACTCCCCAATCTGCAGTGCATAAAACGGCATCAGGTGTTGCAAAGGTAGAATCTTACGTCCCGGTTTCGTCGGAGGGCAGTGTAATTCAAGATCTCGTGCGGCAACCATTGATGCCAGGCATGGAAAACACTCCGTGACCGGCACGGCGATCATCAATAAACCCAAAAAACTAAAGAAATAAGAAACAGCGTGTTAGCTATCCCTATCTGGAGGTTATTCTAACAATTGATATTACTGTTTGATACTATATCAAGAAGGTATTACGTCCCCGTTCCTAAGCATTATTCAAAGAAATATTGATTGCTTAAACGTTCCAGTACTCGCTCAAGATTTAATCGACATATCAATTTATCAAGGAGCGTCCCGAAACTCCCTTAAATTCCAACCATTCTGTTTCGTGTGGCTCATCCCGAAGTTGGTTCACAAGAGAGACAAATTGTGCGTGGTCCATTTTTTACGCAAGCTCCTTTCCTATGATGCGCTATTTTACAACATCCCCTTTCTCCCGCTTGACGCTTCCTTGGAAATTTCGCATCAGACTTATTCAATCCCAGGAACCCAAACTATGTGATAGTTGCACTTCCATGTTGTGCGTGCTAAGGAACGTGGACGAAATAACTTCCCCAACTATGCATCATAGCTTCAGGTCATATTTGCCCGATCTGAAATCCCAAAAGCATCAAAATAGCTCGCTATTCCTTCAACTTTTGTGATTCAAGATCGAACAAACCTGACCAAAATCTATGCGCCTGCTTGTGGAAGTTATTTCGTCCACGTTCCTAATGTTTTTTCATTATCTTGCTCCTTTTGGATTTTGGTCACAGAATCAGCGCTGTTGCCTTTAGCTCAAAAGGAGCATTTAATAAATACTCAGCATAGCTTTTGCCATTCTCCCCAGCTTAGATAGGGGTTTAGCTCTGTAATTACTTTTGGTATTCCAGAAATGACCTGAAAAGTGGTAAAGTTATTTAAACCACGTTCCTTAGCTTGCTGAAGAATAAATGATGAGTTAACCAGATAGTCATTTAACATATTGAGGTGTTATGAAGTTTGAACAATACTACATTTCAGAAGCGATAAAAAAGAATCTGTCCGGGCTCGGTTTCAAAAGACCGACGGATATTCAATTCAAATCCATTCCGTCCATCATGAAGGGGGAGGACGTCCTTGCCATCGCACAGACGGGAACGGGCAAAACAGCCGCGTTTGCAATTCCCATCATTGACCGAATCCACAGCCATAAAAGTTCGAAACGCACCCTGGGAATCAAATGTATTGTCATGGTTCCCACACGGGAACTGGCACTTCAGATTGGAGAGGTGTTTACAACACTTTCAAAAAATACCCGAACGAAAGTCTTCACAATTTACGGCGGGGTCGATCAGAATGCACAGATTGAAAGGCTCCAGGACGGCATCGATATCCTTGTGGTCACACCGGGACGGATGTTTGATTTGATCAGCCAGGGGCATATTAACCTGGAGCGGGTTGAAACACTTGTTCTTGATGAAGCCGATCACATGCTGGACCTGGGATTTATCCGGGATATTCGATATGTGAAGAAGATGCTCGTCAGAAAGCATCAGACCCTTTTCTTCTCTGCAACCATAAACAAGGAGATTAAAAAACTTGCTTTCTCCCAGGTAAAAGGCAATGCCATACGCATCCAGATATCCCCGGAAGATAAGGTTTCAAAGAAAATATCCCACTTTGTGACGTTTGTTGAAATGGATGATAAACGGTTTTTCCTGGAAAAATTTATCAAAGAAAACCCCGGCAGCAGAATCATTGTATTTGTCAGGACACGGGTTCGGGCCGAAAGAGTGGCAAAAGCGATGGGGCGGGTTGGGATAAGCTCAGTTACCATCCACGGGGAAAAGGAGCAAGCCGACAGGAACGAGGTGATGACAACGTTCAAGGCCGGGGAATGCAATATCCTGATTGCCACGGACATCAGTGCCCGGGGCATCGATGTTCCAAATGTCAGTTATGTTTTGAACTATGACTTGCCCGATCAGGCCGAGAACTATGTACACCGGGTGGGCAGAACCGGGCGGGGCGTCAATGAAGGCGTTGCCATCTCGTTTTGCAGTAAAGAAGAAAAGCCGCGACTCGAAGAGATTCAGGGGTTTTTAAATAAAAAGATTGAAGTGCTGGAAATGGGCAAGGAAAGCTACGCCCATACTGTCGCATGTGCCACGGAGAGCAACGACGCGTTATCCCTGATCCGGGAGCATGAAGCCTGGCTGCAGAGAAAAAAGAAAAAAAAGAAAAAAAAGAAATGAGTGTAGCCAAAAATAGAACAATATAAACACGATATAGGGTCAAAACAACCCTTATACTTAGGAACGTGGACAAATTAACTTCCACAAGTAGGCGCATAGATTTGGGTTGAAGCTGTAATGTTTTGATACCCAGTCCGCTTACGGCGGGGTAGTTCATTGTTCAGAAATATATTTAGACTGCATTGAAGCGTATTGATTTTCATGGTGGGCCGTGAAGGAATCGAACCTTCAACCTACTGATTAAGAGTCAGGTGCTCTGCCTGGTTGAGCTAACGGCCCCATACAAGATGCAATTATATAATTTATAATAAACGACAATAACCCTCCCCGCAGAGGACGCAAAAAAATTTTTGTAACCGTTCACGGGAGAATCGGTAGCACAACAAGGCTACATCCCAACATGTAAGCTTTTACAGGCACTGCATATGTACGCTTACAAACTTTTTAATATAATGCTCTTCGTATATGTGAAAGATTTATTCTTTCGCAGTAATTAATAATTCTGATACCTGTAAGATATTTTGTTCATGTTCCTTATAATTTCCCATACAATAATGAGGTTATATACCAGCTTTAAACCTGGTTGTCAATTTTTTTTCCAGTAAAACAATATAAGGAACGTGGACGAATTAACTTCCGCAAGTAGGCGCATAGATTTTGGTTAGATTTGCCCGATCTCAAATCCGGCCTCAGATCACAAAAGTTGAAGGAATAGCGAGCTATTTTAATACTTTTGTGATTTGAGATTGGTTGAAGGTGGCCTGAAGCTATGATGCATAGTTGTGGAAGTTATTTCGTCCACGTTTCATAGGTTCTTATTGACACACAAGCGTCATTTTTCTATTAGAAACGGAGATGAAATAACTTTCCTCCATAGCTTTTCACTTTTCTATCTAAGCCATTAAAGCTATAGTACAATAATGTTAATAGCTTAGAATTAAAACTGAAAACTGACTATTTAAGATTTAAACCTTACATGTTGGGAAGCAGCCTTGTTATGCCACCGGTTCTCTCGTGAACGGTTACAAAAAACGTATCCTATCTAAATTCCGTGGTAGATTAATTTGCTCAAAAAATATCTTATTGATATTACAATATTTTATTTTCTTAAAATTCAAATTTACCCGTAGGGGCAATCCCTTGTGGTTGCCCATTTTCGTTATTAATCAAATTTTTTTTGTTCGATATCATTGTTATTTTGGGCGACCACAAGGGTCGCCCCTACAAGGATTTGCAATCTGTTTTACCACGGAATTTGAATAGAATACCAAAAAACTTTGGTTTATCAATTAGCACGCCGAAGGCGTACCATCAATCTTAAATCTTAAATCTTAAATCTTAAATCTTAAATCTTAAATCTTAAATCTTAAATCTTAAATCTTAAACCCCATACGCCTTCTGTGATTAATTCAAATAATTACAAGATGTTAAGTCATTTGGGAAACTTTTATTATTGCAAGAACAATGGAAGGGGTTGGCCGAATATTTATTGAGAATTTACAAAAAAATAGAGGCATCTTTTTTAAAAGAAAGGAAAAATAAAAAAATGAATCGTACAAAATCACACAGACTTTTTGATCGAGCTTTGAATATTATGCCTGGCGGAGTAAATAGCCCTGTGCGGGCATGTAGATCAGTCGGAACAGAACCGATTTTTATTGATCATGCTGTTGGTTGCCTGATTTACGATGTAGATGGCAACGAATTTATTGATTATGTAGGATCGTGGGGTCCAATGATCCTCGGCCATAAACATTCTCTGGTTATTGAAGCAATTTCAAATATGCTGAAACGTGGGACCAGCTTTGGTGCGCCTACGGATATTGAAACCGAACTTGCTGAAATGGTCATTGATGCAGTTCCTTCTATTGAGATGGTGCGTATGGTAAACTCAGGAACAGAAGCTACTATGAGTGCAATACGACTTGCCAGAGGGTATACAGGAAGGGATACGATAGTCAAGTTTGACGGATGCTATCATGGTCATGCGGACACCCTTCTTGTAGAAGCGGGATCAGGCGTTGCCACATTAGATATTCCAGGAAGCCCTGGTGTGCCGGAATCTTTTGTAAAGCATACCTTGTCGGTTCCATATAATGATATCGACAGCATTAAAAAAGTAATAAGTAAGCATGGTGATAGTATTGCCTGTATCATAGTGGAGCCTGTTGCAGGAAATATGGGATTGGTTCCACCTGCGGAAGGTTTTCTTGAGGCATTAAGAGAACTGACGGAAAAAAACGGCAGTCTGTTGATATTTGACGAGGTGATGTCCGGATTCAGGGTAGCATATGGAGGAGCGCAATCTCTTTATGGAATTACTCCTGATATTACTACTCTTGGAAAAATCATCGGAGGCGGGATGCCGGTTGGCGCTTATGGTGGCAGGCGTGAAATCATGGAAAATATCGCTCCGCAGGGAAACATATATCAAGCAGGAACTCTTTCCGGCAATCCGGTTGCCATGGCTGCAGGCATTGCAACGCTTGCCCAGATCAAGAAACCGAACTTTTATAGTGCGTTGGATGAAAAAGCAGCCCGTCTTGCCGATGGTCTTGAAAAAGCTGCGGAAAAAGCGAGGATAAAAGTTGTGGTTAACAGGGTTGGATCTATGATGAGTCTTTTTTTTACGGACAAAGATGTTATGAATTTTGATGATGCAAAGACCTGTAATCTTGAAATGTTTTCGGCTTATTATAAGGGTATGCTCCAAAAAGGAATCTATATTGCGCCTTCCCAGTTTGAAGCTCTTTTTGTTTCAGCGGCACATAACGTAGAATATATTGATGCAACGATAAAGGCAGCAGAAAAAACGTTTAGGGATTTAGGGATTTAGGGATTGAACTGATTAGAAACGTGGACGAAAACACTAACTTGTTTTTGAGCGGGCCTTTACGGAAAATATTATGAATATGAAAAAAAAACCTGATCTTAAGGTTGACATTGGTGGGATAGAACTAAGAAATCCAGTGATGACGGCATCCGGCACATTTGGATATGCCGGCGAATTTAAGGATCTTGTTGACTTAAACAGACTCGGAGCCATTATCGTAAAAGGTTTGTCGCTTGAACCATCTATGGGAAACAGACCTCCGAGAATCGTTGAAACTTCGTGCGGAATGTTAAACGCCATTGGTCTTGAAAACGTTGGCTTTGAAGCATTTATAAAGGAAAAACTCCCATTCTTAAAAACGCTTTCAACGCCGATTTTTGTAAATATTTATGGAAAAAAGATAGATAATTATGCTGAACTGACATCACGCATAGATGATATTGAAGAAATATCGGGCATCGAGGTCAACATTTCATGCCCGAATGTAAAAGCAGGAGGAATGGCGTTTGGAGTAGATGCTGAATCTGCTTGCAAGGTGGTAAGCGCTGTTAGAGAAAGGACAACAAAACCTGTTATGGTAAAGCTTTCCCCCAATGTTACCGATATTACAATAATAGCGAAAAGCGTAGAGGATGCCGGCGCAGATTCCATATCATTGATAAATACTATAACCGGCATGGCCATAAACATTGAAACCAGACGTCCACAACTTGCCACTATAACAGGAGGGCTTTCCGGTCCGGCAATCAAACCGATAGCTCTGCGCATGGTCTGGCAGGTGGCTCAAAAAGTAAAGATTCCGGTAATCGGAATCGGAGGTATCATGAAAGCGGAAGATGCGCTGGAGTTTTTAATAGCAGGCGCCACGGCTATACAGATTGGCACAGCCAATTTTGTAAACCCGCATGCTACAATAGAAATAATAGAAGGAATAGAGACGTTCATGGTAGAAAGAAATATTTCCAAATTAGACGATTGGCGATTGATTAGCTGAAGGCGCATAGCAAGGCTATGTAGTGTCTGAACGAAAACCCCGTTCAGACACGATTTTGAATTTTGAATTAAAAAAGAAAGCAATCTCAGAGCTTTGTTTATCCACGCTCCTTAGGGTTCGCACAAAAATAAGTTCGCAATTTTAAGTGTTGAGGCGCCCGTCCGGCAAGGCGCAAAAGCGCAGGAATATCGGGATATTCCGAGCTTTTGCAACGCAGCCGGGCGGGATGCATCGGCGCTTAAAATGTGAAGTTATTTTTTGTGCGAGCCCTTATCACAATAGTCCAAAATTACGTTTAAAAACTCTTGTCCGTATTTTTCCATTTTAGCCGGTCCGATTCCGTGTATCAGGAGAAGCTCTGCCATGTTTTTTGGTGTTGACGCTGCCATCTCTTTCAGTGTCCGGTTTGATACCACCATAAACAAGGGAATTCCTTCCGTCGTCCCAAACTCTTCTCTTTTTTGACGCAATAGTTCATAAAGCTCCGGAGAAAAATCAGTGACTACTTCTGCAGTGGTCCTGACCGGTTTTTTGATTTTCGGCAGATTTAAAAATGCCTCCTCCTCTTTTTTCATCACTCCAATCCCTTTTTGACTGAGAGCTATAGTCGGGTAAAGATAATCTCCCTGGTGAATAAAACATCCTTGCCGATCTAACTGATTAATAAGATCAAGAACCTCTTCCTGGGTGAAATTGGGCAGCAGGCCATATGTAGAGAGTCGGTTCATTCCCTGTGAGGTTATCCATTTTCTTGATGCGCCTGTAAGGACTTGGGCAACACGTGTTCGGCCAAACCGACCCTGCATGCGTGCCACGCAGCTTAATATTTTAAGGATCGCTGTTTTATTTTCTTTGTTCGTATCGGTTTCTTTGTTCGTATCGGTTTTTTTAAGCTTTTTTTGAATGCAGTTGTCGCAGGAGCCGCACTGATCTGTTGCGCTATCGTCCCCAAAATAAGAAAGAAGAAAATCCCATCTGCATCCTCCAAAATGCCCATAAGCTACTACCTCTTTGACTTTTTCCAGATCATTTTGTTTTCTTTTTTCAAGAAGCTCAAAATCTATCTCCAACTCCTCAAAAGTCGCCTGTGGCCGCACTATCTTGAGGTCGCGACCAGCGGCCGGGGGTATATATGTAATTAATCCGTCTGCTGATAACGCTCTAAGACCTCTAAGGAGCGCCGGTTTTTCAAGTTCAGTGGTATTTGCCAGGGCGTTAATTGAAACTTTTTTTCCTTTAGAACCTGCAATTTTTGCCACAACGTCAAATATCTTTTTTTGAACAGGTCCTCTCGGTTTTTGTATGCCGGCCGCAACAAAACATAGTCGTTTTCCCGAATACAGCCTTTCCAGAAAATGAGCCCGTTCCAGCATTTTTATGATGATTCCTGCCTGTCCGGCGCTTTGAACAGAGCTTATCATCTCGGAAATCTGATTATTTCCAACACTTAAATAATCCTTCTCATCATTTTTCAAGAATTCAAAAACATCATGGACTGCATCGGGAGAAGGGTAGTTCATGCCAATAAAGAATTCCTGGATAAAGATATCACCGATAGAAAAAAGAAGAGAGCATTTTGATTTTTCTCCATCTCTTCCCGCTCTTCCTATTTCCTGATAATACGATTCCATAGAGCCGGGAAACTGGTAGTGGATAACCTGGCGTATGTCTAATTTATCAATTCCCATCCCAAAGGCATTGGTTGCCACAATTATTCCGGCATGTCCTGTCATGAATCGTTCCTGCACACGATTTCGCGTTTCATCGTCCATGCCGGCATGGTATCCTGATACGGGATGTCCCTGATCTTTCAACAGGGCTACCACTTCATCCACACCTTTTCTCGTAGCACAATATACAATTGCGGGAAGCTTTTTTTTCGCAAGGGCGGACAGAATATCTTCCTTATCCTTTTTTTTTGTACAGTGAAGTACTCTCAACTGCAGGTTGTTTCTATAAAATCCTGTTACAAACTGTCGACAATTTGTAAGATGAAGACAAGAAATGATATCGGACATGACAGATTCGGTAGCAGTAGCAGTAGCGCCGAGAATCTGATATGGACCTATCTGTTGCAAAACTTTTCCCAGCCGCAGGTAATCGGGGCGAAAGTCGTGTCCCCACTGGGAGATACAATGGGCTTCATCTATTGCCACAAAACTGATCATAGAACGGGAAAGTGTCTGCAAAAACTCCTTCTGGCGAAACCGTTCCGGAGCGACGTACAGAAGCTTTAAGTCTCCCGCCTCAAGTTTTTTAAGAACCTGTCTTTGTTCTGTCCAGGGAAGGGTGGAATTGATAAATGATGCCGGAATTCCTCTTTTTTGAAGTGCATCCACCTGGTCCTTCATCAAAGCGATAAGAGGAGAAATCACAAGGGCTGTTCCCTCACGGATTAAGGCAGGGAGCTGATAACATAGTGATTTTCCCCCTCCGGTGGGCATAACCACCAGAGCATCTCTCTCTTCCAGCGCTGTTTTAACCACTTCTTCCTGGCCTGGACGGAACGAAGTGATATCAAAATATTTTTTAAGTTCGTTTAATAGTTTCATTGAGTTTATGTATTTTATTTAAATTCCGTTTTAAATTCCGTGGTAGATTAATTTGCTCAAAAAATATCTTATTGATATTACAATATTTTATTTAAAATTCAAATTTTTCAGTTTTACCCGTAGGGGCAATCCCTTGTGGTTGCCCATTTTCGTTATTAATCAAATTTTTTTCGATATCATTGTTATTTTGGGCGACCACAAAGGTCGCCCCTACAAGGATTTGCAATCTGTTTTATCACGAAATTTGAATGGGATACCACGTTCCTTTATCCGGTTCAAGCAACATATCATTGACCGGAAAGAAAAAGGTTGGTATACAAATTTGCAACCGTTCACATTCCCAACATGTAAGCTTTTACAGGTGCTGTAGATGTGCGTTTTCAGGGTAATCAACTATAGATTTGCTATGTTGGTTGCCCTGAAAACGTGCATATGCAGCGCCTGTAAAAGCTTACTTTGCAGGAGATTAATATGTCCAGAGAAGACGACTACAGGACTGCGCGTACATTGGCAATTGAGGAATTAAGAGATTGTAATATCAAGCGGCATTGTGTAACCGCAAAGCTCGAAATGAAAAACAAGAACACAGGTGGACAACAGGTAATCTTTCCTTATATTAATTGGCATCATGTACTCAATATTGATGACGAGACGATTGCGTTTGAAGAAAATGCCGGCAAGCCGACGTTGCCTGAACAGGTTTTGATGCTGCACTATCTCCTTAAAGCAAAGGCGATCCCTTTTTCCGGCGAATTGATTACTTTTCGCGAAGTCCCATCAGGAACTTTTTACTATCAGGCATTTTTCAAACGAGCCGTTGCTCCCCTTGTCAAGAGATTTGGCTCGCGCCTCTCGTTGCTTGATCAGGTAGCGAATCTTATTGGCGAGATCGTTCCCTCTCCTGCAGACAGGACTCTCAAGATTGTTGTGCTTCCGCGAATTCCGGTGATTCTTTCTGTCTGGAAAGAAGATGAGGAATTTCCGGCTGAAGGAAATGTTTATTTCGACACCACGATAAGTTCCCATCTTCCCACTGAAGATATCGCATATGCCGGAAGCGCTGCTGTGTACACAGCGCTTGGCATCGCAAGAGGAATGAAATAAAGGGCATCTTTCATTTACCAGTTTGCACTTAACAAGAGGCAGAGCCTGGGAATGAAAGTGTAGATTGTAACCGTTCACGGGGAAAACTGATAGTAAACAAAGCTGCTGCCCCACATGTAAGCTTTTACAGGTGCGGCATATGCACGTTTTCAGGGCAATCAACTATAGTGTTGCTATGTTGGTTGCCCTGAGAACGGGCATATGCAGTGCCTGTGAACGCTTACAAATTGGTTCAAAAGATTATCGAAGCATATGAGGTTCCGGATGCAAAAAAAGCAGAATAAAAAAAACAAAAAATCAATCCTCAAGTTCTTTGACAACAAATTCTCCGGTTCTGAAAAGTATGTCCGATGGGGTTTGCTGGCAGGTGTTACAATAATTTTTATCCTTATGCTTTATCCAAGCCTTGCTGTTACAAAGTATTCCTATAAATTAGGTGATGTTGCCGGAAGAGATATAAAGGCATCGAAAGACTTTTTTATAGAAGACAAGGATGCAACACAAATAAGCCGCCGGCAGATTGTGGAAAAACTTTTGACTGTTTACGATCATGACACAACTCTTTCATTAAAATTAAGTCAACACGTGAAACAGGCATTTGATAATCCTAGAGCGATTTTCGAATCTGAAAAATCGAAGATACCTTCAACCGAAACTGTTGAAAAAAACAGCTTTATGCACGACCGGATATGGCAGTTGAAGAAAAACTTTGAGGAAAAAATCGGTATTACCGTCAGCAAAGGCGCTTACAGTATCCTTGAAAAGGAAGAATTTTCAAATGATATAGCAAATCTTATATGCGTGATTTTAAGGCAGATATTAGAAAACGGCGTTGTTGCAAATAAAGAGATCCTGCTTAGAGAAAATGATAAAGGGATATTTTTAATAGATCTTGAAACAAAATCAGAACAGGTCATACATAATTTGAGGCAATTTTACGGTCTTGATCAGGCCAAAACCATGGTCAGAATCATCGGTCAACCTGTCCTTAAAGACCTGAACTATACCCTGCGAAATCTGATTGTAGATTTTGTTCAAAGCCTCATACAGCCCAATATAACATTAAACAAAAATGAAACGGAAGAACGGAAAAAAAGAGCCCTGGCTGAAATCAAACCTGTTCTTTACAAGGTAAAGGCGGGCGAAATGCTTTTGCGTGAAGGTGAAAGAGTTAGAGAAGTTCAGCTTTTAAAACTGCAAACTCTGCAAGCTCAAACAAAAAAAGGGCAAATATTGGAAAGCAGCATCGGGGCTGTAATGATAATCCTCTCTCTTTTTATTATAACATATATTCTTCATATAAATCATCAAGACCAATTTGCACGCAACCACAACAAAAATCTGCTCTTTATAGCCAGCATACTGATCACATTTTTGTTGATTGCCGGAATATCGGCGCCACTTTCCGAAACCCTGACCCAAAACAGATCTTTTTCCATATCCGCTTCATCACTGCATTTTGGCATTCCCATAGCTTCCGGCGCCATGATCGTATGTTTATTTATGGGCGTTGAAATCGCCGCAGCATTTGCCATTGTGATTGCGGCCTGCACAGCCGTTATATTTCAAAACAGATTTGAAATTTTCCTATATTTTATGCTTAACAGCACAATGGCTGCCTATTGGATTCAAGATTGCAAGGAGCGCAAAGTATTTATAAAGGCAGGGGTAAAACTTGGATTCTTAAATATGCTGCTTGCAACTTCAATCAATTTTTACATGGCGGACTTTTCGGGTTTTAAGCTCTTGTGGAACTGGGCCTTTGCTTTTATGGGAGGCATTGGAGCAGGTATAGTCACAGCCGGCATTGCTCCAATTGTGGAAATCGCCTTTAATTACACCACACATATCAAACTCCTTGAGCTTGCAAACCTTGATCAGCCTATCCTTCGCAGACTTATGATAGAGGCTCCCGGAAGTTATCATCATTCTGTAATTGCAGGTTCCATGGTTGAGGCCGCTGCATCTGAAATAGGCGCCAATTCCCTGCTCGCAAAAGTATGCGGGTATTATCACGATATCGGAAAAATCAAAAAGCCGCTATATTTTATTGAAAATCAGGCAAACGGCAAAAATAAGCACGACAAGCTGGCGCCTTCTATGTCAAGCCTTATCCTGATTGCTCACGTAAAAGATGGTGTTGAAATAGCCAGGGAAAATAAATTAGGCCAGGCTATAATTGACACTATAAGACAACACCACGGAACAAGTCTTATCAGCTTCTTTTATGAAAAAGCGAAGAAACTGAAAGGAGAAGATGCGGTAAATATTGACAACTTCAGATACCCGGGTCCCAAACCTCAGACCAGAGAGGCGGGCCTTGTCATGCTGGCGGACGTGGTTGAAGCAGCATCAAGGACCCTTGACAATCCTACGCCATCCAGAATTCAGGGGCTTGTGCAGAATCTTGTAAACAAGATTTTTTCGGATGGACAGCTTGACGAATGCGAGCTAACCTTAAAAGATCTGCACAGGATAGCAAAAAGCTTTAATAAAACATTAACCGGAATATACCACAACCGAATCGAATATCCGGAAAAACTTGTTCTGATTAACGGAAAGAAAAAAAATGGGAGTCTTGATAAACAACAGACAAAGCATACAGAAACTACCTTTGAAAAAAATAGAGCAAACGGCCAGGGTCATCTTAAACGCCTTGGATTGTCCTGATGGAGAACTTTCCATTCTGATTGTTGATGATCCGCAGATAGAAGAGCTAAACAAGGAATATCTCAATCGATGTGGCCCTGCAAATGTTATTTCCTTTCCAATGCAAGAGGGTAAATTTTCAAATGTAACCCCGCATTTGCTCGGCGATGTTGTCATTTCTATTGAAACTGCTCAGAGAGAGGGAGAAACAGCGGGAATCAGTACGGAAGAACGATTTACACAACTTCTGGTGCATGGAATTCTTCATCTTTTTGGTTATGATCATGAAAAAAGTGAAAGAGAGGCCGAAGAGATGGAAAAGAAAAGCGATGAATTGTTGAATAAAACACCTTAAGAACATAAACGAAATAACTTCCCCAACTACACGATCACAGACCAACACAACCCGAAATCCGTAACTCGCAACCCACAACCCGTAATCCGCAACCCGTAACCCAATTAAATGAAGTCACTTAACCGCAAACTTTGGCGAGATCTATGGGGCATGAGGAGCCAGGCTCTGGCCATCGCCCTTGTGATCACAAGCGGTGTAGCGACATTTGTCATGTCACTCAGTACTCTGGACTCGTTGCGTACGACCCAGTCAACCTTTTATAAAGACTACTGTTTTGCTGAAGTTTTTGTATCCTTGAAGCGTGCGCCGGAGAGTCTGAGACTTCGCATCGGTGAAACGCTTGGCGTGGACAGAGTCGCAACGCGTGTAGTCGCGGCGGTAAACCTTGATGTCGAGGGCTTCTCTGATCCGGTGACGGGACAGTTGGTTTCAATACCTGATGAAGGCGAGCCTTTGTTGAACCGACTCTATTTACGACGGGGGCGCATAGCAGAACCGGGCAGGGACAACGAAGTGGTGGTGAACGAAGCCTTTGCTGAAGCTCACAATTTTGTGCCCGGTGATGAACTTGGAGTAATCATCAACGGGCGACGTAAAACCTTGACTATTGTGGGAATTGCGCTTTCTCCAGAATACATTTACCAGATAAGTCCCGGAGCCATATTCCCTGACTTTGAACGCTATGGCATTCTGTGGATGAGGCGGACGCCGCTTGGCGCTGCCTATGATATGGAAGGCGCATTCAACAATGTGGCGCTGACTCTGTCCACCGACACTAATATAAATGACGTTATTAACCGGCTTGACAGACTGCTGTATTCCTATGGAGGGCTCGGCGCCTATGGCCGTAAGAATCAGATTTCCCACCGCTATCTCTCGGAAGAATTCCGTGGGCTCGAGCAGATGGCTACCATATTTCCGGCCATCTTTCTCGGAGTAGCGGCGTTCCTGCTCAATATCGTCGTAAGCCGGCTCATCAGGACACAGCGCGAGCAGATCGCTATTTTAAAGGCATTTGGTTACAGCAACCTGGATATCGGCGTCCATTATCTGAAACTGGCGCTTCTAATCGTGCTAATCGGTGTATTCAGCGGGGTTGCAGCAGGGGCCTGGCTCGGAAAGGGTCTGAGTGAGATGTATATGGAGTTCTACCGCTTCCCTTTTCTGCATTATGTACTCCAGCCAGGTGTAGTGGTTGCTGCGACATTGGTGAGTACTGCTGCTGCCGTAGCCGCTACCCTCTACTCGGTGCAAAAGGCGGCGCTGCTTCCCCCTGCACAGGCCATGCGTCCTGAACCGCCGGTGAGTTACAGGGAAACCCTTATCGAGCGCATCGGTCTGAAACGCATATTTTCTCAGCCTACCCGAATGATCGCCCGTCACATTGAGCGCAGACCGATTAAAGCTTTGCTTTCTGTAATCGGCATCGCTTTTTCATGCGCAATTATGATGATGGGCAGTTTCTTTAGTGACGCTGTCGACTATATGGTGTATGTGCAGTTCGGGCTTTCCCAGCGCGAAGATGTCTCCGTCACCTTTGTGGAACCAACATCCAAGAGCGCTCTTTACGAGCTTAAAAGTCTCCGTGGTGTTGAATACGGTGAGGCGTTTCGATCAGCGCCTGTAAAACTCGGGTTTCAGCATCGAAGCTACCGCAGTGCAATTTATGGTGTGGAAACCGGAGGAAACCTGCATCGTCTGCTGAACTCAGAACTAAGACCAATTGATCTCCCTCCGGCAGGGATTGTTCTAACCGACCATCGGGCAAAAATACTGGGTGTTCAGCCAGGCGACCTGCTGACTGTGGAGGTACTCGAAGGTAGTCGGCCCGTGCGTGAGGTATATGTGGCGGCTCTCGTCAGTGAATATATTGGAGTATCGGCTTATATGGAGCTTGCCGCCCTAAATCGTCTCATGCGAGAGGGAAACGCTATATCCGGTGTCCACCTCGCTACAGATACGCGCTATAAGTCTGAAATATATGCTGCTCTTAAGGAGATGCCACGGGTAGCAGGTATAATGGCCAGGAGGGACGCCATAAAAAATTTTCGCAAGACAATGGCCAGGCAAGTGTTGATATTCACCTTCATTAACACTCTTCTTGCCGCTACCATTGCATTCGGCGTGGTTTACAACAGCGCAAGGATCGCGCTTTCCGAACAGAGTCGGGAATTGGCCAGTCTGAGAATACTTGGCTTTACATGCGGTGAGATTTCATATATTCTGCTTGGAGAACTTGCTCTGTTTACACTCGCGGCCGTACCGCTTGGATTCCTGATTGGCCGAGGGTTATGCGCTTATATCATTTCGGAAATGCAAACCGATCTTTTCCGGATACCTCTGATACTGGAACCGGGCACCTATGCCTTTGCGGCTGTCGTGGTACTTGCGTCAGCCTTTGTCTCCGGCCTTATAGTACGGCGCAGACTCTATCATCTGGACCTCGTGGCGGTACTTAAAACAAAGGAGTAACGGGCCATGAAATGGCGTAAACGAATCGGATTATTCGTTCTTCTGACAACTCTTATAATAGCCATTACCTACGGACTGATGCCAAGGCCGGTACCTGTGGATGTTGCAAAGGCAACTCGCGGACCGTTTAGAGTTACGAGAGAGGAAGAAGGTAAGACCCGGGTCATTGACCGCTTCGTAATCTCGGCGACAGTAGCGGGGTTCGCGCGTCGTATCCGGCTTGATGTCGGCGATTTTGTGACGCAGGGACAGACGCTGGTAGACCTGGAGCCGCAGCGCTCGAAAGTTCTTGACCCCAGAAGCAGGGCGGAAGCGGAGGCACGCATTGCAGCCGCCAGGGCGGCGCTGGGTGAAGCGCAGGAGAAGGTGCATGCTGCCAAAGCGGATGCAGATTATGCTGCGGCTGAACTCGGACGTATCAAACAGCTCTACAAAGCCGGTTATGTTTCACAGGACAGGATGGATCAGACCGATACTGAAGCCAGACGAACACATGCAAACCTCCGTTCGGCTAAGTTTGCTTCCGAGGTCGCCCGCTTTGAGCTGCAGGCCGCCCGTACCGCGCTTCAATACTCGGCGGCGGAAGAGACTCTGAATCATGCCCGGATGATCGCCATCCGTTCACCGGTAAACGGCCGTGTTCTCAATATCCACCACCAAAGCGAAAGAGCGGTGAACGAGGGGCAGGCCT
>JAUWOS010000159.1 GCA_030611985.1 Desulfobacterales bacterium | reverse complement strand
TTTAACATACTCTAAGCTCTTGCAGAAGTCAAGTAAAAAAATAATAAGCAAGTGCTTTTTAAAATAAGCCAATGAATTCATGTGATTATACTACTGATTTGAAAAGATAGATTTTTGCTGCAATAAAAGCGAATGCCATTGCAATAATCATGGGTGGGGAGTATCAGGGTCTGACCCCAATAAGAGTTTGTTTTTATGGGAGAATAGTTACAATTGGAGGTGTTTTTTTCTCTTAGAACCTGCTTTTCGGAGTCAAAAACAGCGTTTTAAGGATTCTGTGATCATATTTGATGTTTGAGTTGTTCAAGAGTTTATTATGAAGCTTGGATTCGCTGCTACCAGGAGTTTTCGTGGTTGGTTAATCAATTAAGTCTTGAATTTCATTCTTAAGAATCGGCAAATGTTTTATAATTGTCCCCCAAATTATTGCATCATCTATTTTATCATATCCATGAATCACTCGGTTCCGCATACTGATAATTTGTTTTTTTGTTGTAATATTTATTTTATTATCAAGCTTCTCAATCCTACTCATTGCCTCTCCTATGATCTCAAATTCTCTTTCAATCGCACGACGAAGCATTTTATTGCTCTGATATACATTAAAATCTCTTTTGTCTCCAAGATAGCTTTCGATAGATTTAATTGATTCTTTTATGTCGAAAAGAAATTTTTTAATCTTATGTTCCATAAATTTGAGTCTTTGTCTGGTTTACTGAGTCAATAAAAAAAGGATTTGATAATGATTTATCAGTTATTAAATCAACTGACCTGTGTAATATTTCTTCAAACTTATCTGCGATTAAAAAATAATTATCCGCATAATCCGCATAACCCATAGGATTGAAAGAAATTAACAAATCAATATCGCTGGAATCATCAAAATTATCAGTACATACTGACCCAAATGCAAACAATGTTTTAACATTATGATTTGCGCACAACACTTTTATTTTATTAATATTTTTTCTAAGTATTCTGTTCATTTTATTTTCAATTGGTGATATGTGGCTGGTTTATACAGGTACAGCATTTTTTCAACCGTGAATACATCGCAATTCTGACCGTGCTTAAAGGTATGCAGTTCCTTACACAAAAAGTCGGAAAACACAATACAATATTCCAGTACCCGATCTCCAGCAATTCTTAAGGGTGATATCCTTAAATAGTAAAACAACTTGACATCGAGATCGAGTGTTCTTGGTGCGGAATAGGGACACTGGTGCTTTTGTTGCTTTATTCAGATTTCACGGTCCCTTTTTACACGTGGGTGGGGACGCTGGTGCTTTTGTTGCTTTATTCACGATAGTTTCGGGAGGTAGTTTCGGGACGTTCCTTGATAAATTGATATGTCGATTAAATCTTGAGCGAGTACTGGGACGTTTAAGCAATCAATATTTCAAGGAGCGTTCCACGTCCTACACATATAGTGAAATCGATAATGGCTGTTTTTCCCAAAAAGAACTTCTTTAAAGTGGAATATAGAGCCGTCCTTAAAGGTTATGCTTCCACTGATGATACCGGCATCAGCATCTTCATCATATTCCGTATCAATACTTACGCGCTCTGTTAACTATTCTAACCTTGTTACCCTGTTTTTGATTTTTTTAAAATAGCGAATAATCACAGAGACAGTCCTTCTATTACTTTTTTCTGCTGGATTATTTTATTGTAAGCTTCATATACAAAGAGCCAATCAAACCACTCAGCATCTTCACCAAGTTTTCCGCCAGCAAACTCTTTGGAAAATTCAGAGCTTTTCATCTTATACTTCCTTTCAAAACCTTTGAGACGTTTTAGATAATTTGCTGCTTTCACGCTCAACAATCTTTCTTTTTAAAACTATACTTGATCTCACTATCGGTAACGCTTCGCCGGTTATCTCTATTTGCTGCATATCTCGCCTCCAATTTCAACTGCCATATCCCAAATTTTTATCTCTGAAAAGTGGTTTTACTTCACAAACCCATTTGCCTTGCGGATTGCTTCAAACATAGAAGCACTTCAGCCTTTTGGTTTATCTTCCAATTTCTCGCTAATCCTATTCAACACATCGTGGATGAAATAACTTCCACAACTATGCATCACATCTTCAGGCCGCCTTTGTCCGATCCCAAATCCCAAAAGCATCAAAATAGCTCGCTATTCCTTCAACTTTTGTGATTCAAGATCGGATTTGAGATTGGGCAAATCCGACCTAAATCTGTGCGCCTACTTGGGGAAGTTATTTCATCCACGTTCCTAAGGATAGAAAGGATTGAATCCAAGTTATAAACTCTTCGATATCGGGATGACTAATAGCCCCTGAAGAGAAGAATCCACTAAAACAAGTCTCTAATTTTTGGGCTTTTCGATCCCAAAAGCGCCATCATAACAATAGCTATAATGATCATGATTGAACTAATAACCTGAGATACTGAAAATATCCCGAAAAAGACCTGTCCTCTGAAATCACCGCGGAATATTTCAATAAATGAACGGGTAATTCCATAAAGAAAGACATATAACCAGAAAAGCAAACCATCAAAGTTCTTACGACGGCGAAAGAAAAAGAGAATGATAAAAATAGTCAAATTGCTTAAGGAATGATAGAGCTGGGTAGGATGAAGCGGAATACCGGTTTGGGCAAGGGTATCAGGATGAACGAAAGTAACTGCCCACGGAAGATCACATACCTTGCCATAGCAACAGCCGGCAGAAAAACAACCAAGCCGACCGAAAAATTGACCAAGAGCAAGAGAAGGAGCTACTATATCCAGTGTTTTCCAAAGAGGCATTTTATTCTTCTTCAGATAAACAAGTCCGACAATAATAGCCCCAATAAACCCTCCATAAAAAACAAGTCCACCGTTCCATATTTTAAAAATTTCCAGAGGGTCTGCAATAAACATCTCAAAGTTTATCGCAACATAAAAGAGACGTGAACCCACAATGGCTGCAATCAGGATATAGAAAAAAAGATCCATTATCTTTTCCTGATCTTCACCCGATCTTTTAGCCTCATTTTTCGCAAGAAAAATACCGGCAACAAAGCCCATGGCAACAAAAAAACCATAAGTGTGTATAGTTAAAGGACCTAATCTAAAAAGTATGGGATGCATTTTTTCAACAAGTATCTCACGCTAAGGCACAAAGATGCAAAAGCATTGGAAAAAGTTTAAATCAAAAAATAAAAAACACCAAAAAATATTCCTTGCAGGTCGAAATTTCTTGAAGAATTTCCCTCTCTCCACATTTTCAGCTTTCCGCCCTGCCCTTTCAGCTTTTCCGCCCAACTCACCACGGCATTTTCTTAGAGCAAATATGAAACGCAAAGATAATAATTCCAATGGAAATAGCGCTGTCTGCAACATTAAAAGCAGGCCAGTGCAGATTTCCTATATAAAGATCAAGAAAGTCAACTACTTCTCCAAAACGAATTCTGTCAATCATATTGCCTATGGCTCCCCCGAAAATCAGGGCAAAACCTGTAGCGAGCAAAGAATGCGTCTTTGGTGTATTTTTATAAAAATAAAAGATTAAACATATAGCCAGCGATGAAGCAAAGAGAAAAAATATAGCTCGAAGGTCTGAACTTTGATTTGCCAGAAACCCAAAAGCCCCGCCTTTATTGCGAATATGCGTTATGCTGAAAAACCCGGGAATGACCGTAATTGAGTTGTAAAGCGGCAGAGTAAACAAAATAACAGCCTTTGTTGTCTGATCGAAAATTACAATCAAACCGGATATAACAGCAAGTTTTTTATATTTGTTATTGGTCATGGTTTGGATATTTGGTACCGGGTAGCGCCTGAACGAAAACTCCGAAATATGGTTTTTAAATTTTGCTTAAACTGGAGTTCCCCAAGCAAAACAACAGTAACCCATTGATTTCAAAATAGATTTTTAAAATCTTGGTGTGCAACTACTGACTACACTTAATTTCTCAATATTGTCAGCAAGTTATTTAATTTAAAAATACACATATTTTTTTATTAAGTCAATCTTTATTGGCCCCAATTTGAGCAATATTCGTCCCAATTTGAGTGATTTACATGACTACGAAATCACGTCCAAAAGTCAAGTTTATCTTATAATATCATTAGGTTAATCATAAATTGGCTCAGGAGCTTCAGCTTAGTAAAAACAGGCAGGGGAGAGAACTGTTGACTGTCGTAACATTTTTGATTCAATGCCGGAAAGACCAGCGCAGTCTGCCGCTTTATCCCAATTTGTTTTGACTGTTTCAGTTAGCTCTTCCTGAATGTTCTTTGCCTCTGAACCTGATACTCCAAATTGTTCCGACAGGCTCAAAGCGTTGCGGAGTGTGCTTTCCCGACCTTTATCTCCAACTATCATTCCTTGACTTGCTGTTTGCCCTGTGCGTAGCATGGGGCATATATCATAAGCCGGTGTCAGTTTATATTGATATCCATCCCAGAAAAAAGCGTGATTACGGGCGTGATCATCGGTATTGCCGACAAGAATATTGAAAACCATGCGTCGATAGAGCTGTTGTGCATCAGCAGGGTAATGGGCGCCAAAACGGCGGATAAAAGATGCTAATTCAGGATAAGAAGCCAGCGCAGCTTCGGACTCGTGCAACTGTAAAGCGGTCAGACCGCTGATCAGGAAACGCCTCTGCCATTTATCATTGAAGTTTTCTCGATCAAACCGTTTCACAAGCAGCACATCTTTTCCCAGTATCTTAACCAGTTTTATTGCAGGCACCTCAATGCTGCATTGACTTGCCAGACACATTGTTGCGTACTCGCTTTTCACCACAGGATAATAATCTGTTGTTGATGAAAATTTGGCTATCCATTTGCAATGCTCATCATCTATCAGCGACTTGGGCCTGGCGCCGCCTACGCTGGAACCATGTAGCAAAGCATTGCCAAGGGATTGGGGAATAGTCTGCCCGGTTTCAAGTCGTTCTGAGGCAAGAAGCAGGTCTTCAAGAGTGGCTTGCTGATCAGCTTGACTTGCAGGATGGCCTGTCGGCTTAAGCCTGACATCCAGAGCGCCTATCCTGTCACTTCCTGCCCGCAGAAGATAATCAAGCTCCGTAAGATTCTGTCCGCCTGACCTGTACATCAAAACCCTTCTCCCCCAAGTATCAGGAGCTGCATCTCTTATCACGCTGTGCGTTTCTCCGAACGCCGGAGTAAAAACACCTTCTTCAAGGGGTAGATCTCGAGGCTCAAGCGCTATAGCATTTTCCCTTTTAAGATAACTGCGACCATAAACAAAGCTACAGACATCGTTATCACACTGCAGTTTGCCACAGACCACCGGCTCGCTTGCGCGTGGCAGCCATATCCAGAGGTATGCCTCAGAAATCATTGTCTATTATCTTCTTTTTACGTCGCACCCTGCTCGAAAGATTTTTTTTGAGTTTTATCAGCAGGTCACTCATCACGGTATCGCTTCTTCCTTCATCCATAACTTGCCATGTCAGGATCGGCAAAGCAAGAAGCCAGGCTGCGGTAAGGTACCAGCCGACCGCTACTTCTGATGCTCCTTTTTCCATGCGCACAACGGTCATCCTGCCAATTCCGATGCGCTGGGCCAGCTCCTGCTGAGTCCATTGTTTTTCTTTCCTGGCACAGGCGATAAGTCCGCCAATTTCACG
>JAUWOS010000014.1 GCA_030611985.1 Desulfobacterales bacterium | reverse complement strand
AATTCCCGTACTCCTCTATCCTGTCAATTGTGCAGAAAATCACTCCATAGCATATGATAAGATATATAATCTGTGGATAGCAAGCATGGAGTATACTGATCAATATTTCAAGTATCTCAAGCGTTTACTCAGGACTGTTTAATATATTGAAGTTTTGCCATGACCCTTTTTTCTTTACTGGAGCATGCACTTGACTCCAGCTCGCACCTGCTATCACCGTGATTCAATAACCATGCCCAGACATGGAATTGCATGAGTTCCCTATAAGGGAGCCAAGCTTGAATGAATTGTGCCACCAATCAATTAGTAGCTAATTATTTATTATCTTGATATTTTACGTGGGAACAATAAACCCCGCCTTGAAATTGAGCGGGGTTTATGCAAAAAGTCGCATCATCTGCTTCCTCTCTTGGATGCTTTGAGCGGATTGATCTTTACTTTTGTTGCAGAAGAAGACGAGACAATATGAGAAGCGAGGTTGCAATTCCCGTTTTTCCACTTTAACGAGGGATCAGGACATGCAGCACAGTACCAGCCGGACGAGAATTCAGCGCTGCGATTGCACCCGTCGCATTGTTCTACAATCTTATGGCAAATCCCGCCTTTGTAAGAACACCCTTTTGCTGTCATAAAAAGACAATCCATACCATTTCTAATAGTTGTACAATCCATTGAAATCACCTCCTTTTTTGTTTATTAAAAACGTAACAGTTCAGCCACTAAGACTCCAAGACTCTAAAACTCTAAAACTCTAAAGAGGGATCCCTAAATTATGAATTTTACGAAAATTATATTATAATTAAGAGTTTCCCAAACGACTTAACATCTTGTAATTATTTAAATCAATCACAGAAGGCGTATGGGGGTTTAAGATTTAAGATTTAAATGTTGGGAAGTAGCCTTGTTGCGCCACCGGTTCTCCCATGAACGGTTACAAAAAACGTAAGCGTTCACAAGCACTGCATATGCACGTTTTCAGGGCAACCAACATAGCAAATCTATAGTTGATTGTCCTGAAAACGCACATCTACAGCACCTGTAAAAGCTTACATGTTAGGAAGCAGCCTTGCTTACTACCAGTTCTCCCGTGAACGGTTACAAAAAACCTTGGTTTATCAATTAGCACGCCTAAGGCGTACCTTCAATCTTCAATCTTCAATCTTCAATAGTCAGTTTTCACTTTTAATTCTAAGCTATTAAAATTATAGCATAACGATTCATTTGGGAAACTTTTATTATAATCTTGGTATCTTAGGCTTGCAATGTATAATCAAGCAAATATCGCTTGTCAACCAAAAGATTACCACACAGGCTATACCAGAAAACTTGCAATTACGTAGGAGAGAATTCCTGCGGAAAGAGGCGTCGTTACCCATACTATACAGATGTTGATAATTATTCTGGAACTGACCGTGCGCGATGCCTTGACCAGACCCACACCGGCAACAGCCCCTACTATAGCCTGGGCAGAAGAGACCGGAACGCCTACCTGAGTAAAAAGATGCATTGTCAGAGCATGAGAAAATGTGGCTACAAACGCTGAAAAAGCATCTAACGGCACGATCTTTTTTCCTATAGTCATCATGACTTTACGGCTGTATGTAAGAACACCAACCGCAATACTCAATGCTCCTGTAAGAGAGGCCGCAAGAGGGTTAAGCATTCCGCATCCCACATAAACTCCTGTCACATTCGCCACATTATTGGCCCCAAGAGAATAAGCGCCGTAACATCCGGCCAGCGCCACGGCAGCAGTCAAAAAAATGCCGCGCCGATAAATATCTTTAAAAAAAGTATTCACCAGATAACCAAAAGGCCTATACAAAATCATGCTGAACAAAACTCCCGCTACCGGAGTCATAATCCAGCATATCATGATCTTGTAAAGTTTGGAAAAATCGGCCGTATGCATAAGGATGCCCGCGCCAAGAACTGCGCCGACAATAGCCTGAGTGGCGGATGCCGGAAATGCAAAATAGGTCATGACCAGCATGGTCACAGCCGCCGCAAGCGTGCAGGCAAATGCGGTCATCGGTATAAGCCCTGAAAGCTTCCCAATCGTATCCATACATTTTGGACCTTCGAGCAGAGCGCCGACAATTACAAAGATGGATGTCAGAATGATGGCTGTGCGGTACCTCACCATTCCTGAAGCTACGCTTGGACCAAACAGATTGGCTGCATTATTAGCTCCCAGGCCCCACCCAAAAAATATACCACCTGTAAGTTTCCACATAAAATTAAATCGCCCCGCGCGCAATCATTATTTCGATCCGGTCAGACACATCCTCAATCAGGTCCGAAACTCTGCATATATCAGTAAGCAAGGCTTGCATGTGCATTCTGTTGGCCAACGGCAAATCGGATTTAAAGATTTTCCTGGTCAATTTCCACTTCAAATCATCAATATTCGATTCATCAATGCCAATCTGCTTTGCAATTTTGTGCAGGGGAGAAGACTCATCTACACCCCAATCAAAACCTTTTGAATTAAGCGTTTGCAAAGCTTCCTTGAGATTTGGAAACATCTCAACCGTGGCGCTGGTAATTTCTAAAAAGCCATCACGCAGATATTCCGGTATTTCAGGACGCTGGGAGAGACAGAAATCACAAAAGTCTTCGGCTGTGTTAGCCACATCATCCAGAGAACCTACCAGTTGAAAAAAATCCTTTCGCAAAATCGGAAGAAATGTCCCTGCAAGCAGGCAGATGCCAATCCTCCGGCGCACGGCATCAGCCTCGGACTCAAGACTGTCTACCCTCCTTGCATGAGCCTTAGCAGCTTCAATATCATTGTTGAGATAATGCTCCAGGGTTTCCAGAGCCTTGAACAAGACCATCTCTACCAATTCAACGTGGTCATCAAGCATGGTCTTTACACTGTCTGCCGGACATGTTTTTTTGGAAAACAGCATAGATATTCTCCTGTTCTATCTTGTTTATAATTCCAGATTTTCAGACCTTTCATTACATCAATCGTAACCGTTCACGGAAGAACCGGTAGCATAAGGCTATCTCCCAGCACGTAAGCGTTCACAGGTGCTGTAGATGTGCATTTTCAGGGTAATCAACTATAGTGTTGCTATGTTGGTTGCCCTGAAAACGTGCATATGCAGTGCCTGTGAACGCTTACCATCAATCATTCTTTAATGAATCCTGACCGGTTGCTTCGAGTACGCTTAACCACAGTTTCCCATCAGGATCGACCTGCTTGCGTTTTCCCGCTGATGCATCCATAGGGATATGTACAAATTGGTTATTCCAGTGGCCGATAAGAAGCCTTGTTTTTCCAGCCATACCCGCATGAACAGCATCGCGTCCTAAAAAGCTGCAAAATACGCGATCATTAGCATTTGCGGGCAGACTTCTTATCATGTAACTGGGATCTATATACTTAATTGTTATTTCAATGTTTTTAGCTTTGAAGTAGACTGATATCTCATTTTCCAGGAACTTTCCTATATCTTCCAGCCTGATGTTTCCCGATTCGTCAAGATCTTTTACTTTATTTTTGAAAAACTTCTGGCCTGTTCCTTCAGCTACCACTATTACTGCATGCCCCCTGAGGTTCAGGCGCTTTTCAAGAACCCTGAAAAAGCCATTTGGGCCTTCAAGATCAAAATCGACTTCCGGTATCAGCACAAAATTTACATCCTGTTGAGCCAAAGCCGCGGTTGCCGCTATGAAACCGGAGTGCCTGCCCATCAGTTTTATAAGACCTATGCCGTAAGGATATCCTTTTGCTTCGTTATGAGCTCCCTTGATTGCCAGTGTGGCCACATCAACAGCAGTATCAAAACCGAAAGACCTTGATATCATATGTATATCATTATCAATAGTTTTCGGTATTCCAATAACACTTATATTTAAGTTTCGCTCTGTTATTGCGTCTGCTATTTTTGTTGCTGCGACAATAGTTCCATCACCACCAATCATAAAAAGAAGACCAATATTCATTCTTTCCAGAGTGTCGACAATTTCCTCTACATCTTGCGGACCCCTTGAAGAGCCCAGAATTGAACCACCCATTTCAAGTATATTCACAACAGATTCGGGCTTAAGATCTATTATTTCGCGTCCATATTTAGAAATAAAGCCTTGAAGACCATATTTGATACCGTAAATATTTCGGACTCCATAGCTGTAAAAAAGTTCCAGAACTATCGAACGGATTATATCGTTAAGACCCGGGCATAATCCGCCACATGTTACGATAGCACACTTTAATTTACTTGGATCAAAATATATCTTGCTTCTTGGGCCGGCTATTTCAAAAGAAGGAATATCTTTTCCCTCCTTGACAGACATAATCAGATTATTTAATTTTACATTGATTAATATCCTGTCTGTGTCGGATATAAAAGTTCGGTTGAGTGTGTTCTTTCTCTCTTTTTGGATCGGCGATGGTATTTTTGCCTTGCCCAGAGTTTGTATTTTTGCATCAATTAGATCATAGTCCATAAAACCTCTTTGGGCTGTTTTGAGCCTTACTACTTTCCATTGAATTTGAAATCGCCTTTGCCCAATATATCGTGCAAGTGTAAAATTCCGCAAACCCTTCCAATGTGATCAGTTATGGGAAGCACGGTAATCTGATATTGTTCCATCATATTCAGAGCATCACAGGCTGGAGAATCCAGATTTACAGTTTGTGGATTTTTTGTCATAACATCTTCAACCTTTAGCTCAAAAACAGGCTTTTTCTTTGCGACAAGACGTCTTATATCACCATCAGTAATTATACCGGCAAGTCTTTTGTCAGCTCTTACAACAAAAGTTGCTCCCAGTTCAAGACGATCCATTTCATTGAGAACATCTTCCATGCCGGCTTCGTCCAAAACAGATGGTATAAACTTGCCGGTTAACATTATATTTTTGACTTTGCCGGAAAGTCGTTGACCCAACATGCCGCCCGGATGAATCTTTTTGAAATCGCTCGGTTTAAAATGTTTTTTATTAATAAGAACTACTGCAAGCGCATCTCCCATAGCGAGAAGCGCTGTTGTACTCGCAGTTGGAGCAAGACCTAAAGGACAGGCTTCTTTCTCTACGCCAACATCAATGACTATGTCGCTATGTTTTGCCAGTGTGGAATTTTTATTTCCGGTAAAGGCAATAATTGCACATCCTATTCTGCAAATACTTGGCATAAGAATATTGAGTTCATCAGTTTCACCGCTGTTGGAAATAGCAAGAAATATATCGTCCCGGCATACAATGCCGAGATCTCCATGCATGGCCTCAACAGGATGCAAAAACAAAGACCTTGTTCCTGTGCTGTTTAAAGTGGCTACGATCTTCCGACCTACTATCCCTGACTTGCCGATACCGCCGACTATCAGACGACCTTTGGAATTGCAGATAAGCTCTACCATTTTAGAAAAATTGCTGTCAATACGGTCTATCAGGTTAAGTATACCTTTTGCTTCTATCTTGAGAACCTCAATGGCTTCTTCTATTATCATATATAGCTTGTTTCCCCGTTCCTTACACAGTTTTTTATGAACGTGCCAATCTATCTATTACTGCTGCATGTTTTGCAGCAGACCCCTTGTTTGATATTACAGCCTTTTTTGCTGATTTTCCAATAATGTCGGCTTGGTCTGGATGTGTCAGATAGTATATTGCTCTTTCAGCCAGTTCGGAACCGTCCTTTACTTGAATGCCACCACCTGTTTTTTCAAGAAGCTCCTTTGCGTCAAGAAAATCCTCCATCGAAGGACCATAAAACACAGGTTTACCCCAAACCGCGGGTTCAAGTATGTTTTGGCCCCCCAGCGGCGCCAGACTTCCTCCGCAAAATACGATTGAAGCAATACTATATATGGCCTGCAACTCGCCGATTGTATCCATAATAATCACAGACTCTGTTCGCAGACAACCTTTTTTGTCAAGATCGGTTCTAAGCCGGCATGAAAAACCATTGGTTTTAACAAGACATTCTATTTGATGCGCTCTTTTTACATGTCTTGGCGCTATAAAAAGAAGAGTTTCCGGAACAGATTGAACAATCTTCCGATAAACATCAATAATAATTTTTTCTTCCGAGCTTCGCGTACTTCCGGCAATAAAAACCGGTTCATCTCCACTTAAGTTATAAAGTCTCTTTATTTCTGTTTTAATACCCGGATCAGCCTGATCCAACAAAAGATCGTATTTTGCATTTCCATTTATCTCCACTCTTTTCACGGGAGCGCCGATCATTCTTATCCGCTGTGCATCCGCCTTACTGATCATGCTGAATGCATCAATATGTTTTAAGACTTCCTTTGTTAATGAACGAATTTTTAAATATCTCTTAATTGTGCGAACAGAAATTCTACCATTCACAATAGCTGTCTTTATGCCCATTTTGTGAGCTTCAACTATCCAGTTTGGCCAGATCTCGGTCTCAAGAAATACCAGAACGTCCGGCTTGATTGCAGATAAGGCTTTTCGAACAGAAGCAATAAAATCAACAGGAGCATAGATGCAAGTTGCCTTTGAGCAAAACTTGCCTGCTTTAAGCTTTTTTTTGGCAAAGTCCTGTCCAGGCTTTGTTGTAGTTGAAAGAATGATAGCACAATCAGGCATTAACGATACAAGAGATTCGATAATAGCTATAGCTACGCTTACTTCTCCAACTGAAACAGCGTGAATCCATATCCGCGGCGATCCTGAAATAGAGCGAACAAGCTCATCAGAGTACAATCCAAGACGCTGACTTAAGTCTTGATTAGACATGCCTGTTGTCCGAAAATAAAACCGGAAAAGTGGAAAAAATGCCACAAAAAGACCTGCGCTAAAAAAATTGTATGCCCTATAAGCCAAATTCATCCCGCCTCGTTAATTCATTAATCCAATCCCTAAATTCTTCAATCCCTAAATTCCTAAATTCCTAAATCTTAAAATTCTTAATTCTTAAAATCCTATTTCCCCAAATTTATCCCCTCTCATTTGAAGAAGATAGAGTTTTTTTCTGACCTCTCCATTACTGTCAAACGAAGTAAGCCCTGTTACGCCCTGAAAATTATCAAGTCCTGTCAGTTCATCTTTAATGGCATATCGGGATTGAATATCCGGCCGACTTATTACTTGAAACAATATCATGGCAGTATCATAAGCCACCGCTTCTATAAATCCGGGCTTCTCTTTGAAGGCCTTTTCGAAAACCCTTACAAAATCCCTGACATTTTTTGAAGAGCTTTCCGCAAAAAACATATCCGTCATTATTGCATTTTGAGCATAATGCCGTGCCATCTCGATCAAGTTGTCGGAATGCCACAGATTGGTACCGAGAAACCAGACATCGTTAACATCATAAAATGCCATTTGCGGTATAATAAGCCCCGCTCTTTTTGGCGCATCAGGGATGAAGACAGCATCAAAATCAACAATAGGTCGTGGCTCCTGTTTTTTGTCAGTTTCTTCATTAAAATCTTCATCAAAAATCAGGTCGGTTGCATCTTTAATATCTTCAGGTATCTCATAGTAAAGCCCCACAAGCTTCTTGATGGAATCAGCAAAATCCGTCTGATCCAAATTGTATGATTCAACGCCAACAACTTTACCGCCACAGATTATTGTCTCATCCCAAAATAGATTCATAAATGTTTTTCCATAATTATCATTCGGATAGAGAATTGCAAAACTGCTTAATCCGAGTTCTTTAATTGCAAAAGATAAAATAGTCTTGACCTGCATTTCAGGAGTAAAGAAATTTCTGAAAACATTTTCTCCGATATCGGTTATATTATCTTTTTGCGTTAAAGTAATTATGGGAATTCCAGCGACCTGCGCTTCCGAAGCAGCAGATTCTGCCGTAAAAACAGGACCGATAATAGCAGCAACTCGCAATTCCGACAGTTCCCGTACAGCAAGAGCGGCCTTATCCGGATCAGAACCTGTATCTTTTATAATTATCTTTATATGAGAGTCGGCATTATTGAAATATAATTGGCTTAAAGCCAGTTCAATCCCCTTCAATGCTCTGTTCCCATAAATTTTATAAGAACCGCTAAGCGGAAGCAGACACCCTATGGTGTAACGACCATATGCGAACTTTTTATCAAGCTCTTCTACCAGGCTTTTTGCTTCTTTTGTTTTTTCATGTTCCGGAAATCTTTCAATAAACTGTGACAGCGCCTTTATCGCATCATCAAATTTTTCTTCCTCGGCATTTTTAAGTCCATGTAAATACATGAGATAACCATTGGACCGTTTATTTTTCACTCGTTTTAAAAGGGAAATAATGTCTTCCGAACCAAGTTGCCTGATAACTTTTTTTAATTTTTCGATTATCTTTTCTTCTTCCGGAGCTTTTGATATCTCATGCGCCATAGTATAGAAATATGCGGCATCTTGCTGAGAATTCATTGCAACATAAGCATCACCGATAAGAGTGTATGTTCTGAGAATATGCACTTTGGAAACAACTGTTTTCAGCACATCGCTTCCCTGTTTGACTACTTCTTCATATTTGCCTTCCCTGTAAAAATTGACAAGTATTTCAACCATGGCATCCGGAACAAAAGAAGACTTTTTGTATTCTGCAATCAAACGTTTATAAATACCGCGCGCTTTTTCATACTTTTCAAGTGTGGTATTAATTGCCCCTGTCTTCAACAGGGCAGCAGCAGCGAGAGGTCTATCAGGAAAGCTTGCAAGATATTCATTGTAAATCCTGCAAGCCTTTTCATAGGATTTTGCCTGAAACAGTTTTTCAGCTCTTAAAAAAAGTTCGTCTCCGGATCCGATCTGAACAGGCGCTATGGGAAGAATATGTTTTGAAGCGCAAGCAAATAAAAAAAAGACAGCAATCACTGCAATAATTTTGTTATACGATTTCATCAGATATAAAGATTTCACAAAAGCTTTGAAAATTCCTTTTTATTTTAATTTTAAAGCCTGTTTGAACGCCAAAGAATTTAAGCAAAAAAATGTGAAAATGAGGTTAAATTTTTTCAAACTTGTCCTCATCTCTTAATAACCAGCCTATCGGCTGAAAATTTTGAACTATTTTCACGTTTTTGCAGCTAATTCATCAGTTTTCAAACAGGTTCTTAAGGAACGTAAAAGGGCTGGAAAGAGTAGATAGTCTATGACACTATTTATCTGAAAAATTCAGAGGCAAAAATGAATGGAGTCAAGCGAGCAGGCAAGCGGCACCACAATCATGTCGGCGCTCCTGAAAACAGGATTAGTGGTTCTTGATAGAACTATTGTCCTGACGCCCCGGGGCAAAGACATGTATCCCGGAACCTGGACCCGTGGTCACCACCCATCTGTTTTGAAACATATCATAATTCGAAAGTTTTGCAACATATTTGTTTTTTAATACACCGGCAAAATCCTCTATGAACGACGACAAAATAACTTCCCAGTTCCTGACTATCGCCCGAACGAAAACCTCGAAATATGATTTTTTTTGGTATCCTTCATTTTTTACTTTACGCTTGACTGAAAAGTGGCAGCGGCATCCTGCCGTTGATTCAAGAGTCTGAAAGCCTCTTAAAACAATTTACAGTTTTTAGGAATGTGGGCGAATTAACTTCATCAAGCAGGCGCATAGATTTGGGTCGGATTTGTTCGACCTGCCCGCAACGCATTTTGCATAAGTTGACGTTGATGTTTTATTCTTACAAACGCAATCAAAGTTGAATATACCTATTGCGATGCATGGCAGGCGGGTCTCAGATCACAAAAGTATTAAAATAGCTCGCTATTTGATAATCCCTACAAAACAGTGCAGGTCAATAATTTCAGCATGTTGCATGTCATAGCTTCCGGCAGCACATAGCGAAAAATCAGGTGGTTACAAAGCAATGCAGGGCGGTATTTCCAAACCTGCATTGTTTTGTGGGGACTACCTGATTTTACGAGATCATAGTTTTTTAAGCAGACAGGGTGACATCTTGTATCTTGTTGAAATCTAATCAAAAAACCATAATGAGAATTGCTAATGCCTAAAATACTCTATATACAATATCGATAATAAGCGGCACAGGTTCCTTCGGTAGAAACCATGCATGGACCAACCGGATCCACAGGCGTACAAGCCTTTTTATAAAGGGGACATTCGGGAGGGGTTTTCAGGCCGATAAGTATCTCGCCACATGCGCAACCTTCTGGTTCTTTTGAATCAGAAACCGTAACATCAAATATCTTTTGTGCATCAAAAGATTCAAATTCTTTTCTGATTTTAAGTCCGCTTTTTGGAATTGTTCCGATTCCGCGCCACACAGCATCAACCGTCTCAAAAACATCATGCATCATTTTTTGCGCCTTTTCGTTTCCATCAAATACTACAGCCCTCTGATATCCATTTTCCAATTTCAGGACGCCTGCTTCTATTTGCTTTACCAGGATGAATATTGCCTGGAGTATGTCTGCCGGCTCAAACCCTGCAATCACGCATGGCACTTGATACTGTTCAAAAAACGGAAGATAAGCCTTTGTTCCGATAATCACGGAAACATGGCCGGGAAGCATGAAACCATCTATCCTTGCCTCCCCTGTCTCCATGAGAGCGGCAAGAGCAGGAGGAACTATTTTATGAGCTGAAAAGACAAGGTAGTTGTCAAGCCCCATCTTTTTTGCGGAAAGTATTGATGCAGCTATAGTGGGCGCGGTTGTTTCAAAACCTATACCTGAAAATACAACCTTTTTATCTGGATTCTTCCTTGCAATCTCAAGAGCATCAAGCGCCGAATAAACAATACGGATATCTCTTCCCGCGGCTCTTTCTTTTTGAAGAGTTGAATCTGTTCCGGGAACTCTCATCAAATCTCCGAAACCGGTCAGGATGACATCATCTTCTTTTGCCAGCTCTATAAAAGCATCAATTTCGCGCTGTGCCGTAACACATACAGGACAACCCGGACCGGAAAGTAGAGAAATTGTATCCGGCAAAAGCGTTCTGATGCCACTTCTAAAAATAGACATCGTATGCGTACCGCATACTTCCATCAGGCGCACTTTTTTTTGACTTAGTTTTTTTATGCTCTCAATTATTTTACTGGAAATCTCAGGATCCCTGTATTCTTCCATGTATTTGATAGACATTTTGGCATCCTTTAGAAACATCCGCTGCAATTACGGCCTGACCAAGAGAGATACCCCCGTCATTTGCGGGAACTATGGTGTGAGTAAAGACCTGAAAGTTTTTTTCTTTGAGCGTTCGCATCAAACCCGTTAAAAGTATCGAATTTTGAAAAACACCTCCGCTTAATGCCACCTGGTTCAACCCGCTTTCTTTTCTTATAACTTCACATAGTTCTGAAAATATCCGGATAAGAGTTGCATGAAATTTACTGCTTATCGTAGATATTCCGACGCCACGTTTTATATCGTTTACCACACCGCAGACCACAGGCTGAAGAAGAACTCTGTGCATATCTTTCGAAACCCATTCATATTCATATACTGCTTCCGTCTTTTCTCCGGCCAGCATCTCCAGCTCTATGGCGGCCTGACCTTCAAAAAAAACAGTATTTCTGATACCGATAATTGCCGCTATGCCGTCAAAAAAACGGCCTAGACTTGATGTGGAAGGAGAATTTATCTTTTTTGAAATCATCTTAACAATAAATCTTACTTTTTTTTCATCTATCCCTTTTTCATCTATCCCTTTAAACAATGGAAGATCAAGTTTCCAGAACTCTTCGCCAAAAGCATCATAAAGATAGCTCACAGCCATGCGCCACGGCTCCTTGATTGCCGCTTCACCCCCAGGCATCCCGACATATGATAAATGAGCGGCCCGTTTAAACCGCCCGGTTTCAGCGATAAGTATCTCGCCTCCCCATATGCTGCCATCGGTTCCATAGCCCGTGCCATCAAATGAAAGCCCGATTATCGGGCCATCCAGCATATTTTCCGCCATGCAACTGACTACATGCGCATGGTGATGTTGCACTGGAACCTTTTCAACATCCTGCTGTTCAAGGGCATATCTTGTACTCAGATAATCAGGATGAAGATCATAAGCAACAATTTCGGGATTAATATCAAGAATTCGCTTCATATGTTCGATAGTTAGTTGAAAGAACTCATATGTTGCCTTATTTTTAATATCCCCAATGTGCCGGCTCATAAAGGCATTATTTCCTTTTGTAAGGCAAACAGTGCTTTTTAACTCTCCACCACAGGCAAGTATCTGATTGACCTTTTTCTTCAAAAAAACAGAAATGGCAATATACCCCCTTGATCGACGAATAAATCTGATATCGCCGGCTATATATTTTAGGAACATAGACGAAATAACTTCTACACGTTCCTAACATCCAAAACTTTACGAACAACCTTTATTTCCATGCGAATATCCTTTTAATTGAAGATTGCAAATATTCAACCTGATCGTTAAAAGTAATATTTTGCAAAACATACAGCTTTATAATCGTATGGTTTTTCTCCAAATTCGCTGTGGTAATTGCCGTTAAACAGGGTGAAATTGAACTTGAGTTCAAGGTTGGATATTGGCTCATACAACAATTCCGGTGTTAAAGAATAACTTTTGTCCTCAATATTGAAGATAATATTTATGGAAGGCGTGAAGTAAAGTATATTAAAAGGTTCTTTCTGAGTAATTTTTAGATACAGATATTGTTCCATAAAATTTTTATCATTGTAGTAGGCTTTTGTGTATCCAAGACTTTTCTTGAGGTCATTTTCAGCGCCGGTTATCTGATAAGTATTATATCCTTTTTGAATGTAATTGTAATATACGCTTATTTCATCTTCGCTGAATCCGGTTCCATTTTTATAATATTCAAATATAAATGTTGTATCATATGCGGTTAGATAGCGAACTCCAAAGAGATAGCTTGCAGCGTCATATTTTCTGCTGTGCAAGTTGCCACTACCGTTTATATATTTCTTCTCAAAATTATTAATAAATGCCGCTTCGCCATGCAGTTCAAAGTTAGTTGTAAAATTTCTTGAAAAATCGATACCGATTCTGTCCTCAATGCTTTTTCCCGCAAGAAACATAATGTCTACGTCAGTGTCATATGCCAGAAAGTATAGTTTTCCTGCAAAATTCAGATGATTTGTTTTTCCAAAACTGCTATTTAGATTATTATAAACAGGAATGATTACCGGTGTGAAAGCAACGGTTTTGATGTATCCTGAAAGGCTCTTTATGTAATCAAGGGATATTATCGAATAACCTTCAAGAGATGCTTCAGGATCGTCCGGGTCTTTTGGTCTGCTCGTAAAGGCGGCAGGATTCCACGCATAACCTTTGCCCCACTTAATTACTTTTTTTCCGGCTTCAATAGTAAAAGAAGGCGTAGCTTCAAACGAAACAACTCCTTCATATAATGTGGTTTCATCCTTCCTGCCGAGATAATTTTGTGTCAGGCTGGTATTTGTTTTTATGTATAGTCTTGCGGAGTCTTTTTTATAATCTCCTTCCAACTGCAAGGTAATATCATATGAGTTTACAGAGGAACCTTCTTTACGATTATAAAACTTCTGATAATAAAGCTTTGAATTTTTGTTCAGATTATATATTGCATAATCTGCTTCGATGTTTCCGCCGATATTACAGGGCTTGTCTTTGGTATCGGGTATTTCAAAATCATATTCACCTGCAAGCGTATTGAAGGGAAGGAGATATGCAAACAAATATAAAAGGATAATAACAGCCGACTTAGGCATTATCGAAGACCGTCAATTCTTGGCATATAGTTTAAGGTAAAGACCTCGTCCTGCAAATTCTTCTTTTTCATTTTTGCAAATATAAAAATTGATTTATACCCTTTGTATAGAGGGCTGTTTGTTTCGATTACGGCAGGACGCACAATGCCATCGCCAAAGTCCTTGATTTCTTTGAAATGCAGGGTTTTGATCAACATGCCGGATGCTGCAAAACATTCAATCGTGATTGGAACATACCTTTTATCATCCACCCACATTTTGAGTCTGTTATAGGCTACAGCCGTTGTTTTTGCCTTTAAGTAAAGAATATATTTATCATCTGTTTTTTCCAGATTGTCGCAGTTGTATTCAGCGTTATAATCAATTCTAAGAATATCCGAATTGTTAAAAACCCCGCCGGTTACTGACTGCAGACTGGTTATACGGATCGGCTTGCCGACGCTTGGAATGTAAAGCCACATATTATCGCCAACTCGCAGTGTAGAACGTCCTTTTTCGCTGGCAGGAGATAAGAATATTGATGCAACGCTATCCATGCCTTTTTTTACCGAATACATGACGAACTCTTTTTTTGAGCCGTCAGGTTCTATATTGATAAGCTTCCTGTACATTTCGAAGCTTTCAGGGTTGAGATTGCGATCTACCTGTTTCAGCAGCTCATTGCCGTCTATGGCAAAAGTTAATGGAACAGCGGTTACAAGACAAACAATGATTGCAATAAAGATTCTTTTTTTCATACAGTGCCTTTGAGACCAATGTTGAATTGTTAATTTTGAATTAAAAATTGGGCATCTTTCATTTTGAGGTAAAAGTAGTTGACACTTTTATTGGAGCTAAAAACTGTAATCGATCTTTTATAATTAAAAATTTCCCAAGGTTTAAGGTTTAAGGTTTAAGGTTTAAGGAATGCTGCTATTTTTATATATTATATTTCCTTTAAAACATTAATATACAAGAGGATAATCTTTAAAAAACTTTGGTTTATCAATTAGCACACCGAAGGCGTACCACCAATCTTCAATCTTCAATCTTCAATCTTCAATAGTCAGTTTTCACTTTTAATTCTAAGCTATTAAAATTATAGCATAACGATTCATTTGGGAAACTTTTATTATATATAGTGTTTATATGTTGATTGTCTAAGAAAACGTGCATATACAGCGCCTGTGAACGCTTACGATTTAAGCTTGATCTTTATCCAGCCAAGCGCTTTATTTTCACGCTGCACCAGCATTTTGTATTGCAGATCTTTGGATGAGGATGGGGTATCATTTGGGGTTTGATCAGGGACAACAAATGATTCGCCCATAATACATTCAACAATCTTTGATCCATCATAGCTTTCCAGAAAAACGTATATTCCATTGTTGTTATCAATATTGGTTTTAATATCCATTAATTTAATGGTATTTCCGCTTTCTATTGTTAATGTTTCGCCTGGAAAAATACATTGCTTCTCTTTTTGATTTAATCCCAGAATGAGATAGTCGAGTGTCGGTTCTTGCAGATTGATAAAAAATTTCCCTGTTTCAATATCTTTCAGGTATACGATAACCTGATACTGCATACCTTTATTGTTCAGGGAATAACGTGACATCAAATCCTTGTCGGTATGGATAAGATAGCCTCGGTCTTCACCTGTATTTTTACTTCTATGTCCCACAAATCCTTTGAAATTGACAACAACATCGGATGTATCTTTCAGATTTGTTTCCACATTGACCAATTCAAGCGTATCGCCCTTAACAATCGTGATAGAGTTCATATCTCGAATGATCCGTTCTTTTCCGTTCACATTGATAATAAAATATCGTACTTTCGGAGTCACGGCGCCTGTTACAAGCAGCGCTTCCGAGTTATTAACCACAATGTCAATTTTTCCGCAATGATAGTGGTCCTTGCGTACCACCGCCTCTGTTGATTCCGTAATGCAGATATTTTTTCGATAGTCGTTAACCGTTCCACGGTTGATAACGTCGATGCTCAATCCCCGCTCATAGTTTGCCTCTATGTGGGATATATTTATAATGTCTCCTTTACCAACATGAAGTTTGCGACGATTTCCAATAACAACAGGATGGTTTCCATTGATAGCAACCAGCAAATATTTCAATAAAGGCGGATCCAGATAGATTCCCGGATTTTCCGGTATAATATCAAAAAGTTCCATAAAAGCATTAATAGCCAGATTGTGATGCAGCACTTTCAGCTCCAACGGGAGAGATTTGCTGGTCTCAATTCCAAATGCGGGAATATTGCGCTGGTATAAGGCATAATATGTCGCTGATTTGCGTTGCTCCGCATGAATTGTGTCGGAATCGGCTGTCCTGTGATTGGCAAAGCTAAAGAAATGCTTTGGATTTTTTATATATCCATTAATATTATCAATTGCTTGCCTGGCCATTTCACCCAGTTTGATTTTCTTTCCGGTCTTTTTGTCATAAAATGTTTCACAATCAGCAATTATAGACTGCCCAAAACGTCTTGGGTTTCTATCCGGTCCCTCCCATTTGTCGGAATAAAATCCTGAACCGTCATGCAGATTCAAAAAACAATCGCTTTCAGAGATTAACTTCTTGATAATTGAGACAATCTTTTTTTCAAAGTTTATGATGGAATCATCTCCGAACTTGCGATTCATATCCTCGTTTATCTGTCTTCGATTCATAAGAATAGAAAGAAAATTGGCCCGCGGCACAACAATCAAATTCCCTTTGTCCAAAGAGATATCGGCGTAAAGATCCGCTGAGAGAAAACCGCCTGGTTCGTTTCCCTGAATACCTCCCACAAGAAGCATGGTTTTGCCGGGCGTTTTTCCAGATACTTTATAAATATGAAGCTCGTAATCCGTTCCTTCAAAAAACACCTCATGCGTTTTTTGCCCCCATGTCGCTGCTGGAAAAAGAAAAAGAGAAAAGAAAGAAAGAGAACAAAGAAAGAAAGAGAAAAGTATCGCCGAGTGCAAAATTGTTTCTGATACAACCCTGTATTTATTTATTATAGTAGTCATTTTTAGTTTGATTTTCAAATTTCCTTCCATGCCTCACGATATATCTTCCAGTCCTCGCCAACACGTTTCAAGAAAAGACTTTTTATACCGATAGCTTTATATCCATTGGATTGATCGCTCCCGGACGCATTGTAATCCTGGAGAAAAGTAACTACTCTTTTTTTTCTTTCAGACCTCACCCGAAGATCCTGAAAGCTTATGGTGATAGGACCGTACAATTTATTGAGACGTGCCTTATATTGTTTCCATGCTTTTCGATCCATGCGTCTGAATTTAAAATCATATGAATAATACGAAATATATTTTTCCAGATCTTTTCCGGACCATGCCTTGGTCCATCCCTTTATAAATTCGGTAATTGCGCTGTTTTCATTGCGCTTCCAATCAAGTTTTTCAAGAGCGGCAAGTCGCTGGTCTTTAACTTTGTTTTTTGCCGGCAATTGCCAGATTTCGCCGATTATCTTCCAGTTGTTGTCATTTTCAGCCAGATAAAGTTTCTTGGTTCCAACAGTCAGAGTGTTGCCGGGAAGTGTAACTATTTCGTCAAATATGGCCATTACTGCGTTGCGCTGTCTGAGCAAAAACAGGTCTTTCATGCGCAAATCAAAAAGTCTTATGCCATCGTTATCCCATTTTTTGCAGAGCAGCTCCCAGGTATCCCACAAAGGAGCTTTAACTACTGTTTTGTCTTTATAGCAGGATAGATAAATATCTCGATCTTTATTTTCAAATGCATATTCCCATTTATTCAATAATGATAAAAGACCTTTTTTTTCCTCAGATATCCGATCGCTGGAAACCCATTCGATCTTATCCCTTATTATAACAGGAGTGCGGTTCAGCTTGATATATTTGGAAACTATTTTGATATCGTCATCATTCATGGCAATACAACCATTGGAATCACGTGGCTTTAAAGGCTTGTTGGTGCCGTGAATCCAGATACTGTTGCCATTGCGTTTTTCCAATTTATCGAGAAAATTCGGATAATTGCTCGTAAAAGCAAGAATCCCGTAAATAGGGGAAAGATCTTTTTTGGAAAACTTTTTTGTCAAAAGGTAAACACCTTCCGGGGTTTTTCGGTCACCGGATCGTTCTTTCTTCCCATTACTTTTTCCTGTAGAACATGAAAAGACATGTTCTAATTTAAATTTCTTGCCGCACGACAAAATAAAAAGCTGCTGTGATGCCTTTTCAATTATTATTACATGCGTCGGGTTTTTCGTAGAATCTATAGAAATAATTGACCCTGGAACGTATCCCAGATCAAGCAGACGCTCTGGAGTGTTTTCATGAATTTGTATGGATGCATGAACTCCAGTTGCAAAAAAAATAGCAAAGGCACAAAAAAAACATAAAAAAAACACTATGCTTACCGTATAATATATATAAAATTTTAATTGGTTCATAATAATGATACACCTGCAAAAAAAGTCCTTTTTTACGAAACTATCAACTTTGATGTTTTAATCGGCATCTTTCATAGCTATCCATATTAGCCATTTACTTAATACTTAATACTTAATTACCCATCAAACCTACATATTTTCAACAATTGAAACAATCCTGTCACCCAATATATTAACATAGCTTCCCATTTCATTATCGTACCAGCCATACATAACTGATTGAGTTACCGGTATCTTTATAATGGTCTGCTTCAATGAAGATATAATGTTCTTTTCCAGCCCAGGCGCTTTTTTTAGATCTATGGTTACATCTGCTGTACGTGTATGAGTCTCGTGACCCTCAATAATAACCGCAGCTCTGGGGAGTCCTATGATATCCGACGAAACATTCTGCTTTTCCGTATAAAGAAGATACCCGTCAGGATCGTCAGATGCGGCTTGCCGGTATACATTGTTTATCAATTCCCTTCTTATCGATCCACCTGACAATTCATCCTGAAAATTCAGAACAAGAATGATAAGAGAGCCTGTGCTGGTTGGAATCCTTACCGATTCTGCAATAAATCCGATCTGTTCCATTTCCGGAATAACAAGACTGAGCGTCCTGGCAGCGCCGGTTGTGGTAAGGATGATGTTATTCATTATGCTTCTGTTTTTTCTCAGATCTTTTTTTCCCTCCCCAGGAAGCCTGTCGAGAACTTCCTGTGATCCTGTAGCTGCATGAACCGTAGCCATGGAAGCCGACAGTATTTTCTGGGTGCCGAAATAGTTGATAAGAGGTTTCATCATATGCGCAAGACATGTAGTGGTACACGATGCATTTGATATAATTACATGACGCCTTGGATCATAATCGTTGCCGTTTATACCCATCACAGTTGTCACACTATCGTCCGGCATGGCTTCGCTGGAATCAGTTCCTCCTTTGATCTTAAATGGTGCGGAAACAATCACCTTCTCGGCTCCTGCCTCAAAATGCCCACGCGCAGAACCTCCGGGATGATCCGGAGGAAGAGTTGGATCAAGAAATTGTCCGGTGGTATCGACTACAAGCTTTACACCATAGTCTCTCCATCCGATATTAGCCGGATTTCTGGAAGATCTTAAGAACCTGACTTTTACACCATCTATTGTCATAGAGCCGCTCTTTTCATCCAGGTCACTGATAACCGGCTCAGCCTTGTGACCATGCAAGAATCCATGAAGCGATCCGTATGTTGAGTCCCTTTCCGTATAGTGCGCAATATCATCAATAGATGAGCCGATTTCACGCCCTAAATTAATTACAATTTCATCAAAATATTTTCGCCCCACATTATGCCAGAGAGAAAGCTTGCCGATCCTGCCAAATCCGTTTATGCCAAGCTTTAATTTCCTGTCATTTTTTTTAATTTTTTCCATACACCTCCCCTTTTTAAGGTGAGCAAAATAACTTCCAACCACACATCAAAGTTTGGTAGTCCCTACAAAACAGTGCGGGTCAATAATTTCAATAAGTTACATAGCATATCTTCTGGCAGCAAATAGCGAAAAATCAGGTGTTTACAAAGTAAAACAGGGCAGTATTCCCAAACCTGCACTGCTTTATAGGGACTACCCCCTATAAGTAGGAGAAAATTATGGCAAAAACAGCAACAATTCGGCTACCAACTTAAAGCGGGACAATTTGCAGGGTGAGCAATGTCCACTATCAATGGGCGATCGCTGCAAACTGCATAGATTGGTGGGCGTAGTCCACCCTACTGCAACTCCTTGAGATTACAAGGCGTCCCGCTTTACGTTGATAGCCCCGATTAATTTATGGTCTCTATGAATAGGATCAAGGCTTTCTTTTTCGATCAAGAAGCGGATGATTATTTTAATCTTTTCAAGTTTCTTTCCTCGTTTCTGCATCCGCTTTACATCTTTATCAAACTGGCGAGTAAATACTGGAGTAGGCATCAAACACCGAGTTTTCTAAACATGTCATCAGTATCTTCGCAAACAATCAGATCACGTCCAGCATCGGTGTTTGCGAACGTCCGGCATGTGATCTTATTGGGAATTGCTACTTCAAAAGGAAGCCCACCTCGCAACTCGACCTGCTTATAGAAAAGCGTAATCGCTTGAGTTGTGGACAATCCAAGTCTGCGGAATACATACTCTGCCTTGTCTTTAAGCTCGGGTTGTATCCGCGCTCTTATGGTTGCTGTTTTGCTCATAAATCACCTCCATTTACGTCTAACATGTGTGGCACAAACGGGGTGCATTGTCAATAATTTTAGTGATTCTTTAAACAGATCGGATAGCCAGGGGCTGTTACCAGCCCCAAGCCCCCTCAGACACGTACGTGAAAGTTTCCCTTCATACGGCTCAAGCATTTCAAAGGCAAAGCCTGTCAAGGCCGCCCGGCAAGGAAAACGGAATTCTTCTGATAATGCAAATAGAAGCATTTTTCATTTCCAAGGAGCAGGGTATAAACCTTCGCCTTTAGGCGGAAGATAATCCCCAAACGTCCTGGTGACAAGATCGGGTCTGAAATGAAATCACCAAATATCTATACCGTGACCATGGGGAGCAATGCTTCATTAAAACAGGTTTTTACCTTTTATAAACAAAAGCTCAAACCTGAAGGATGAAAGGATGGCGGAATGTTTATCCAAGATGGAATGGGAACTTTTGCCATGGTGAGAGGAGAGCAGAGGTTGATGATCGCCTGGGCGGATAATCCGGGTATGGAAGGCAATTATAAACTTTTTTATAACCTTAAGTTACATGGTCCTAATATTTAAAAATCGAGACGCTATAACGGAATTAAGAAAAATATAACAATCGGATTAATTCTGACTGAAAAAGCCTGGCCGTTTTTTGGTTTTTACAACTTTGGTATTTGTTGAACTGTTTTGACTTTTAACAATGTTTTTATAGGCTTTTTCAGCAGGTTATCCGTGTCGTTATATTGTTTATTTTTTTATTGACTATTTTGTTTATAAATAATACGGTCTATTTGTTAGCTTTAAATGACAAAAGAGGCAACAAATGGACACACACAAACATATATCTTTTCGAAAAGATTGGAATATTGACATTGATTGTGCATACATGCTTGGAGAATGTGAGGCATATGTGAGGGCATTAAGAGATATGCCGTTAAAACCACAGAATCGTGATAAACTTCTTCGTGTCTCATTAATAAAGGGCGCTCAGGCCACAACTGCAATTGAGGGGAATACTCTAAGCCAAGAGGAAATTGCAAAGATAGAAGAAGGCTGGAGCTTGCCACCCAGTAAAGAACATCTTGAAATTGAGGTTAAAAATATACTTAGAGCTTTTAATACGTTGTTGAAAGAGGTTGTTGTCGAAAACAAAGACCGTATTGTATCACCTGATTTAATTCGAGATTTTCACACAATGATAGCAAAAAATTTAGGAGTATATTTAGATGCGATCCCTGGCCGATTCAGAGACGACAATAGAGTGGTCGGGCATTACTTAGCGCCTGACCGTAAATATATTTTAGAGTTAATAGGCAAACTGTGTAACTGGTTGCGGCAAGAATTTCATTACACAGACGGCCAAAACTTTACAGCCTCCGTAATAGAGGCCATTGTAGCACATGTGTATATAGAGTGGATACATCCTTTTGGAGATGGCAATGGTCGAACGGGAAGATTGCTTGAATTCTATATTTTATTAAGAGCAGGCTTGCCAAGTATTGTTTCTCATATTCTATCTAATTTTTACAATGAAACAAGATCGGAGTATTATCGCCAATTGAGCAATGCCGGTAAAACGAGAGACTTGACTGGCTTTATAAAATATGCAGTTAAAGGTTTCCGAGATGGATTGAAGGAAAACCTTGAAATTATTCAGAAAAATCAGTTTAAAATATTTTGGCACAACCATATTTATGAATCATTCGCACATCTAAAATATACTAAAAAAGATGCCTTTAAAAGAAAACGCGAATTAATATTACATTTCCCCATAGAACGAGAGGTATCAATTGATGAAATACCGCTATTAACACCAAGTATTGCTCAGAAATATGCTACAGTCAAAAGATCAACTATTTTACGAGACCTAAAAGAACTTCAAGATTTAAACTTGTTGTTAAAAATTGGTCGAAAGTATGTGGCTAATACCGGAGTTTTAATGGCCTTGATTCCAAGCAGGAAAATATAACAACCGCATACACTCTGACACCCAAAGCCAGGCCGGCTTTTACTTTAGCGCAGTCTGTGTAAAAAATCACTTTTGCCAAGTCCTCATTGGCTTTGGGTGCAGGTGATGCGTACATTCAGCAGCCAAAGTATAGCAAAATTCCTGCATTGCATTCACCTCAGTCCTAAAGGAGGTTTATTAATTACAATCATTTGTGGAGGCAAGTTATGAATCTGCAGGATATACTAACAGATATTCACGCGCTCGAAGAGGAGCTTTTAATCTTCGAACGAAAGTATGATGTTCGCTCAGATATCTTTTACGCCGCATATATCAGCGGCGAAGAACCAGAAGATGATAATTGGATATTAGACTTCGGCGAGTGGGCTAGCATTTACAGAACATGGCTCACACGCCAGGCAGACTATCGCAATGAAGTTCAACAAATTCAGCAAAAAGCACCGAGTCTGGCAGGACTGGTCCGAGTTGCCGCATGAACAATCCACTGCGCACCCCAGAGGATTATGAGCTGTTCTTGTACACACTAACAGAGATATTCCCATCAGTGCGTCATTCCACAATAACTTTTGTGCGGAGAGGCGTCTCACTTGCACGAGTGGCAGGTGAATTATTATTTGACCAAGAAATTCGGCTTATTGTTCGTGAGCGAATCTTATATGATCGCTTACCATGCCTCATAGATTGGTATGGTTATGAGATTTGGAAGGATAAAGAAAAGTTATACTGGTATGACTCTCAGCCTCATCCAAACGATCAAAGCTTGCAAAGCACCCAGCCTCATCACAAACATATTCCGCCGGATATCAAACATAATCGTATTCCTGCGCCTGAAATAAGTTTTATCCGACCCAATCTGATTACCCTGATTCGGGAGATTGATAATGTCATCAAGAATGATACTGAATAAAGCTGATTATTTCAGCACGCGATGGGAATATTTGCTTTACCATGGCAGGACGGAATCGGCGAGTCTATAGAAATTGGCTACTTCAATCCTAACAGCCAGCAATGCTGCGGTCATTGCGGAGAGCCGGGAACTGACCGTGGGCAGTATGCATATAAAACCGAATGTACCATTTGTGGCTATGTTTACGGAACAAATGGATCCGATATGTACGAAAGACGATGCCCCGAATGTCAGGATGGGGCGGCGGGGATCAAGTATTGGAAGACCCTCAACAAATAAGTATCTACGATTTCAATTAAAATGTCGCTATGTCCTTGAATCACTGAAAAGCATGCATGGCGTTGAGAGAGAAACAGAGAAGTATTCATCATGGCAAAGTATAAACGAAAACTCACTGCTGCTGAAAAGGCGGAAAAGAAGCGGCGGCAGAAGGAGTACATGACCATATTCATCAACGGGAAACAGAAGCGAGTTAAGCGGCCGCCAACCATTGACGGTATGGATGTGGACGAGTTCATCCGAAGGAATGCAGATCCCATCTGGTTGCATCAAAATGAGATGTGGGAGTATATGACTGATGACGAGGAACCATGACCTCCCAACCAATCACTTCACCCGACGTGCCAGAAGCCGGGGCGTTTTTTGCCTTTGCCATTTGAGAGAAAAACTTTTCTTTTGCCAAGTCATCATTGGCTTCTGGTGCCGGTGAGCTTGGTCATTATGCCTTTTGTACTATTTAAGGATTAAAAGGAAATAATCAGAATCTGAGATTGAGTTAAAAAACTAAAATGCTTAAACTTTACAAGTATAGACCTCTTTCAGAACTACTTTTTAAAGAACTCAAATACAGTGAATTATACTTCTCTTCTTATTTTGAACTAAATGACCCTTTAGATTTAAGTGCCAGATTAAATTTTAAACCTGTAAATCGAGATCAACTGCGATATTTAGTCTATTTCTTAATAAAAAACTCCATAAATTTCTCATTTTTGAATGGATCAAAAACTGAAAAGAAATATATCCAAGAAATGGTTAAATTGGCAAATGACGAGGAAACTAAAAATAAAATCTGCGATTACTTATATGATTGCCTTAAAAAGTTAGACCTTGAATTTATTCCACAGAATATTATTGAACAAAAAATAGAAGAAGTGTCCGGAGTATTTCAGGTTGAATTTCGGTTATCTGATTTTAAAGATGAACTTCAAAGAATAACAAAGGTATTTTTTGAAAGTAGCTATGTTTCTTGTTTCTCAGAAACATATAGTGACTTTCTAATGTGGTCTCACTATGCAAGCAAGCATACGGGTGTTTGCTTGGAATTCTCATTAAAACACAAAAACCAATTTCCATACATTAAGTTTACTGAACGGAAAATTGACCAGAAAAAATTTTTAGAAAAATACTCAGAATGGGAAATCGAAGGGGGCTCTTTTTGGGACAAAATCAGTAAAATTGAATATCATGAAACCCCTCCGACAATTAGCTTTTATGATTTCTCACCAGTTTTTGAAAACGAAAACGACTGTGATCTAATGGGTCTATCAAAGAGTCGTTGGCATGGATATGCCGATGAATTGAGAAAATCATTTTCAATTAAAACACTGCCTTGGCAGTATGAAAAAGAGTGGAGAGCGATTGAAATAAGTTTTGACGATATAAAAGAACCAGAAGAAAGAATTAGACACTATCCAATAGAAGCTTTAACAGCTATTTATTTTGGTATTAGAACACCAAACAAAGTAAAAGTCAGAATTAACAAGATATTGAAACCGAAAAATATGGATATTCAATTTTTTGATTGTCATTTGTCAGATAGTAGGTTTTTGGATTTTATAGAATGGCAATATGAAGAGTTTCAATAATGTTAAGTTCATATAGCATCTTGTAATTATGGCATAACAAAAGTTTCCAGCGGATGTTTTTCGTCGCAAGCTCCTCAAAACACCGCTGAAACTGGCATTCGGCATCAATAACAATAAATCGTGACAAATAAGAACTTGGCATATATATTATAAATATGAATTCAATAAATCAAATATTACAGGAAGCCATTCGGCTGCCTGAAGATCAGAGACTTACCCTTGTCAATCGACTCCTAACGCTTAGCGAGCCTCATATTTCAGATGACATTAGCCATACTTGGGACTTAGAAATCCGTGACCGCATTGCTCGTTATGATCAAGGAGAAATACGTTCCCGCCCAGCCGGTAAAGTATTTTCTGATTTAGACCGTCGGTTGAAATTATGATCATTGAGTTTCTTGATGAGGCTGAGCAGGAGCTCTTTGAGGCAGCGTATTGGTACGAATCTAAAGAAGCCGGATTAGGGATACGCTTTCGAGATGAAATTTTTCACATACTTAATCGAATCGTTGATGATCCACTGCTATGGAGAGAACGCACAGGTGGTTACCGGAGAGTTAATTGCCCTATATTTCCGTATTATGTCCCATTCTTTATCCGAGGGGATAAAATTATCATAGCTGCCATTGCCCACGATCACCGTAAACCAAGCTATTGGAAGTCTCGTGCTTAATCATGGAACTGCCGAACAATGGCATGAACACGGATTTTAAAAAGCTGGCGCTTTTTAAAACCGGTTATGCCAAGGCGTTCGCATAAATATATGGAGCATATATGCCAGAAATTTCGAGATTTTTCGGTATAATAATACTAATGTTTTACGATGAACATAATCCGCCACATTTTCATGCTGATTATCAAGGCAATAAAGCTGTTTTTGACTTAAATGGCAATGTTTTGAAAGGAGATATAAAATCAAAAACCGCGAGGAAATTGATAAGAGAATGGGTGGATTTGCATACAGATGAGCTGATAGAAGACTGGGGTTTGGCCAGAAACGATAAAGAAATTAAAAAAATATCTCCACTGGATTAGGTAAGGAGGAGTTGCCATGTGGGACATGAATGATGTAAAAAAAATCAAGTATAAAAAAAACTATATTTATTCTATCTTTTTTGATGATGGCACAACAGGAGAAATTGATTTCTCTACGTATCTAAAAAGAGGGACCATTTTTAAACCACTTAATGATATAGAATTTTTCAAAAAGGCCTCAATAGAAGGTGGCACTATTGCTTGGCCGAATGGAGCTGATATTGCTCCAGAAACACTATATGAAAAATGCGAACCATACGCTGGAGATGGACTGGGCAGGTCAAGCCGCTTTTTGAAAGGCAGTATTTGACCGGTAGTTTTTACCTTTCTCATAGTTTTTCGGTTGGTATATAAGTTTTAAGATTTAAGTTCAGGGAATGCTACCATTTTTATATGTTTATGATTCCTTAAAACATTAATATATAAGAGGATAATCTTGAAAAAACTTTGGTTTATCAATTAGCACGCCGAAGGCGTACCATCAATCTTAAATCTTA
>JAUWOS010000120.1 GCA_030611985.1 Desulfobacterales bacterium | reverse complement strand
ATGGGTATTGTGCAGGGTATAAAAGGCTATGTATTTGCTTTGGAAAATTCGGCTATAACCCAGAAGGCGGAATTGGCTATGGCGCGAATGAGTCTGGAGCTTAGGGATGTTTCTGATGTAACAGAAGTTACAGATGCACCTGCAACAATAACTTATACCAAGAATTCCTCTGACCACAAATACAAAATAGCCTTTGACAACGACCAAGTGATAATTGATAGTAAAGTACTGGTAAACAAGGTAGCAGACTTTAAGCTGGCCTACTACAAACCTGATGAATCTGTGGCAGACAATCCTGTCAATGATCTAGTCGCCAGGATTGATATCGAACTCATTTTGCAGCACACAGAAGGCAATATAACCTTCAAAACAACGATCAATCCCAGAAATATTTTTTAATCCGCAAATTACTTAGGAACGTGGACAAAATAACTTCCACAACTATGCATCACAGCTTCAGGCCATATTTGACCAATCTCAAATCTCAAAAGTATTAAAATAGCTAGCTATTCCTTCAACTTTTATGATCTGAGATCAAATTTGAGATTTGGCAAATCCAACCAAAATCTATGCGCCTACTACCCCAAGTTGCTGACAAGTTGTTTTTTGAGTTTATAAATTTACAATGAATTAATTCAGGGAGGATAAAAAATGCGAATTGCAAAAATAGCTTTTATTGCAATAATGTTTTTCTTTTTAGTTATTACTCTTTCATATGGTGCAGATGTTGCCAAGATAGGAGTAGCCGATTTCCAGAGAATTCTTGAGACATCAAGCGCCGGTAAAGCAGCGCTATCTGAAATCAGCAAGCAAGGGGAAAAAATGAAGGTCAAGCTCGAGAAAAAAGGAGCTGAAATAGAAGAAATACAAAAGAGGCTTGAAGGCGAAACCCTTGTTATGGGCAAGGAGAAGCGTGAAGAAAAAAAGCGTGAAATGAGGATAAAAATTAATGATTTTAAGCTGTTGCAAAAACAATACAGCGAAGAATTAAGGGCACATGAGAGCAGACTGGTTAACCGCATACAAAAAGAGATCTTCGAGCTTGTTGAGAATATTGGAGAAAAAGAGGGCTATCTTCTTATAATTGAAAAACGGAAAGCGGGTGTGTTGTATTCTCCAAATACAATAGACATAACAGATAAATTAATACAGCAATCCAATGCCAAGTTTGTAGTGAAAACAGATAAAAAAGAAAATTAAGAAAATTAAGGATTTAGGAATTTTGTAACCGTTCACGGGAGGAATCGGTAGCACAACAAGGCTACTTCCCAACATGTAAGCTTTTACAGGTGCTGTAGATGTGCGTTTTCAGGGCAATCAACTATAGTGTTGCTATGTTGGTTGCCCTGAAAACGTGCATATGCAGTGCCTGTGAACGCTTACCGAATTTTTAATATATTATGGAAATATCATTAGTTGAAATAGCCAAACTTGTTAAAGGTGAAATTAAAGGTGATCTTAATAAAATTATTCACGGTGCAGCTCCTTTTGATAACGCAACCAGAGATGATATAACTTTTGCCGGCAGCGCAAAATTTTTAAAAAAAATAAATGAGATCGATGCGGGGGCTGTTATTGTTCCCCTGAATTTTCAGAAGTCTTCAAAAGACAGCGCCATTATGGCAAATATAATATTGGTGGATAATCCCCAGCTTGCTTTTGCCAGGGTCATGACGTTTTTTCATCCACCTTCAAAACCAGCCTGTTTTACAGAATCCGGCGATATATCTTCAAGCGCTTATATTGGTAAAAAATTTGTATGCGGCAAGGATGTCTCCATTGCTCCTTTTGTTGTGATTGGCAACAATGTTGTCTTTGGCGATCGCGTGATTCTTCATCCGAATGTAGTTATCGGAGACAATGTTATTATTGGAAATGATGTTCGGATTTATCCTAATGTAACTTTGCTTAATCGATGCAAAATAGGTAGCAGAGTGACGATTCATGCCGGAACTGTAATAGGGAGCGATGGTTTTGGTTTTGCTCCTGATGGAGAAAAGTATTACAAGATCCCCCATACCGGTATTGTTCAAATAGATGATGATGTAGAAATTGGAGCAGGAAACACAATTGACAGAGCTGTTTTTGATAAAACCTGGATACAACGCGGGGTAAAGACGGATAATCTTGTTCATATTGCCCATAATGTAACAGTAGGCGAAAACAGTGTGATCGTGGCACAGGTCGGAATTTCAGGGAGCGTAACTATAGGCAAACATGCTATACTGGCAGGACAGGCAGGTGTAGCAGGACATCTTACCATAGGAGATGGCGCAACGATTGGTCCGCAGACAGGAGTTGCCAGGTCTGTTCCAGCCGGCAAAGTTGTGTCCGGAACAGTTGAAATGCCTCACAAACTATGGCTCAGAGTACAAAAAATTCTGCCAAAACTTCCTGAACTTAAAAAGAAGCTTTTGGAAATAGAAAAAAGATTAAACAGAATTGAGGGAGACTAAGGGTTTGCACAAAAATAAGTTTGCAATTGTAAGTGTTGAGGCGCCCGTCCGGCAAGGCGCGAATTAGAAATAGAGGAAAGCAGTCTGAAAAATTTATCGTCAAGTTTCAATATATTGAAAAAGACGTTTCCGGATTATGAAGATCGTCCGGAGCAGCATGAGATGGCAGATGAAATTTTCTGCTGTCTCAGGGATAAAAAATCTCTTCTCGTAGAGGCCGGCACGGGGGTAGGTAAATCATTTGCATACCTCATTCCAGCGATACTTTCTCAGGAAAAGACCATTGTATCTACTTCTTCTCTGGCGCTTCAGGATCAGCTCGTAGATAAGGATCTCGTTTTTCTCCGGCAAGCATTGTCGCAAGATTTTTCCTTTGGAGTTCTTAAGGGAAAGAATAACTATCTTTGCCTGAAAAGGGAAAAGGAATTTACAGAAGTCGGCGCAGCCTATACGAAATTTCGTAAATGGTTGTTTAAGACAAGGACGGGCGAAAAAAGCGAACTTTCATTTATCCCGAAATTCTGGTCAAGGGTCTGTGGTGATTCCCAGGATTGCAACGGGAGAATCTGTCCCTTTTATGACAACTGTTTTTATTACCGGCATTACCGGCATATTTTTAAAAAGGATATTCTGGTAATCAACCATTATCTCCTCATTTATGATCTCCTCTCGGAATTCAATATCCTTCCCTTTCATAAACAATTAATTATAGATGAAGCAGCCGACATTGAGGGTGTTATCTCAAATGTTCTTGGCAGCGCTTTAAGTTACTCAAGATTTACATGGCTCCTTTATAGATTAAAAGGATTGAAGATAACAGTTGATCATCTCTTTGCCGGTGTGGAAGCTTTTTTTAAAAAGACACTTACTCCGTCTCAGCCAATCTGCCCTATTCCCGTTTCTGTTATTAACAGCCTAAAGGATTTGAAAGATGGACTGGCGCTCGACAAGACAGTTTTAACACTTGAAGACTATAAGAGATCGGCGCTTGACAATGAGCTTATGGACAGGATAGAAACAACTACAGGCTGTGTGAAAGCGCTTGCAGCAGATATGAATGCCTTCATAGAGCAAAGTGGCGTAGAGCAAAGTGGAAGTGGCACGGATAGAGTTTACTATATGACGGGAAACAACGGCATGCTGGAACTTAAAAGCAGTCTTGTAGAATCCGGAAATGCCTTTGAAGAATTGACAGGCGCATATGGCAGTATAGTCATGACTTCAGCCACTTTGACGTCAGGGGGAAATTTTGCTTTTTTAAAAAAGAGGCTTGGTGCTAAAGACTTTGAAGAAAGGGTAATCGGTTCGCCATTTGATTATAAAAAACAAACTCTTCTTTATATTGATAAAGATCTCCCATTGCCTGATAAAAATAACAGCGAGATGTTTCAGCAAGAGAGCCTTAAGGTAATGGAAGAACTTATTAATACATCCCGCGGCAGGGCATTAGTACTCTTTACTTCTTACAAGCATCTCAATTTTGTATCAAAGAATATTAAGATACCCTATCCTTTCAAATCCCAGGGCGATATGCCTCCTGCGAAACTCATCGAATGGTTTAAGGATACTCCTCATTCCGTGCTTTTAGCAACTGCTACTTTCCGGCAGGGCATTGACATAAAGGGGGAAAAGTTAAGTCTTGTGGTTATCGTAAAGCTTCCATTCAGTTCACCTGGAGATCCGGTATATCAGGAAAGATGCAAAAGGCTCAAGGAAAAATGGTTTTACGACCTTGCTCTCCCATCTGCCATTTTAGCATTAAGGCAGGGTGTTGGTCGGCTTATTCGTGGGAGTAATGAATATGGTGTGATCGCCATACTTGATAAGCGGCTTGTTACACGTTCATATGGCAAAACCATTATTTCCTCGTTGCCGCAGATGAGTGTCACCCACAATATTGAAGATGTGAAAACCTTTTTTGAGTAAGGAACGAGGTTTAAAGAGCAGAGAGCAGGGAGCTTCAAAATTTGAGAAAAAAATTAGAAGATATAAAAAATCGCATTAAAAAAGCGGCTTGTGTATGTGGCAGAGATCCCGAAACTATCCGCCTTGTTGCTGTAAGTAAAACCATGCCGGCAGATAGAGTCAGAGAAGCAATTGAGGCAGGCGCTGCAATCCTTGGAGAAAATTATATTCAGGAAGCCAGAGAAAAGATTAATACTCTGCTATCTTATCCTGTATCATGGCATTTTATCGGCCGGCTTCAGACCAACAAGGCAAAATATGCTGTAAAGCTCTTTGATCTGATCCATACCGTGGGTACGCTTAAACTGGCACATGAATTAAATAAGCAGGCAAAAAAAATAAATAAGGTTCAGAACATTCTGATACAGGTAAATGTCGGCATGGAGATATCAAAATCAGGAGTATATGCCAAAGATGCGCAAAGCCTGATAAAGGATATAAGCTGTTTTGAAAATCTCTCTGTCAAAGGACTTATGACAATGCCTCCCTTTTTCAACAATCCTGAAAAAGTTCGGCCTTATTTTTCAGCCCTTTGTAATCTACGAGATCAGATCAAAAAAGAAAGTATGCCAAATGTTTCAATGAATGAGCTTTCGATGGGTATGACCGGTGATTTTGAAGTTGCCATAGAAGAAGGAGCAACTCTTGTTCGCATAGGAACAGCAATTTTTGGAAAAAGAAATTGAAGATATTGCTTCACATATGCTGTGCTCCATGCTCCATATATCCTCTAAAAATCCTTCGCATGAAAGAGTTTGAGGTTATGGGTTTTTTTTACAAACACAACATACATCCATACACGGAGTGCATAAAAAGAAAAGAAACGCTGCAAAATTATGCAAAAATGGTTAATCTTGAGGTTATTTACCAGAAAGGGTATGATCCGGAAGGTTTTATTCGGAATGTAGTGTTTAGAGAATCAAATCGATGCACTTACTGCTATCATGATCGCCTAAAGTCAACAGCCATGATTGCAAAACGTGGAAAATTCGATTATTTCAGCACTACTCTTTTATACAGCAAATTCCAGAAGCACAACATGATAAGATCAATTGGAGAATCCATAGGAAAATCAGTCGGTGTTCCATTTTATTACCACGATTTTCGCGCTGGATGGAAAAAAGGAATCGAAGAATCAAAAAGTCTCAAAATGTATCGCCAGCAGTATTGCGGTTGCATTTACAGTGAAAAAGAAAGATATTTTTGAGCATTTAAAGGTTCAAAAATTCACGAGTCCGGAAATTCACAAAGTAAACACCTGATCTGGCTAATACCAGTGTTTTATCTTGGTTACATCAAATCCATGTTCGGTAATTTTATATATTTTATAATAGCGCTTCTCATATGCTCGACTTACCAGCCTTGCGAAGAAACAAATTTTGCTCCGCTTGAAAGCTTTCTGCTCTTTCTTTTCCTTATTATTATATTTGCTTTTATTAGCCGTCTGCAGTTTCGAAAACTTGAAAAACAGATTTCAAGTGCGAGTTTTTCCCGTCTTGATGATAAATTCGACTCCACTCTAACCAGATTCTCTGTAATGGCAATAGCGCTTTTTGCCGTAGATATTTACGGACTGAATCTTACATCACTAGTTTCGGATATATCCTTTTTTGCAATAATTCCCACTTGCCGGACCCTGCTTTTTCTTGGTCTTTTTATCTTCTACCTTGCAATTATATGGGGCTCTGCTTATGGGTCTTACGAAAGGCTTTATATGACCGGCTTATCCAGGCGGTCATATATCCTGTCCAACATTTCATTTTCCATTCCAGTAGTTTTGCCATGGTTATTGTTGTCTGGAATTACCGATATAATAAACGCACTCCCGTTTGAACTTCCCAAACGTTTTCTTTCAACTACTGAAGGCGAGATAATATATTTTTCTATTTTTCTTTTTGCCGTCGTCATTATCGGCCCATCAATAATTCAGAAATTCTGGAGATGCAAACCGCTTGAAAAAGGATATGAGCGAAGCCGTATCGAAACCTTATGCAAAAGAGCAGGGTTAAAATATGCCGATATCCTTTACTGGCCCATATTCGGCGGTAAGATGATCACGGCAGGTATTATGGGGCTGATTAAAAAATTTCGCTACATTCTTGTCACAAGCGCTCTTCTGGAATATCTTGAACCTGAAGAAATTGATGCTGTCATTGCTCATGAAATCGGACACATTAAAAAAAAGCACCTTCTGTTTTATCTGCTTTTTTTTGCAGGTTACACGCTCCTTTCTTACACCTTCTTTGATTTTATTGTATATTTCATTATTTATGCGGAACCGATATACAAGCTTATAAGCAGCGCCGGCCTTAATCAGGATAGTGTAACTTCGGCAATATTCAGTCTTGTTATAATCTTGATATTTATTGTATATTTCCGTTATATCTTCGGATATTTTATGCGTAATTTTGAACGACAGGCGGATACTTACGTTTATGCACTTTTCGGAAGCTCAAAGCATCTTGTCTCCACATTCAAAAAGATAGCCGCAACGAGCGGACAATCTCCAGACAAGCCCAACTGGCACCATTTCAGCATCAAGGAACGGATTACATATCTGAATAGATGCGAAGAAGACAGAACCTGGATAGCCCGTCAGGACAGAAAAATCAAAAAAAGTATTGTGATTTATCTTGCCTGTATACTTTTGACGGGAGCTATTGGGTATAATCTAAATTTTGGAGAATCCGGAAACAGATTAAACAAACAATTTTTAGAAAGGATAATTCTAAAAGAACTTGAGAAGAAACCCGATAGCCCAAACCTTTACAGCGCATTAGGAGATATGTACTACAGCAGCAAAAAGTACGAGGAAACAATAAAAGCGTATGAACAATCGATAATTTGCAAGCCCGATAACCCTCAGGTTTTAAACAATCTTGCGTGGCTCTACGCCACATGCGATGATAAAAGATTTCGTAACCACAAGCGTTCTCTAAAACTTGCAATAAAAGCAGCAAGACTGAAAAAGGTCCCCCATATACTGGACACACTTGCTGAAAGCTATTATGTTAACGGACGAATAGAAGATGCTTTGTCAGCGGAAATAAGCGCCCTTAATCTGGTTAAAAAGAACCGCTCCTATTATGAAGGTCAGTTAGAAAAATTCAGGAAAAAAAAGTACGAACAAAGAGCCAAAAACCATGTCACTTTTAGATAATCTTATAAACAAAAGAAGAAGTATAAGAAAGTATAAGGCAGATATACCTCCCGATGAGTGGATAGAAAGGATGCTTCAGTCTGCTCTCATGGCGCCTTCCCCTTCAAACAGCCAGCCGGTTCGC
>JAUWOS010000012.1 GCA_030611985.1 Desulfobacterales bacterium | reverse complement strand
TGTCCATCGGTAATTGAGATAACATTGGTTGGAATATAGGCGGACATATCACCAGCCTGGGTTTCGATAATCGGAAGCGCTGTCAGGGAACCTGCGCCAAGTTCATCGCTAAGCTTTGCAGAACGTTCAAGCAAGCGGGAATGGTTGTAGAAAATATCACCAGGGTAAGCTTCACGACCCGGCGGACGTCTCAGTAAAAGTGAGACCTGACGATAAGCTGCGGCCTGCTTGGAAAGATCATCGTAAATAATAAGAGAGTGCTGCCCCTTATCACGGAAATACTCACCCATGGCGCATCCTGAATATGGAGCAATATACTGCAACGTAGCAGGATCACTGGCGCATGCAGCTACTACTGTAGTGTATTCCATAGCGCCGTGTTTTTCAAGAGTAGCTACAATCTGGGCAACCGTTGATTTTTTCTGGCCGCAAGCCACATAAATACAAAATATACCTGTATTCTTTTGAGCCAAAATAGCATCAATTGCACAAGCAGTCTTTCCAATCTGGCGATCTCCAATAATTAATTCTCGCTGACCGCGACCAACCGGAGTCATTGCATCAACGGCTTTCAAACCAGTGTAACAAGGCTCATGGACGCCTTTTCTGGCTATAACACCAGGAGCAACCACTTCAACCTTGCTGAAGTCTTTCGTGTCAATCGGTCCTTTTCCGTCAATGGGTTCACCAACTGCTGAGACCACGCGTCCAAGAACCGCCTCTCCAACAGGGACCTGTGCAATGCGACCGGTACGCTTTACCATGTCGCCTTCTTTAATGTGAATGTCTTCGCCCATAACTGCAACACCCACATTATCTTCTTCAAGATTTAACACAAGACCTAAAATCCCGCCAGGAAATTCAACAAGCTCCAAAGCCATGGCTTTCTCAAGACCATATATTCTGGCAATACCATCACCAACCGACAAGACAATACCGGTTTCACTCAATTCAACCTTCTTGTCGTAATCCTTAATCTGTCCTTTTATTATCTGACTTATTTCTTCAGCTTTTAATTCCATTAGACACTCTCACCCCTTTTTAAAGATTCTCTCATGTTGAGTAATTGTGTTCTGATACTACCATCCAAAACAAGATCGCCTATCCTGGAAACCAGTCCTCCTATAAGACCGGGATCCTGTTCAACCTCCAGAACAATGTCCTTACCTGTCTTGTTCGACAAAGCCACACGAATCTTCTCAACAGTTTCGGATGAAAGTTCCGTAGCCGAGACCAGACTCGCTCTGGCAATTCCCTTTAATTCATCTGCCAGTTTCTGATAAAAATCATTAATACTAATCAAAAAATTAATTCGGCCTTTATCGAACAGCAATAGCAGGAAAGCTTTCATAACCATTGAAATATCCAGTTTTTCAATAATTGCCTGCAAAACCTTTTTGCGAGCTGCAGTATCGTAAAGAGGGTTAGAAATTACTTGTTCAAGTTCTTTCTCTCGTGCAATCAAACCTGCCACACCATCAAGCTCTCCCCTGTAGGACTCAGCCTGACCATCCTCTTTTCCGATAAGCAGAAGCGCCCTGGCATAACGCCTTGCTATAACTAAATTTTTCACTATGCCACCACCTTCTCTAAATATTCATCAATGAGTCTCTCGTGATCTTCGCTCGTAATTTCACCTTTTATAATCTCTTCAGACTTTGCAATAGCTTTTTTAAATATACCTTCCTGCAACTTCAATTTGGCTTGTCTGAACTCATGTTCAATGCTTCGACCGGCCTGCGCTTCAAGTTTCTTGACTGTAGATTTTGCTTCCTCAATTAACCTTGTCTTGACCTCTTCTCCCTGCTTAATGTAGCCAGCCATGATCTTTTCGGCTTCCACGTCTAAAAGGGAGAGTCTTTCGCTGTATTCAGACAGTTTTTTCTCGGCTTCCTTTTTCTTTGTCTCCAATTCGCCCAGCTCATCCTTTATCCCCTTAATGCGATTGTTAAGCACCTGAGCTACCGGCTTGCGCAAAAGAAAAAAAAGACCTCCGACCAAAACAGAGAAATTTATAACCCTGTAAGTATCTGTAGCCGACCAACTTTTTGGCTTTTTCCCTTCTCCTGATCCGGATGAACCAAAAGCAACACCACTAAAAAACAATAGAAACACTGCCACAACAACCATCATACCTGCCTTGCATGGTTTACATAAATCAGAAACCAAAAGGCGTTTCCAGCTAATACCAAGCCATTTCCCATCAAACATTAAACAGCCCTCCCAAGAATTTTTTCTCCGATAGCTTTTGCAAATGTATCAAGTTCTTGTTGTAACGACGCCCTGACACCCTCTACATCTTTTACAATTCTTTCACGAGCCTCTGCAAGGCTTGCTTGAGCCTTTTTATTGATCTCTTCAACTAACTTTTTTTCTTCATCAGCGGCTTCCTGAAGAAAAATCTCCTTTTTCTTCAATCCTGTTTTTCTTGCTTCTTTAATACCCGAAGCAAAAGCGCCATCTTTCTCTTTTGCATTCTTGTTGAAAGTATCAATTCCCTGCTCAAAATCCGTGATTTTTTCTTTTCTTTTAACCAGAATATTTCGGATTGGCTTATACAGAACAATATTTAATGCCCATACCAAAAAAAGAAAATTAGCTATCTGTATAAAAAGAGATCCGTCAACACTTACCATAAGAAATCCTCCATCGCAATAATCTTGAATACAATCAAGTTTAAGTATCTTTTAGAAAAATACAATTTATCACAAATTTAACTCCGGTGTCCTATATATCGACTATAGAAAATTGTCAAAGGTTTTTTTAAAAAATTATTCAATCATAAACCGCCTCATACTTATATTCATTAAAATACCAATGCAAAATAACATGGTAATAATTGATGAGCCTCCATAACTTATGAGCGGCAAAGGAATTCCTACAACCGGCATCAGCCCCATCACCATTCCAATATTAATAAAAACCTGCCAGAATATCATAGCCATGATGCCAACCGAAAGAATAGCGCCAAAAGAATCTCTACAGCCATTAGCAACATTTAATCCCCAGACAAGGAGCAATAGAAAAACAAAAAGAAGCGCTACGGAACCAGCAAAACCCCACTCCTCGGCCAGAACTGAAAATATAAAATCTGTGTGATGTTCGGGCAAAAAAGAAAGCGCATTCTGAGTGCCTTTAAGAAAACCTTTGCCTGAAATCATACCCGAACCTATGGCGATTTTGGATTGAATAATGTGATAACCGGCGCCAAGCGGGTCGCGGTCCGGATTCAAAAATGTCAATATTCGCTGTTTCTGATACCCTTTCAAAAAAAACCACACCAAAGGAACAGCTACAATACAAGAAGCGATTATATATAATAACGAGCGTTTTTCAATTTTTACAAAAACAGTCATAGAACCGGCAATTAAAAGAATGAGCATAGCTGTCCCCAGATCAGGTTGCCTTACTATTAAAACAAAAGGAATTATTGTTAATATTAAAGGCCTGAGAAGCTCGCTCAAGGTAAGACCTTCGGTATTTGCAAGTTTTGAATAGTATTTGGCCAGAATAATTATCACAACGATCTTGGCCAGCTCCGACGGTTGAATCGAAACAGGTCCTAATGTTATCCAGCGCCTTGCCCCTCCGACATATTTCCCAAACAATAAAACATAAACTAATAGAAAAAAACATGCAGCATAAATTGCATAAGCCCATCGCTCCAGCATCTTGTAATTAAACAGCAAAGAAATAAACATTAGAATCAACCCGGCACAATACCAGATCGACTGTTTTGTAAAGAGTATTTTTTGTGGAGTTGTTTCCCCTGCCATTACAGCGCTGTATAGAACACCAAGTCCGAAGAACCCGAGAAGAAAAGTCAACCCCAATAAGCCCCAATTGAAGCATTGTATAAGCCGTCGATCAAACATGCATGTATTATTATTCCTTTTTTTTGGTATTTTTAAGATTTAAGATTTAAGATTGATGGTACGCCTTCGGCGTGCTAATTGATAAACCAAAGTTTTTTGTAACCGTTCACGGGAGAACCGGTAGCATAACAAGGCTACTTCCTAACATTTAAATCTTAAATGCCATACTCCTTCTGTGATTAATTAGCACGCCGAAGGTACATCACCAATTTTCAATTTTCAATCTTCAATAGTCAGTTTTCACTTTTAATGCTTTTAATGCTTTCTTTTTTAATCCTGAATCCTAAACCGTGCCTGAACAGGGTTTTTATTCAGGCGCTAAATATGTCCTTATCAGTTCTCTCGCGATTGGAGCTGCTGCACTTGAACCGTGTTCTCCATGCTCCACAATAACAATGACAGCTATTTTGGGAGTACTGGATGGAGCATAAGCTGCAAACCAGGCATGTGGTTTTAAATGAGCAGATATATCCTCATATACATTGTCATCATTTGTTTTGCGACCAATCAGTTGGGCTGTCCCGGTTTTGCCGCTAATTTCAATATCATCAATTTGAGCAATTCGTGCGGTACCTTTTTCGCTGTTAACCGTTTCCCACATACCCTTTCTGATAATTTCCAATGTTCGCTTGCCGGCAGGCAATTTGCCTGCAATCTGCCTGACTTCAGAAAGATAATCGCCTTCATTAACGATTTTGCCTTCAGCGGTCTTGATTGTCTTCAGTGTCAAAGGGCGATATCTTATGCCGCCATTGGCCACTGCTGAAGTCAAAACCAACATCTGTATTGGGGTTACAAGGTTATAACACTGCCCTATGGCTGCCAAAAGGGTTTCACCTTTCTGCCATACAATACCCGTACGACGCTTTTTCCAGTCGGCAGTCGGAATCAGCCCGCTTGCCTCGTCGTCAAGCTTGATTCCGGTGGGCGACCCAAGACCGCATGCTTTAGCATACCATGCAAGCTGATCTACACCCAGTTTTTGACCGAGCTGATAAAAAAAGACATCACATGATACAGCCAACGCTTCTATGACATTAATACTTCCATGTCCGTCTTTTTTCCAGCACCGAAAATCACGATCTCCGAATCTATAATGACCAGCACAGTTAAATGCAGTATTTTCATTTATAATTCCTTCTTCCAGACCGACAATGGCCGTTACAATTTTGTATATTGATGCCGGAGGATACTCACCCTGAACAACCTTGTTTTCCATAGGTCTGAATGGATTTGAAACAAGAGATTCCCATTGCTCATGGGACATACCATCAACAAAAGCATTTTGATCAAACGAAGGACTGCTTGCCAGAGCAAGAATATGCCCTGTTTCAGGCTCCATAGCTGCAACAGCGCCTGCTTTACCTTCTAAAAGTTCTTCGGCCTTTTTTTGCAGCTCCCTGTCAATGGTCAGATAAATATTACAGCCGGGCTGAGCATCAACAGTTTTCAAAATTCTAACAACCTGCCCTGCAGCATTTACTTCAACCTGTCGCCCACCACATTTTCCCCTCAAAAAATTCTCACAAGCCTTTTCCACGCCAAATTTTCCAATAAAATCACCACTTTTGCATCCAGAATATCTTCCACTTTTAAGTTCATCGGAACTTATTTCGCTCAAATATCCTATAAGATGTGCGGCGCTCTGCTTATCAAGATAGTGCCTTCGCGGCTTGACATTAATTTTAACACCGGGAAGATCGAATTTGTGAACCTCAATAGCAGCCAATACATCTCGCCCTATGTCCTGTTTCAGCAGAACCGGCTTATAAGATGAAATACCCTTATTGCGCTCAATCTTCAGCATAAGCTCGCTTGCAGGAACTTTTATATACTGAGCTAATTTTTCAATTGTACGCTCAACCGGCCTGGCATCTTTTAATGTTATATTCAAATCAAAGGAAGGGCGATTATCTACCAGCAATTTACCATTACGATCAAAAATCAATCCTCTTGGCGCATCTATGCTTTGCAAGCGTATGCAATTATTTTCAGAAAGTCGTCTCAGCTCCTCTCCTTCAATCATCTGAAGGTAAAATAAACGTAGAACAATTAAAACAAAGGCGGCCAGGATGCATAGCATAGCGCCGGTTAAACGCTGTTTGTACCAATCGCTATCTACGCTTTTTAAATGTCCGCCCAAAACTTCCCTCGGAAAAGAACCACTATGCTATCCATCATGTCCGTTTCTTTTTACCGATAACTTATCAAGCCATTTATTCCATTTTTTATGAATATAATTAAAAAATGCAAGAAGAAATAGTCCTGTGCAAATTGCCAATAAAATCTGCACTGCAGCATCACTGACAGCAGCCGCAGGAAGCCGCGAATTCGGCTTTAAAATAGATGTGACTCCAATAACTATAAAATTCTCAATCAACACGCCTGAAGCAATAAACAACAAAAAAACGGTGTTGCCTGCATGTAAAAATTTTATACTCCATCTCACGCCAATAAGCAGCCAGAAATAAATTGTTGTGTATAATCCGAAAGGAGCTCCGGAAAGATTGTCCGTTATAAATCCAAGAAAAAATATAACCGGTATGCTTTCACGGACAGGACGAAAAAGACCGAGGTAAACAATAAATGGGATTAAAAGATCATAAAATCTATCAAGTAGAAGACGGGGCATAACTGTTGTCTGAAAGATTACCAGACAGATGCAGATGCAAATATATAAAAAAAATGTCATTACTCGCTCATGACTGGAACTTGATCTGAAACCATCAAAACCAAAACCTCTTCAAGCTTTTCAAAATCAACATCAGGTATGACCGAAACTTCCTGAAAGATACCGGAATTACGCCTGACAACACTTGAAACCTGACCAATGCGCAGTCCTTTTGGAAAAACACCGTCCAGACCGGATGAAATAACCGTATCACCGACTCTAATATCATGCTTACGTAAAACATAATCAAAAAGACATGTTCCGGCAGACTCTCCTTTTATAATCCCGCGAGTCCTGGTCTTTTGCACTAACGCATCAACCGCGCTGTTTCGGTCAATAATCAACAGTACTCTGGAATGATGAAGCGAAACATCGGTAATCTGTCCTGCAATACCTTCCGGAACTACTACAGGCAGCCATTTTTTTACTCCATCGACCTTACCCTTATTTATGGTTATGGTTTTAAACCAGGGAGAGGGGTCTTTGCCAATCACTTCAGCAGCAAGAACACGACCGGTCATGGTTTTTTGAAAGTTTAGTAAACTGCGAAGCCGGGAATTGGAAAGCTCTATTTCGCTAAACCGATTATTTTTCTCAATGGCACGACTTAAAGATTTCTTAAGATTATCATTCTCTTTTGCCACCGAAACAAGAAAAAAATAATGACTCCACGCACCTCTTGCAAAACAGATTGAATCTGTAACAGCCTCCTGAAAAGGAGCAATAAAAGAAATAACAATCCGCCCGAAACCAAAAGAAGGATAACGGCTGCCGGTAACTGAAAGAGCTATAAAATTGACAATAATCAGAACAATTATGCCAACAGCAAGTGCCATTTTTTTTGAAAACATACAATTATAGAATCATAACCTGTTTAAGGATTTCTATGTTATCAAGAACCTTGCCGGAACCAAGAGCCACTGTTGTTAACGGGTCATCAGCTACTGTTATCGGAAGACCCGTTGCTTCCATGAGAAGCTTGTCCAGATTTTTCAACAAAGCGCCGCCACCTGTTAATACAATTCCACTGTCAACAATGTCGGCTGCCAACTCAGGAGGAGTCTGTTCCAGAGCTATTTTTACCGTCTCTACAATGGCATCTATCTGCTCGGAAATAGCTACCCGTATCTCTTCTGAATCAATGGTTAGAATCTTGGGAATTCCCGATGCAAGGTCCCTGCCTTTAACTTCTATTGTTTCCAGATTTTTAGTGTCCGAGTATGCATTACCGATTGCTGTTTTAATGGTCTCAGCCGTTCTTTCGCCAATCAACAAATTATATTTTCTTTTGATATACTGTATAATGGCAGAATCCATCTTATCACCGGCCACCCTTATGGACCTGCTGTAAACAATTCCTGCCAGAGAAATAACAGCAACTTCAGTTGTGCCGCCGCCTATATCAACCACCATGTTGCATATCGGCTCAGTAATAGGAAGACCGGCCCCAATTGCGGCAGCCATTGGCTCTTCAACGAGAAATACTTCGCGCGCACCTGCGGATTCCGCTGACTCCCTGACAGCGCGCTTTTCAACCTGGGTAATTCCGGATGGTACGGCAACAATAATTCTTGGTCTGACAAATGTACGCCTGTTGTGTACCTTGCGAATAAAATGACGAAGCATTGCCTCGGTAACCTCAAAATCAGCAATGACTCCATCACGCATAGGACGGATAGCCACTATATGGCCCGGCGTCCTTCCCAGCATATTTTTTGCCTCAAGCCCTACAGCTAAAACACGGTTCTTCAACCTGTTATCGGTACGCACCGCAACTACCGAAGGCTCACTCAATACAATGCCCTTGCCTTTAACATAAACGAGCGTATTCGCTGTGCCGAGATCAATAGCAAGATCACTCGAAAACAGACCTAAAATACCATTTAAAAATAGACTCATAGCTCCTCAATTTTCGCACACAAAAAAAGTAAGGAACGTAAACGAAATAACTTCCCCAAGCAGGCGCACAAATTTGGGTCGGATTTGATGCATAGTTGGGGAAATTATTTCGTTTACGCTCCTAATTAAATGGCCGCCACACAAGCGGCTATATCGGGATGCAATATCCAAAATGGAAAAAATACCACTATCCGGTCTTGACACAACAAACTCAACTTGTTAATAATGAGATTAGTCGGGGCGTGGCGCAGTCTGGGAGCGCACTTGAATGGGGTTCAAGGGGTCGGAGGTTCAAACCCTCTCGCCCCGACCAACAGCTAACAGTATCTCTAAGAACAAGATTTATAAGGATATAGATCTTATGAACAGGAGCGCTGACAAAACAATTTATTTTTCTATTGTCAACAGTTTTTGTCCTATAACCTTTTCTTTGAGGTACTGAAAGACATGATGTCCTTCTATCGAAGCTTTTTCATCCCCTGTTGCAATCCGATGCATTAATTCTATTCTTTCCTTGTCAAAACTTCCAATCTGATCATCAATAAGTTTTATAAAATTGTGAATTATACTGTAAATGACGATCGGACCAAAAACAAGCTCCCCGCTCTTCTTTCTGGTTAAAGCGCCAATGATTTTGTGATTTCTGGCTTTAAAGGCTTTCGGCGCTGATCTGTATCCTATCAGTTCGGCAAACAGAGAAAGGCATTCAATTACGCCGTCAGTATACCCTCTTTCAAGAGAAATCGAGCCATCCTTTTCAATTTCATCAAGATCGGATTTATCAAAAGAAAGATCAAGCATTTCTATACACTCTTTCCGGATAGTTCTGACAGATTCTTCCCTTTTACTAACAACAACATCAGCATCATTTAATATCTTTATGATATTGCGTATGTTTAGCATTTCCTTAACAGTTGGAGTTTTGCGTATAGTAACGTCTTCTACCGTAGTATTGTAAATAGCCAGATCATTGTCAAGAACCAGAATTTTTCCTCTGCCTTCTTCTGTGACCTCTGAAATATAAAGCTCAAGATCCCGCTCCATTCTACTCTTATAAGAACTCATTTCAAGAAGACGGCGCATTGTTTCCTTGTCAACCTTGCGGCCACTATCAGGAGGTCCTGTAGAATCAATCACATTTTTTGACATTATATCAATCTTTATCTTTTTCAAAAGATTTTCTTTAAATGACATGGACACCCCACTTGTTTGAAATTAATATTTTTTTAAATTACCATAGATAAAAGAATATGTAAACTTACTTTTCTTCATGTTGCGAAGTAGATGTATTTTTTGCAAGCATGCTTGAGCCATTTTTTCAGTTGTTTTTTTTCAGCAAATATATCATTATAATAAAAAGTTTCCCAAACAACTTATAATTGTTTAAATTGGCACACCGAAGACGTATCAGGTTTAAGGTTTAATGAAGAATACCGAAAAATTGAGGAATAGAATATGATAACGTTTGAATCTCTTTGCTCAGGTAAGGATAGAATTGCTGTTGTGGGCTTGGGATATGTTGGTCTTCCTTTGGCTGTAGCGCTCTCAAAACACTTTGAGGTTATTGGTTATGACCTTAAATCAGATAGAATTAAAGAACTTAAATCAGGCTGCGACCGGACACTGGAAGTTTCCGAGAAAGATCTTGGTAAAACAAAAATATTGTTCACAGACAATCCAAAAGATATTTCTTTATGCAGACTGATAATTATTGCTGTGCCCACGCCCATTGACGAATATCGCATACCTGATTTAAAGCCTCTGCGTAAAGCTTCGGCAGCGGTCGGAAAACAGATGACAAAGGGCTCATGCATCACATTCGAGTCAACAGTTTATCCTGGAGCCACAGAAGAGGTCTGTGTTCCCATTCTGGAACGTGAATCAAGCCTGAAATTCGGCATGAACTTTACCGTGGGCTATTCTCCTGAACGGATAAATCCTGGAGACAAGATGCATCGCCTTGAAAATATAGTAAAAATCGTCTCAGGATCGGATCAGGATACTACCCGGCTTTTATCTGAGGTCTATGGCAAGGTGGTAAAAGCTGGAATTCACCGTACTTCTTCAATTAGAGTAGCAGAGGCTGCCAAGGTTATTGAAAACACGCAGAGGGATTTAAACATAGCGCTCATGAATGAACTTTCCATGATTTTTCACAAAATTGGAATAGATACCGGAGAAGTACTCGAAGCTGCAGGGACCAAATGGAACTTTCTCCCCTTCAAACCTGGTCTGGTAGGCGGACACTGCATCGGAGTTGATCCGTATTATTTGACTTTCAAGGCTGAATCATTGGGGTATCATCCTGAAATGATATTGGCTGGTCGCAGAATTAATGACAGTATGAGTAAATATGTTGCCGAACAGACTATCAAAATGCTCATCAGAGCAAATAAACAGGTTTATGGCTCAAAAGTTGCGGTTCTGGGAATTACTTTCAAAGAAAATGTGCCGGATCTTAGAAATACCAAAACTGTTGATATCATAAACGAACTTAAAGATTACGGTATAAACGTTCTTGCGCATGATCCATTTGCAGACACTAAAGAAGCTCAGATGCACTATGGACTTGAGCTGCTGACCTTAGACGAACTCGCTGGAGTTGATGCCGTTATTGTAGCTGTTATGCACAAGCCTTACAAAGAGCTTGGTCTTGCAAGCATTGCCGGATTATGTTCAGGTAAAGTCCCGCTTGTTATAGATTTAAAAGGCGCTTTCAGTCCGGCTGAGGCAGAAAAGATAAATATAAAATATTGGAGGCTTTAAGCTTTTAAAGATGTCGATTCTCTATATCAAGCTATTCCGATATCAAACTATTCTGGAAATACAAACTAACGATTGCAAATTGATTCTGCAGATGATAGAAGTTAGGTTTTTTGTTTTAATGATTCTTGCAAACTCTGCGGAACACAAAAAAACATTATGAAATAAGGAAGAATTTAAAATGCCCATCTATGAATATAGCTGCAATAAGTGTGGCCATAATTTTGAGTACCTGGTTTTTGGAAAAACAGATCCGGAATGTCCTTCATGCAACAGCAGGAAAGTAAACAGGCTGATATCAGCCTGCGGCTTTCTTACAAAAGGAAGCGGTGGTGAAACGATCAAATCATCTGCATCTGCATCTGCATCATCATGCAGTGGATGCTCAGCCTCCAGTTGTTCGAGTTGTGGTCACTAATGGACAAAAACATTAAAATAGGAACAAGAGGAAGCAAGCTCGCTCTCTGGCAGGCAAATTGGGTCAAATCGGCTTTGAAAGCAAAATGCCCATCCCTTGAAATCGAGATTGTAATCATAAAAACAAAAGGAGATAAAATCCTTGATGTGCCACTTGCCATGGTTGGCGGAAAAGGACTTTTTGTAAAAGAGATAGAAGAGTCCCTTTTAAACGGCCGCATAGACCTTGCCGTACACAGCATGAAAGATATGCCCGCTGAAATACCGGAAGGTCTGTATATTGGCGCAATCCCGGAACGTGAAACCCCGAATGATGTTCTTATCTCTAAAAAAGGTCTTCTGCTTTCTGAACTCAAACATGGCGCCCGAATAGGCACCAGCAGTCTTCGCCGTGCTGCCCAGCTTCGACATGCAAGACCGGATTTTGTAATATTGCCCCTAAGAGGAAACCTTGACACCCGCATTAAAAAACTTGAAACTGAAAATATAGATGCTATAATTCTGGCGGCCGCAGGGGTAAAACGTCTTGATTTTGAAAACAGAATAACCGAATATCTGGATGAAAATATAATGCTGCCCGCAGTCGGTCAGGGCGCTTTATGCATTGAAATCAGAAAAAATGATCCCGAAGTCGGACGAATAGTTGATAATTTAGATCATTATCAAACCAGAACGGTGGTTATGGGTGAACGCTCTTTTTTAAATCGTCTTGAAGGAGGCTGCCAGGTCCCGATCGCAGCCCATGGAAAAATAAAGAAAAAAACTTTTACTCTATGCGGACTTGTTGCAAATGTTGACGGTACAACCATTTTAAAAGAAATTCTTTCGGGTCCTGTTGAATTATCTGAGAATATAGGAATAAAGCTGGCTGATCGCCTCATTTCAATGGGAGCGAAAAAAATATTGGAAGGCCTGAAAGGTTGATGGATATGAAAAATATAAAAGGTAAAGTTTATCTGGTCGGCGCAGGTCCTGGTGATCCCGGACTGATTACGGTAAAGGGTCTGGAATGTATCAAGCGTGCAGATGTTTTAATATATGATTATCTTGCATCGCCGATTCTTTTAAAATATGCACAAAAAAGCGCTGAAATTATATATGTCGGCAAAAAAGGAGGAAATCATACTCTGTCTCAGGATAAAATCAGCCTTCTTATAGCGGAAAAGGCAAAATCCGGATCGACGGTTACACGTCTTAAAGGAGGCGATCCTTTTATATTCGGTCGCGGCGCAGAAGAAACGGAGGTGCTGATCAAAGAGAAAATACCTTTCGAGATTGTACCTGGTGTCACTTCCGCAATAGCAGCCCCTGCCTATGCAGGAATTCCGCTAACCCACAGACGATTCACTTCCACTCTTGCCTTTGTTACAGGCCATGAAGATCCAACCAAAAAAGAATCAGATATCGACTGGGCATCGCTTGCAAAGGGTATAGGCACCATCGTATTTTTGATGGGGGTCAACAATCTTCCACATATTACCAGTCAGCTTGTTAAACACAAAATGCGCTCCGACACACCTGTTGCCCTGATTCGCTGGGGCACAACACCAAAGCAGGTCACTGTTACCGGAACGCTTGATACAATTGTTGAACAGGTAAAATCAGCCGGTCTCAAAGCTCCTGCCATCATCGTTGTAGGTAAGGTTGTAAGCTTAAGAGAAAAAATGAAATGGTTTGAAAACAGACCCTTGATGGGAAAAAGAATCGTAGTAACCAGAGCCCGGGAACAAGCAAGTGAACTGGTCAGGCTTCTTTCCGGTCTTGGAGCGGAATGCATAGAATGTCCTGCCATAAAAGTTGTTCCTCCGGATAATTGGAAACCTCTGGATACGGCAATAAAAAGTATTTCTTCTTATGACTGGCTGGTATTTACCAGCGTAAATGGTGTAAATTTCTTTTTTGAGCGACTTTTTGCAAAAAACATGGATGCACGCGCATTAGGTAATTTGCACATAGCAGTTATCGGACCTGCAACCGCAAAAAGGCTTTCTGATTTTGGGTTAAAAAGCGATATCATCCCAAAAACCTACAGGGCAGAGTCAATTGTTGAAGCATTTGCAAAAGAAAACATAAAAGGAAAAAGGATACTTATTCCGCGGGCAAAAGAAGCAAGACCTGTTCTTCCTGTGGAACTGACAAGGATGGGAGCTGTAGTTGATGAAATAACCGCATATCACACCAAAGAGGTTAGCGACAATGCCGATTTTCTATTAAAACAGCTCGAACAGGGAACAATAGATATTATAACATTTACAAGCTCATCTACTGCAAGAAACTTCCACGCCATTTTGCCACCTGAAAAACTTGGAACTCTGATGAACGGCGTTATTGTTGCAAGCATAGGTCCAATAACTACCGAGACTGCAAGAAAGTTAGGTTTTGATGTTCATGTCACTGCGGAATCTTTTACCATACCAGGATTATGCGAAGCTATTAAAAAGTACTGTGATAATAATTAAAGAATTTAGGGATTTAGGGATTTAGGGATTGGATGGATGACAAAATGTTTATAGCACCTGAACGGGGTTTTCGTTCAGATGCTAAATAATCTGCGGAAATCTGCGAGTTCTGATTATCAGGAACAGCAGGAACCTGTGGTGCTGCAACTTGAACATCCTGAATTGAGATCTATCTTTGAGGTAATTTTAAAACCATAATTGTTAAAATCAATTTTTATAGGTTTTGCTTTATCTATGAAATCTTTATTTACAACATATTTGAAATTATCGACATCATAAACATTGTCAGTATCTTTTGGCTCATCCAGAGCCATAGAAAGGGAAGGACCGCCTCACCCTCCTTCGTTCAAAAAAATTCTAATGGGTAAAACATCTTTGTCTTTAAAATATTCAGCGATCTGCGTTGTCGCTGATTCCGTTACCTCAATCATAATATCCTCCTGTTAATAAAGATCACTAAACCTCAAATTAAAAAGTTAATTTAGTCATGATAATTAAATTTGTCAACGAAGAATCAAATAAAAGTCTGGAAGGAAAGGACTCGGAAACAATAAATTGTTCAAGATATTCCAAGCTTTCACTAACGCAGCCAGACGGAATGCATCGACGCTTAAAATGTGAAGTTATTTTGCGCAAGCCCCAATATTCATAAACAGGAATTAACTATTCTGCCGCGAATCAACACAAGTGGAGTCGAATAAAGAAAAAATCCTTGTCTAAAAATATAATATGTGTTAGTTATAATTTTGATGGCTTGATGGTGTTTTTAATAGAATGAAGGTTCAATATAAGGAGGAATAGCAGATGGCGCAAGACAACAAGGGCACAATAATAACTATCGGTCTGGTAATACTGCTTGGATTGCTCTTACAGGTGGTATTTTGTTTTGCCGACAACATAGATACCCATCACAAAGCGGCTGTTGATTTTGCCAAGGCGTATTTCGGACTGGACGGGTCGGCAATGTCTGAACGGCTGTGTGATGAACGAAGAGTGGTTGAAGGTGTTAATGTTGTTGATAAATATATCTACCTTGCTACCAAAGAAGCAAAAGATCGCGGTTTTGGCCTGTTTTATGTAAAAGACAAACTGTATAAAATAAAAACCAATACTATCAGTAAAGATGACAGCAGAGCAAAGGTCGAATTGACCTGCTACAGAAAACCCCAATTAAAGTCATTTTTTACTGGTGAGCCATATAAAAAGGTTGATGAAATAATTAATCTTGTAAAAGAAGACAACAGATGGAAGGTTTGTGGAAAGGTGTTTTCGCTGCCCGAAAACTAAGAAACGCAGACAAAATAACTTCTCCAAGCAGGCGTATAGATCTATGGCCGGATTTGCCTAATCTCAAAATCCGGCCATAGAATTGGGATTTGAGACCCGCTTGCTATGCATTAAAATAGGCATATCCAACTTTCATTATGCCTTATAATAACACTAACTTTGTCACATTCAGAGTTTCTCACTCCCTTTCTGGAAGTGGGATTTCCATTCTTTCAACCTCTTCCAGTAAAACCTCAACCAGTTTTTCTTGAGGAAATTTTTTAACAACTTTTCCCTTTTTGAAAAGTATTCCGGCGCCATCGCCACCCGCGATACCGATATCAGCCTCCCTTGCTTCTCCTGGTCCATTTACGATGCAGCCCATAATTGCAATCTTGACAGGTAAAGGATTTGTTAAAAGAGCCTTTTCAACACGTTCTACAATATCAAATAAATTGATATTACAGCGGCCGCAGGTAGGACATGATATTATCTCGGGGCCATGCCGGCGAATATTTAGAGCTTTCAGAATTTCATACCCTACCCTCACCTCTTCAACTGGATCTCTGGTCAGAGAAACACGGATCGTATCTCCTATACCTTCTGCAAGGAGCGTCCCTATTCCAAGAGAAGATTTGACGATTCCGGAATAAAGTGATCCGGCCTCGGTCACACCGACATGAAGCGGAAGATCGGTTTTAGAGGAAAGAAGTCTGTAAGCATCTATGGTGCGATGGACATCGGATGCCTTTATTGAAATCTTCATATTATTAAAATCAAGTGACCTTAATAATTCAATATGTCGAATAGCGCTTTCAACCATCCCCTCTGCGCTTACACCATTATATTTTTTCAGTATATCTTTTTCAAGAGAACCTGAATTAACCCCGATGCGAATCGGAATATGAAATTTTTTTGCGCAGTCAACAACGGCTTTTATTTTTTTCATACTTCCAATATTCCCGGGGTTTATCCTCAACCCGTCAGCTCCTGCCATAGCCGAAGCAATAGCAAGACGAAAGTCAAAATGTATATCCGCTATAAGTGGAATAGAAATTTTCTTCTTTATTGAAGAGATCGCAGAGGCTGACTCCTCATCAGGCACAGCCACTCTGACAATTTCACATCCTGCCTCTTCCAGACGTTTTATTTGGGAGACTGTGGCAGAAATATCCTGAGTAAATGTATTTGTCATGGACTGAACGGCAACAGGAGCCATGCCGCCGACATTTACTTTTCCAACCATTATCTGACGTGTTTTTTTACGTTTTAAGACAAAAGACATAATTGAGCAATCTCTTTAGAATAAAAGTTTCACAAATGAATCGTTATGCTATAATTTTAATAGCTTAGAATTAAGATTTAAGATTGATGGTACGCCTTCGGCGTGCTAATTGATAAACCAAAGTTTTTTAAAGATTATCCTCTTATATATTAATGTTTTAAAGAGTCATAAATATATAAAAATGGCAGCATTCCCTGAACTTAAATCTTAAATCTTAAATCTTATATACCATACGCTTTTTGTAATTAATTTAAACAATCACAAAATGTTAAGTCGTTTGAGAAACTTTTATTTAGAATTCATTTATTTTACGGGATGAGGCGCCAATCATCCAATCATCATTTCAAAGGAGTTCCGGGTTTTACTTTTCTATCCACGGTCGCAACGCTGCACCCGTTATCATCAACTGCAGCAACCAGCATCCCTTTTGACAGTATCCCCATTAGTTTAGCGGGCTTTAAATTCGCAACTATAACTACCTGTTTGCCTATCAGATCTTCGGGGCTATAACTTGCAGAAATGCCGGCCACAATCGTTCTCTTTTCTCCCATATCGACTTCCAGTTTGAGAACTTTTTTTGCCCTTGGAATCACTTCCGCATGAACTATGGTGGCTACTCTTAGATCAATTTTACTGAATTCTTCAAAGGTTATTTCCGGTTTAATTTCAGAAAACGTGGCTTTCAAATCAACATTCTCCGGCGAATAGGGTTTCTCCTTTTCCAGATCGACCCTCGGAAAGAGCGTGATCAATTTAGGAAGTTTTGTACCGGGTTCCATTCCTTTCCAGGTTTTGAGCAAATCAAGATCATAAAACGGCTTTTCCGGATCCATTCCAAGATGTTTTTGCATTTTTGCAGCAGTATCAGGCATTATGGGATAAATCAGGCCCGATATAATTCTTAAGCCTTCAAGGAGATTATAGATTACAACCTCAAGCTGTTTTTTGCTTGATTTTTTCTTTGCAAGCACCCATGGCGCTGTAATATCAACATATTTATTCATCTTGCTGATAAATTCCCAGATGGCCACAAGAGCCTTGTGAAAAGCAAACGCCCTCATGGTCTTTTCAAATTCGGCGATGGTATTCATTGCATCTGATTTCAAGCCAGGTTGCAGCTCCTCTTCAACCACAGAATCAATTTCAGGGACTATGCCGGAGAAATATTTGTGAACCATGGCAAGAACCCTGGAAAAGAGGTTTCCAAGATCATTTGCCAGATCTGTATTAATACGTTGCGCCAGCGCCTCTTCGCTGAAGTCGGAATCAAGCCCGAAGACCGTATCCCGCATCAGAAAATATCTGAAAGCATCAAGTCCATAGCTGTCCTTAAGCTGAAGAGGCTGCACCACATTTCCGATACTTTTAGACATCTTGCTTTGATTAATATTCCAGTATCCGTGAACATTCAAATGCTTATATAGCGGAATACCTGCGGCTTTGAGAATAATCGGCCAGTAAATTCCATGCGGCTTCAGGATATCCTTGGCTACAATGTGCTGGGCAACCGGCCAGAACTTTTTAAACAAATCTCCGTCAGGAAATCCAAGTGCGGAAATGTAATTTATAAGAGCATCGAACCATACGTATGTAACGTAGTTTTTATCAAAAGGCAGAGTAATTCCCCATTCAATGCGTTTTTTGGGGCGGGATATACAGAGATCTTCGAGCGGCTCCCTTAGAAAGGCCAGAACTTCGTTTCTGTAACGTTCAGGACGTATAAAATCAGGATTATTCTTAATGTGATCTATAAGCCAGTCCTGATAGCGGCTCATCTTGAAAAAGTAGTTGGATTCCTTGATAATTTCAGGGGCAGCGCCATGATCAGGACATTTGCCGTCAACCAGCTCACGCTCAACAAAGAAACGTTCACACCCAAAACAGTAAAGTCCTTCATATTCACTAAAATAGATATCTCCCGAATCATATATTTTTTGCAGTATCTGCTTTACCACCGCAATATGCGCCAGATCTGTGGTGCGTATAAAATAATCGTACTTGATGTTAAGCTCAGGCCAGAGATTCCTGAAAAGCCCGCTCATCTTGTCTACGTAAGTTCTGGGGCTTAGATTCTCCTTTTTGGCAGCGCGTACTATCTTGTCTCCATGTTCGTCTGTGCCGGTGAGAAAGAAAGTTTCTTTTTTTTGCATACCATTAAATCGGCATGCCACATCCGCTGCAATAGTAGTGTATGCATGTCCCAGATGGGGCATTGCATTAACATAATAGATCGGTGTTGTTACATAAAATGGTCTGGACATTTTTCTATCTCTATTCCTTTTATATGATTTCATCTAATTTTGTTTCTACATCTGTACCACCATCTAACCGAATTGTTAAATAGTTTTGTATTACATTATGGCGAATCACTCTGCCTTTTCCGTTTTTGGTTTTTACCGTTTTGCCGATTTTTGGAAATTTTTGCTTCAAAATCCGGTATGTTTCATTTTCAAATTTAAGACAGCACATCAACCGGCCACATAAACCGGATATCTTGGTAGGATTTAAGGAGAGGCTCTGCTCCTTTGCCATGCGTATGGAAACGGGTTCAAATTTTTCTATGAATGTGCTACAGCAAATTTCACGTCCACATCTTCCAACGCCGCCACACATCTTGGCCTGGTTGCGTATTCCAACCTGTCGCATCTCTATTCTGACGCTTAGTTGTTTAACCAGCATTTTTACAAGTTGCCGAAAGTCAACACGGCCATCGGATGTGAAAAAAAACGTCAACTTGCTTGCATCAAATGTGCTTTCAACAGAAAAAAGATTCATCCTGAGCTTGAGTTCTTTGATACATTTAAGACAGAAAACATAGGCATCTTTCTCAATTTCAAGATTTTTTTCTCTTTGATGAAAATCTTTTTCATTTGCCAGCCGAAATACCTTTTTCAACAGCCTGCCTGATCTACCGGCAAAGGATTTATCATGTGGCACAGGCGGAACCACTACTATTCCATAGGCTAATCCGCGCTCGGTTTCAACAATAACACGATCTTTCACATTAAGCACAAATACACCACAGTCAAAGTCATAAACCTTGCCGGTAGGTTTGAATCTTATTCCAACTACTTTTTTCATATATAAAATTACCACAACTATTCAGCGATTAAGATTGTTATTCTTATTGAGAACTTTTTTAGTAAGATATCATAATTGCATTATTATTATACATGTCAACATAAAATTTCAAGCACCAATTTCTTGCAAAAAGCAAATTTTGAGAAAAACATATATTGACAACAGATCGAACTTATGAAACTTGGTAGTACTTACAAAGCGGTGCAGGTTTGGAAATACTGCCCCATTTTACTTTGTAAACACCTGATTTTCGCTATGTGCTGTTAGAAGAAATGATATGCAACTTATTGAAATTATTGATCTGCACTATTTTCAGGGACTACCTGAAAATTAGATTTTAACCAATAAAAGTCAGTTTTAATCGCAAAAAGAACGCATTTTCTCAAGCTATCGAAAAAAACAATGTCCACAGAATATTATATCTTGATTGCCGGTTACATTTTGGGATTTTACATGTCCTGGAATATAGGCGCTAATGATGTTGCCAACTCAATGGCTTCTGCCGTCGGCGCCAAGGCAATTACAATTCGCCAGGCAATATTTATTGCAGGGATTCTGAATATAACCGGAGCCGTATTTATTGGTTCTCATGTTACAAACACAATCCGCAAGGGCATTGTTTCTACCGATATCCTTGCCGATCCGCACATAGCTCTTATCGGCGCGCTTTCCGCTCTTCTGGCTGCTTCGCTGTGGCTCAGTTTTGCTACCTGGAAATCCCTCCCTGTTTCTACAACCCATTCAATTGTAGGCGCTATGATCGGTTTTGGGATCATGGCAGGCGGATTTTCAGTAATCAATTTCGGCAAGCTTGGCGCTGTTGTAATAAGCTGGATCATCTCTCCTGTTTTCAGTCTTGTCATTGCCTATTTAATGTTTAAACTTATTATAAAAACAATACTTTCCAGGATAGATCCATTTGCCATGGCGCTTAAGCTATCGCCATTTTTTACAGGTATAACTTTTTTTATAGTTGTTTTATCCTTTCTTTTCAAAACACCTTTGGGTGAAAAACTATCAATTGAGACCCCTGCTGCAATAGCCATTGCATTCATTCTGGCCTTTTTTTTCGGAATTGCAGGAAAAAAACTTTTTAGCTGCTTTATTAAAAAGAGCGAAGATGGAGCCGAAAATGTGTTCAAATATATTCAGATCGGAACATCCTGCTATGTTGCATTAGCGCAGGGCGCAAATGATGTGGCTAATGCTGTAGGTCCTCTTGCTTTAATCTATTTTCTGGTCAAAACAGGCAGTGTAGGCGCCAAGGTGCCAGTGCCTGTCTTTCTGCTTCTTTTTGGAGGTTTAGGTATTGCCTGCGGGATTGGCATGGCCGGCCACCGTGTCATGGATACTGTCGGTAAAAAAATTACCAGGCTTAACAATACACGCGGTTTTTCCGTTGATTTTGCCGCTGCGACAACAGTGCTTATTGCAACAAAATTGGGACTTCCTGTTTCTACAACCCATGCTGCCGTAGGTGGCGTTCTGGGAGTAGGTCTTGCACGTGGATTAGAAGCAGTCAACTTTGGAATAATAATCAAAATTATTATTTACTGGGTCTTAACTGTGCCTGCTGCTGCAATTACCAGCATGATTATTTTTAAAATATTTCAGCTCGTTTTATAAAATGGAGACAAATATGCGTATACCATTTCTGTCACTATTCATAACATCACCTTTTGATGGTATTCAGGAACATGCGGAAAAGGTCAAAGAATGTGCATGGGCTTTTCAACAAGCTATAGAGTGTCATATTGCAAAAAAATGCAAAACATTTGAAGAATTAAGGCAGAGAGTTATTAAAATAGAAAGTGAGGCGGATGCCATCAAGCGAAGTATACGCGGTCATCTTCCAAAAGGAACTATGATGCCTGTAGATAAATTTCAGTTATTCAGATATCTGCAAGAACAAGACAGCGTTCTTGATACTGTGGAAGATGCTCTCGACTGGATTTCTTATAGAATTAAACCGGGAATTCCGGAAGAACTTGAAAAAGACTTTTTTCTTCTGATTGATGCAAATATGGATCCTATCGAAGAGTTGAGTACAATGGTATCTGAAGCAAGAAAGTACTTTGAAACCTTCTCTTTAAAACAACGAAACGTAGTTAAGGCGATTATTCGCAATATCCGCCACCAGGAACATAAAGCAGATAAAGCTGAAGATATAATAAAACGGAAGGCTTTTAATGTGGGGTTAGATCCTGTTACAATATTTCATACTGTCAGATTGGCTGAAATAATAGGCTCCATAGCGGATCATGCTGAAAATGCCGGTGAAATGATGAGAGCAATGATTTCAAAGTAAATGACTTGGCGTCCAAATGAAAAGTCCGATTAAAACAGTGCAGGTGATTTAAAAAGTTGCAACCTGTGCGTTAGGAACGTGGACGAAAAGAATATTTGTATTAAAAGTTTCCCAAATGAATTATTGTGCTATAATTTTAATAACTTAAGATTAAAATTAAAAATGGTAGCATTCCTTGAACCCTAAATCTTAAATCTTGTATGCTGTACGCCTTCGGTGTGCTAATTTAAACAATTACAAAATGTTAAGTCGTTTGGGAAACTTTTATTTGTATAAATATTATCTACCCAAGAATTAAGAAAGTAATTGAAGGTTACAAAAAAAGAGGTAATGGTGAACAGATAGATGGCTTAAATGGCAATCTCCAATACTTCAAGACCTCCCTCCTATAAAATCAACAATCAAGATCAAGTCAAAATCAATCTCAAGTCAAAATCAATCTCACCAAAAAATGTACGGAAATGCTTTGTGTTAAGGAAAATATCTTTAACATAAAGACAGAAGAAAAAAGACTTCAAGATTTTTTCGTCAAATCGGCTGCCAACGCAAGACGGGACACCTTGTAATCTCAAGGAGTTACAGTAGGGTGGGCATTGCCCACCCTACAAATTGTCCCGCTTTAAGTTGGTAGCCAGGAACATGGACGAAATAACTTCCACAAGCAGGCGCATAGATTTGGGCCAGATTTGTTCGATCTTTAAGCCCTGGCCCAAACCGAATCTATATGCTTTAGGAACGTAGACAAGTTTGGTTCTTGTCTTCTGAAAGCCTTTCTTGTATAAAACCTGAATTCAAATTCTCTTTTGGAGTCGGCTCATGCAGAAAATAATGAATCAGGAATTAAACGTTGTTGTTATGCCAACCGGTTATCTTCAGTTGGAATGGACAGATGCGCAAAATGACATAAGCAAGAGCAGCAGGGTGCTACAAAAAGAGATATACAGACGTTTCTCCGTGAACACCGATTTATGGCTTTTGTTTCTGGGGTTTTGTGATCATAGGGTACAACTTTCTCCTTCTCTTGAATACTGGCGGAATTTTACAAAAGCTTTTGTCAAAAGATTGAGCCAGACGCCTGAACTGGAAACCTTGCGCCATAAAGCAAAGGTTTTGATGGAACAAGATGATTTAAGAATGTGTTTAGAGCTGGTTCCGATGATGATCGGTTCGGAATACTTGAGCATGAAATTGCTTGAAGATATATGGAAAAAATTAAACCGCTCATTTACCCTTGCGATCAAATCTTTTAATGGAACCGTTGAAGATTTTATCAGAACATATAGTCCCAATGTACATCTTATAGGGAGGATTTTTTTTCATCTTGTGGAAAACAAAAGCGATGATTATCCATTTGCTTTTATGGCGACCTATTCCACCAGGCTAAACAAGCAGGGACGCTCTAAACACCTTCCGCTTAAATACGCATTACAAGAATATGGAAATGATGAACTTCTGGAACTTCTTGCAACAGTGCATATAGCTGCAAAAAAGAGCCCGATAATTGCTGATCTTCTTGAAACCGGAGAACTTTTTCATCCTCTTGCCTGGACAGCAAAAGATACATTTTCTTTTCTAAAAGAAATCAATGTTTATGAAGAATCGGGCATTTTGTGCAGAATTCCAAACTGGTGGAAAGGAAACAGGTCAAGTCTGAGACTAAATCTTAGCATTGGCGATTCCAGGCCATCTTTTGTGGGTATGAATGCGATCTTAAATTTCAATGCACAGTTATTTCTCGGAAACACGCATATTTCAGAAAAGGAAGCAAGACAATTATTAGATGAATCAGAAGGACTCGCTTTTATAAAGAATAAGTGGGTAGCAGTAGATCAGGAAAAACTGAAGCAGACTCTGGATGCCTATGAAAAAGCAAAAACAATGGTGCATGATGATGGATTGAGTCTGAGAGATGCACTCAGAATGCAGCTTATGCCTGAAAAGTATCTGGGCATTGACACACAGGAAATAGATCATGATATTTCAAACGGAAAATGGTTGGAATCGGTTATACGGAAGTTGCGTGATCCTGCCCTGATCACTTCAGTAATGCCAGGCAAAGGGTTTAAGGCAAAACTGAGAAAATATCAAAAAAAGGGATTAAACTGGCTCTATTTCTTGCATTCACTTCAGTTTGGAGCCTGTCTTGCAGATGATATGGGTCTTGGCAAAACAATCCAGGCTCTTGCGTTTTTAAATAAAATAAAAAATGATATTACGACATCAGGAAAACCTGATAAAGCCAGTCTGTTAATAGTTCCGGCCTCTCTTATTTCCAATTGGGACAATGAGATTAAACGATTTTCTCCTGAAATTAAATTTCATATTGCGCATTCAGGAGCGGGCATGAAAAAAGATAATGTTACAAAGGATAAAAAATCATTAGATGCGTTCGATCTTGTTATAACAACATATGCGTTGATTCAAAGGTATAAATGGCTACAATCCTATTCCTGGAACTACATTATCCTGGATGAAGCGCAGGCCATTAAAAACCCGGGGACAAAACAGGCTAAAGCAATAAAAAATCTCACTTCATACAACAGGATCGTAATAACGGGGACTCCTATTGAAAATCGTCTGACAGACCTCTGGTCATTATTTGATTTTTTAAATCCAGGACTGCTCGGCAATGCCAGAGAGTTCAAACAATTTTCAAAAGGGCTGAAAAATGATAATTCCGGCTATTCAAGACTGCGCAAACTCATCAGTCCATATATTTTAAGGCGTTTAAAGTCAGACAAATCAGTTATTTCCGATCTGCCCGAAAAGATTGAGATGAAAACATATGCGCCTTTAAGCAAAAAACAGGTTCTTTTATATAAGAATATAGTCGAAGAAATAAAGCAAACAATAGCCGAGGTAGAAGGAATTCAAAGAAAAGGGCTGATTCTTTCTTCGCTTATGAAGTTCAAACAGATTTGCAATCACCCTGACCAATATCTCGGGACCGGAGGATTTGAAGAAAAAGAAAGCGGCAAATTTTTAAGACTTCGTGAAATATGCGAAACAATATATGACAAAAGAGAAAAAGTGCTGATTTTTACTCAGTTCAAGGAAATTATAGAGCCGCTTTGCGATTTTCTGGAAAACATCTTTAAGCAAAAAGGGTTGATTTTGCACGGAAGTGTGGCGGTGAGCAAAAGAAAAAAAATTATTGAACAATTCCAGAGTCAAAGCTATGTTCCATTTATGGTGTTATCCTTAAAAGCCGGTGGTGTGGGATTAAACCTGACAGAAGCAAATCATGTAATTCATTTTGACCGCTGGTGGAATCCTGCTGTGGAAAACCAGGCAACCGACCGTGTATTCAGAATCGGTCAAAAAAAGAATGTTATTGTACACAAATTTTTGACCAAGGGTACTGTAGAAGAGAGAATTGACATGATGCTGGAAGAAAAATCAAAATTGTCACAGGATATTATTGCCAATGCCGGTGGTGGCTGGATAACCGAAATGAAAGACGATGATTTAGTGGATCTTTTTAGATTAACGCTGTAAGAGTCTGTTTAGGAACGTGAACGAATTAACTTCCACGTTCCTTAGATACCCCAGAATTTTGCAGCAATAGGGAAATTACATATGATATCAAATCTTGTTTTGATACGATTGAATTATTCGCCAAATTTCCATCAGGAGGGTTTTTAATGCGAGCAATCATAACCGGAGTCGGACACTTTGTTCCAGACCGAAAACTTACAAATAACGATCTTAAACAGTTAGTTGAAACAAATGACGAATGGATTATTTCCCGCACAGGAATTAAAGAAAGAAGAATTCTGGAAAAGGATAAAGGAGTATCCTATATGGCTGTTAAAGCCGCTGAGATGGTCATTGAGCAGAGAAATATATCAGCAGCCGAACTTGATCTTATAATTGTTGCCACATCAACTCCCGATATAATGCTTTCAGCAACAGCGGCAATTGTCCAAAAAGAACTGAAAGCTACTAATTGCTGGGGGTTTGATTTAAATGCCGCTTGCGCGGGATTTGTATATGCTCTATCTGTCGCTTCCCAATTTATAGAAAACGGAAAACATAAAAAAGTCATGGTAATCGGAGCTGACAAAATGAGCGCTATGATTGATTACGAGGATCGAAATACGTGCATTTTGTTTGGAGATGGCGCAGGAGCAGCTTTACTGGAACCATCAAATGATGACAATCTTGGAATTGAGGACTTTATTCTTCATCTTGACGGTTCAGGAAACAAATATCTAAATATAGCTGCGGGTGGTAGTTTGCTGCCCGCCTCTCATAAAACCGTTGACAAAAGAATGCACTATGTTTATCAGGACGGCAAAACAGTATTCAAACGAGCTGTAATAGGAATGGCAGATGTTACAACAAAAATTATGAAAAAAAACAAGCTTACAAATAACGATATAAAGCTCCTCATTCCTCACCAGGCTAACCTTAGAATAATTGATGCTGTAGCAAAAAAACTGGGATTTAATCAAGACAAGGTCTTTATCAATCTGGATAAATACGGAAACACCACTGCGGCCACAATACCACTTGCCATGTCAGAAGCTTATCGGAAAGGAATGATGAACAAGGGTGATCGGATAATTCTCTCGACATTTGGAGCAGGTTTTGCGTGGGGAAGCTTGCTGCTTAAATGGGCTATTGACTAACATAAAAAAACCCGGAATCATCAACTGATTCCGGGTTATATAAAAATTTTCGGCAGCATCCTACTCTCCCACATAGTCTCCCATGCAGTACCATCGGCGCTGAAGAGCTTAACTTCCGTGTTCGGGATGGGAACGGGTGTTTCCACTTCGCCATCGCCACCGAAAAAACTTTACGTGTTATGCATTAAACAAAATACAAAATGCTTAAATGCATGCAACTTAGATATAAAAAACAGTAACTGTAAACATTCAAATATTTGTGTCAATTATTTTGTGGCTAAGCCTCACGACTTATTAGTACCAGTTAGCTGAATCCGTTACCGGACTTACACACCTGGCCTATCAACCTTGTAGTCTTCAAGGAGTCTTCAGTCAGTCACCCCGCTCTCATAACACAGAGTTGAGTTCCTGAAGGGATATCTTATCTTGAGGTTGGCTTCCCGCTTAGATGCTTTCAGCGGTTATCCATTCCGAACTTAGCTACCCAGCAATGCCGCTGGCGCGACAACTGGAACACCATTGGTTCGTCCATTCCGGTCCTCTCGTACTAGGAACAGCTCCTCTCAAATATCCTGCGCCCACGAAAGATAGGGACCAAACTGTCTCACG
>JAUWOS010000072.1 GCA_030611985.1 Desulfobacterales bacterium | reverse complement strand
GGACATATAGATCCGGACACTATTTGTGGTTATTTTGAAGGAAAGGACAAGCTGATATGCAACTCGTTGTTCTCATGGGTTAATGCTGGATCGCATTTCGCTCATGATGACCTATTCGTTTCGATTGACGATTCAACTATTAATGGTTACCTGTAGTATTTAAACAAATTTTCATTAAATCAGGGCACGAAGCTCATTACAACATGATGATGGGCGCCTCCTATTCTGAAGCATTAGAAACGGGTGCAATACAAAAAATTTACAATAGTCAAAAAGCAATAACTTATTGAAGATATAACATAAAAATCAATATTGCTTGATTCTTTAATTACGAATTTAACCAACATATCAAGGAGCGTCCCGTATAACTACCAGTCTATCCACCTGCAGTAGTTACTAATTTTCCCAAATTATATCCCCCCTTTTTTTTGTATCTTTATGCCTTAGTGGCTGAAATGTTACGAATTAAAGAAAAACCAGCAACAAGGATATTCACATGGAAATAAAGGTTGTCCGTAAAGTTTTGGATGTTAATAATACAATGGCGCAGCAGAACAGGAGAATGTTTGCGGAAAAGAAAGTTTTTGTACTCAACATGATGAGTTCTCCTGGATCCGGCAAGACTGCCACTCTTGAAAAGACCATCTCTTATATAATGCCGGAAATAAAAAGCGCTATCATAGTGGGAGACATTTGCACCACCAATGACGCTGACCGGCTTGCCGTAACCGGTGTGCCTGTTGTGCAGATAAATACAGATGAGTTTGGAGGTGACTGTCATCTTGCCGCCCATGTCATAGAAAAAGCCGCCGGAAACCTTGACCTCGATGCCATTGATCTTTTGATTGTGGAAAACGTTGGGAACCTCGTTTGCCCTGCCGAATTTGACATAGGCGAGGATGCAAGAGCGGTAGTTCTTAGCGTGACGGAAGGAGAAGATAAGCCTGTAAAGTATCCACTGATGTTTCGCGTATGCGATGCGGCCTTAATAAATAAAATAGATTTGCTTCCGTATCTTGATTATGATCGGAAAGAGGTTGTCAAGAATATCCTGCAGATACATCCGGGCATGCCTATCTTTGAAATATCGGCAAAAACCAAAGAAGGCTTTGGTCCTTGGATCAATTGGCTTAAGAGCGGGGTAAGCCGGAAAATAGCAGATTTAAAAAGGAGCAATGTATAATGTGCCTTGCGATTCCATCTAAAATTGTAAAAATTGAAAATACTATCGGAACAATTGATGTTGCCGGCGTTAAAAGAGAGATAAGTTTACTCCTTCTTGAAAATGCAAGCGTCGGAGATTACGTAATAGTACATGCTGGATTTGCCATACACAAAATAGACGAGTCAACAGCAATGGAATCCTTGAAATATTTACGCGAGTTAGGGTCTATTCGGTAAAGGTATGTGGCAACAACGGATGCCTCTTGCAATTGAGTTAGTGTCGGCAGACGGTAGAGCATTAGATATTGTAAAATTAGCTATTGTAAAAAGGAAGGTTATATGAATGCCAGGTCAGTCAGAGATACGATTATCAAGCCCAAATTGATTGATATATTCGGAACTGTTATTGGAAATTTCCTTATTACCAAGGCAATAGCTGCCGGAATAGATGGAAAAACCGAACAGGAGAAGCTCAACCTTATGGTAGAGGCTGTTTGTTCCGATCCAAAGGTTTTGGGTATGTGGGGTAAAGCACAGGTTAAAAAACAGAAGCAAGAATGGCTAAAAACATTAAGTTAAAAAAGCTCTTGTTGGTCGGGACCGCTTTGCTATACTGTTATGCCAAAAGGATATGACTTTTCTATCGGCGAGTCCATCTTTGATAAAGGACAGATATCTGCCACACATGCAAGGAATAAGGCAATAGAACTCCTTGTCAAGTAGTGTTCTTTAAACCTGAAATGAGCGAGCCATTAGGTTAAATTCGGCATTCGTGGGGAGGGAGGGCGTATTTTGGGTGATGTAAATAAGCAAACAGATGTGAAAAAAATTGTGGCTGTAGATGAAAAAAAGGTTGAATTGGTAATTTTTTCACTTTTGGAAGATTATTACGCTTTTATTGGCAGTGATATTAAAGAAATATTGCCGGTAGAAAGTATCAGCTATGTCCCGGGATCACCTGATTTCATTCTGGGAATAATTAATGTCAGGGGAGATATCGAGTCTGTATTTGATATTCATAAGTTTCTTGGATTGCCTGATGTAAAGATTGTCAGGAATAGTCGTATAGCTATTGCGGATAAAGATGGTGTACGCTCTGCCATATTGGTCGATTCTGTTGAAGATGTAATCAATGTTCCTGCGAACTCTATTAAACCGCCTATCTCAACTTTAGATAAATTTATTCAAGAATTTGTTCTTGGAGAAACCACTTACAATAAAAAAAATGTTACAGTCTTTGACATCGGAAAAATTTTTGGAAAGTTAACAGGATGAACAAACTGGCTGAGATCGGAAACAGAGAACTTAAAGAGATCGATCTCATGATCTTCAAGATAATGGGGGTCGTGTTAGGAATAGATATAAAGCAGATATGCCTATTGACTTAACTGCCAAAGCTCATTCTGGTAGCGGAGGGTCGACGTATGATTTCGTTGTATGTGACAGTTTGGGTGGTCACACAGGCCCGAACCAGCCGATCAAAAAGTTCTTTTTCCCAATAACGGCGGTTGAAACGGTAGCAAATCTCGCTAAGGTAGCTTTCCAGATGCTTATCAGAAACCCCTCTGTGAGTTCCACCAATGACGTCTTTGGCATTACTGATGACCCGATGTATCCAAGGCAGAAGTCTTCCAGCGGCTTTGGGATCTCGAAGGACAACCTTGTAGTGGACCAAGTTCTTGTTTTTGGCGGCTCTGCTATACGATTGCCATCCGTCGCTACGGATCGCTTCCATAAGCTGCCGTCGTTCTTTGCTTTGCGCTGCACAACTAAGCCGGTCCAGGAAATCGTCAATGGATTCGGCGGAGGCATTCGCCACCACGCGCATATGCGCAAACCCTGGCCGCTCTTGCCCCTTGCAGTCTCGGTAAAGCGACACGGCGCATAAGACCATTGTTTTTTTCTCGCTTCCACGCCCGCGACGCTTCCCTCGAGGACCGAAAAACGTTTCGTCCATTTCTACCAAACCCGTCAGTTGATATCTCGCATCGCGATCAGCCATTGCCTTGCGTATTTTATGTCCCATCAACCATGCAGTTTTATAGTGCCGAATTTCAAGCAACCGCTGCATATCAGCCACGGAAACGCCTACTTTGTTCATAGCCATGTGGAACAGAAGCCAATACCACTTGATCAATGGCGTTCTGGTCTTATGGAAAATGGTTCCGGCTGTTACACTTGTACGATATCGGCATTGTTTGCAGTCAAACAGACCGCGTTTGGCAAGCAACCAAAACTGGTCGTGACCACACCGAGGACAGGCAAATCCCTCATCCCATCTCAGGTTCGCCAAATGGTTGATACACGTCTCGTTCGTGGCAAAGCTCTTTTGAAAGTCCAGCAAGCTTCGCTTCCTATAGCGGCTGGGCATTGTTTACCCCCCCCCTTTTTTTTTGCAGGGGGGGGGTATATATATCTTTGGCAGCTAAGTCAATAAGCATTAAGCAGATATCTCAGATACGCGAGCCGAATCATGTGGAGGTCGAGGATGTTGATATCTTTGCGTTTCATCAGAAGATCCCTTTTCGTGGAAAGAAAGTTCTATATAAATCACCAAAAATTCTTCTAATAAAAGACAAATCGCCTGCTTCAGGTATAATAATAAACCAGCCCGAAGAGATTATAAGCATTAAAACAGATTCTATTCAGCCTCTTCCGCTATTAATTAAGAGATTCAATAAACTGACAGCAATTTGGGGCGTTATTCTCAAGGGAGAAGAGATTGTTTTGCTCGTTGATCTTTTCAGGATTTTGAAATCCAAAACTGAAACAGAAGCAAAAAAAGAAGGGATATCGGATGAAGATTAGCTTTGAGGTGAAAAAGTTTTTATTTATTCTTGCAGGGCTGCTATTTATATCTAAAATGGTATTTGCTGGAGAATATATCAAAATAGGACTGAATTATCCTGAAACAGGACCTTACTCAGTGCAAGGATTGGCACAGTTGAGAGCGACTGAGATGGGAGTCGAAGAGATTAATGGATCAGACGGGATATTGGGTAAAAAGATACAAGTTGTAAGGAGGGATTCAAAGTCTGATGCTTTGCTTTCAAAGAAAAATGTGGAAGATTTAATTGATAATGAAGGATGCGAAATGATTTTTGGCGGTGTGTCCAGTGGTGTGGCAATTGCCAGTGGCAAAGCAGCAAAATCAAGGGGGAAAATTTGTTTTGGAGCTGTAACTGCTTCAAATGCAACTACAGGAATAGAAGGACATAAGTATATATTTAGAGAGTATTACAGTGACTGGATGATCAGCAATTCTAATTATGACTTTTAATAGTAGCCATCAGTGTTGTTTTCAGCTTGGTTTTTGCATCGGTTATAAGAAATCAAGCCAAGTGAGTAAAAAAACCGCCCAAGACTGATCAAACTAACGCAACTTTTTATTGCAGAACACTGTTCCCCTTTCTTGCAACCATTTTTTGGCCAAACGTATCCGTTGATGTCCGGAAGTGCGACTAATCTTCCACACCGGATAAAGCTAACTGATTGTTATCATATCTAAAATAAGCTGCTATCTAACTGGTATCAATAAATTCGATTTCAAGACCGCGTATCATAAAAGTGAGCATCTCATCCCAACTATCAAAACATATATATCGGGTCAGAGCACGGATATCGTCAAAAAAGGTCTTTTGAGCAGAAAGGTTGTCACGAATCAGTTGATATTTTTTATCCACCATCCCAAGCACTGTGTGAAACAGAAAAGCAAGAATGTTTAAGGTTAATAAGAGAGAGGCCAGATACTTCTTGCCATGACCAAAGTTATGCTTAAGATGATACCCCTTGGTTTTAAGTGTGTTATTGTTTTCATTCTCTATTTTCCAGCGTGCACGACCTGCTTCAACAATCTCTTTTACATTTTCTTTTGTGATTTCATGATTGGTGGCAAAAGCGTTTTTATACACGACGCTACCATCATCATGTGTTGTAGTGAGCTCACACCAGTTTATATATAGAGTATCTTCACCGTCACGCAAAGGCACTTGATTAACAAAACGGTACGTATCAATCTCATAATATTTTCCTGTCCAGCGCTTGATAACCAGGATTTGAACCTCTCCCATGTTCTCAAATTCTGCTGTCCATTCATAGAGAGTTTTATGAGAATCAGGCTTGCAAACTAAAATAAAATTAAACCCTTCTGTCAGGATACTCTCGCATATCGGTTGATGACAGTATAAATCATCGCCTAAAATGGTAACTCCAAGCTTCTTATACAGCGGGCCATATTCGACAAACCATCTTTTCGCTGCCGCATTCTCACAGTCCTGTTTCTTGACTCCCCGAACGTAAAAGGTAACTTGGTATTTTAGTGCTTTCACCCGATCCAACAGGTATATTGAACTTTGTAGCTGGTATAGAATGTCTAATCCTGATTGTCTCATCATCAATAAGAATATCTTTCACAAGAAGGCGAAGTATTTTTTGTCGTTCTGTGACACTCATCGTATCGGATGTTTTGCGCAAGCTTGATAAAAAATCTTCTATATTTTCAGTTAGTTTAAGAATGGCCTGTTGATCAGCATATATGCTATCAATACTTGTAAACTCTGATTTTAACGTTTTTTCTCTTCTTCTTAAATCCGGCATTCGGCTGCGCAACTCATCCAGTTGCAAAAGATCCTCTTGGTATGCATCCAAAAGTTTTTCAATACTTTTTGCAACTTTTATGATCTCTTTTCCCAATACCTCCTTTCTTTGTTTGGTGGGATTGAAAGTTTGAATTGTTTGAATTCTTCGTTGAATTTCGGATCGAATTAAACCTGGATTCCCAAGCAAGTCAATAATCTGTTTCCAGATAATCCCGTCAAGATAATCCTGGCGAATAGGCCTGGTTTGACATACTCGTCCATTGGCATATCGATAATCATCTGAACCTAAACAAACGGTAATAATATATCTTTTTTTTAGATGTTCTGGTAGAAGTCCTATAATATGCGTATCCACATTGATTGCAAACTGAAATACCTTGGAGTAAGGTCGGCTCTTTTGTGCGCTTTTTGGCATAACGCTTATTTTCTTCTAATTTTTCTCCTGCTCTTAAAAATACTTCTTCTTCTATTATTAAAGGTACAGGTATTTCGATCCACTCTTCTTTAGGACGTTCATGGTTTGCACTGCGGCGAGATGAAAAACCACCTTTTTGCCTCAACGGGCGCGTTATTTTTTTTCTTTCGGTTATTTTGGTTTTGCCAAAGCATGCTGTACCTTTATAAGCAGGATTGCGCAACATTCCCCATACTGTGGAACGTTCCCACTGGGAAACTCTCTTGCGGGTAGGAATATCATGGTCGTTTAACCATCGGGATAGAGCACCTATGCTCAAGCCATCTTCAATGTACAGCTTGTAGACCTTTTTGACAATTTCCGCTTCTTTTTCAATAATTTCATAGTATGCTGAAGCATGCTCAGTCTTTTTAACATATCGATAACCATAGGGCGCGCCTGAAAGAACATTGATTGATCCCGTTTTAGCACGATGCCTTTTGCCACGCCTTGTGCGCTCAATTATTTGTGCCCGTTCATATTCAGCAATCATGCCTTGGAATTGTAATAACAGTTGTTCTTCCGGTGTAGTAGCTTTTGGAGATTTAATAAAAACGACATCTGCACCATGACGTGAAAATTCCTCTGTTAACAAAAGCCTGATAAGCATATTTGCGACTCAGCCGATCCGGGGAATATATCAAGACAGTTTCAATCTGGACTTCAGAGACCAAATCTCTAAGACGTTCCAGTCCGGGTCGTTCCAATATTGAACCACTATAGCCTTCATCCTGGAAAATCCAATCGTCTGGAACCAAATACTTTTCATGCTGTGCATACTCAACCAGGGATGCAATCTGGCTATCAATAGTGTGTTCTTCTTTTTGTCGATCCGAAGAGACTCTTGCGTATATCCCTGCCACTTGCATGTTCCGGGCTTTCCTCTATTGTGTTTAAAGTTTGATTTTCTGAATTTGTAACCCAAAATTTATCAGGAACTAAAAGCTGATAAGCTTGAATAATCTTCATGTCCATTAATCGATCATAGCTATATTCAAGCTTAATATCTCTATTGTTTTTCCTGACGGCGTCCCCGTCCATTTTGGAGAAAGTCCTCCAAAGATTGAGTTACTATTTCGCTCAATTTTTTTTCTGAAGATTTTGCATGCTCCCGTAGTCGTTGAACAAGTTTCCGAGATAATTTTACAGTAAAAGCAATTTTGGAATCTGGAACAGCAATCTCTTTTCCAACTTTGCTTGCCTCCTGCAGATATCGATATGCCTGGCGTTTTGAGATACTGTATTGTCCTGCCATTATGCTTACTGCTTCTGAGGTAGAATTGTATTTTCTTATCAGCAATAGTGCTGTATTTATTCGCTGAGCTAATTCTGCTTTTGTAGATTTCATTATGTGTCATATAAATACAACTCTTTATGTCAAATGTCAATCATTTTTCTTACGGTCATTTTTTATTATTAGATCAAATTCAAAGTTACCTTTTACGTTCGGGGAGTTTTGTGACCATCTTGTGGTGTAATAAATTCCGGCTGCAAAGCTATGACTTTATCATTGCCAGGGGCTACAATTACCGGTGTAATTACGGTGTGAAAATAAGTTACAGTTACAGTTCCATTCCTATGTTCCTTTCGGCTACAGTTCTCACAACAAATATTTTGTGAGGAAAAATACTGTGTCCCATCCAATGCAATCAGCAAATTATTATTGATGGAACGAAATTCCTCCAGATAACCTAATGTATTCAGTCCATCAAAAATATAGGAAAACATTGGAAACACGTAAGAAGGATGCACTACATCCATCAAATCTCTGATGTGGTTATCAGAAGGAATCTGGTCCATTGTGAAGAGGGTCTGAGCGTTACTTTTACCTTTCGCCTTTTGCATCGCATCTTGAAATGCGAGAAAGGATGGGCTTTGGGTGAAGAAAATCGAAAAAGCTCCTAACGCGGCGTCTTCAATAGTGTAACGAGTATTATTCCCTGTTCGTTTATCAGGGAACTCTTCTATCACAAAACGAAATTGATCCACAAGGTTATCAAATGCAAAAGGTTCGCACTTAGAATTATAAACCGGCATTGTTTCCTCCTGATATAACACATTTGCTGCTTACTGTTTCATAGCAGGTATGCTTACACCTGTCTGTAGCAAAGATATTGTATATTTACAAGTAGTTATCGTTTTTTTATGAAATTTCGGCCATTATTAACTCCATTCTATGAAATACGTCAAAAGCCATAATTAGAATTGCTGCATAACCTTGGGAAATTCCATTAAATATTCTATAATGAGAATTGCTGCACTTTTAAGGTATACATAACAGGAAAATGATGCTACAGTTAAATATATGAATTCTTCAGAACTAAAACAAATTCTTCAGGAAACAGACATCCAGTTGGATGTGTCTGGCAATAAGTTTGAGCCAAAGGCCGTTTTTGATCTTTTTCAATTAGTTGAACCTTTAAATAAAGATAATGAAACATTAAAGATAGAAAACCAGAAGCTGCGAGATGAAGTGAACCTGCTCAAAGGAGAAGATGGAAAACCGAAGGTTCTCGGTAAGACAAAAGGAGACCAAGGCAACGTATCTTCGGATTCAGAGAGGAAAAAAAGGGAACCGAAAGAAAAAAGGAAATCCAAAGCAAAGAAGAATAAGATTGAGATAGACCGGACGGAAATCTGTAAAATTGATCAATCAAATTTGCCGGACGATGCAGAATTCAAGGGTTATGAGACTATCGTTGTACAAGAAATTCTGATTACCACAGACAATGTTGAATAAGGATGCTCTTCTCACGGTTCTGAAACATCCTGAATTACCATTGCACAACAATGCTTCTGAATTGGGTGCAAGAGTGGAAAAACGCAGACAAGATGTCAGTTTGCAAACAAAATCAAAAGAAGGCACCAAGGCCAAAGATTCATTCTTAACTATTGCTCAAACTGCAAAAAAACTTGGTGTCAACGCCTACGAATATATAGCCGATCGGGTTTCCAAAAAATTCAGCATGCCCTCCCTTGCGGAGCTGATTATTCAAAATTTCCAGCCACAAATTGAATAGATCAGTAACCGGTAATTTCAATTCGTTCAAATTTTCACAATATTCTTAATGTCCCGACAACAATATATTATAGCGGAAGTATGTATTTCTGCGTCGTTTTGCCACGTACCCGGAATAATTCAGGTAGTATCTTTTGACTATAGTCTTTTTCAAGTTAGTCACTCCACGTTTTATGAATAGGATACGTTTACACAGCGTTTTGCGATCAAACGACATCATAATGAGAATTGCTGGTCGGGTAGGTTGTTTGTTGCGAGTTACCTAAGATGTTAAAAAATTTAAAAAAGGTATATATTTGAAACATAGCTACTTCCATAAAGAACCTGTGACTACCGCATTACTTCTTGCAGCCGGAATAGGCAGCCGCCTTTATCCTTTATCGCAAAATGCCCCTAAATGTTTAACGTTAGTCAGTGGCATATCGATACTCGAACGTTTGGTCTCAAATCTGAGTCTACATGGTTTCAAACGTCTAGTCGTGGTTACAGGGTATCTGGAAAATTGCATTAAGGATTTTCTGGGAACTCGGATAGGTGACATCGTAATTGATTACATTTTTAGTCCGCCATACAAGACGACCAATAATATCTATTCTCTCTGGATGGCGCGTGAAATTATCAATGAGTCATTCCTGCTACTCGAAAGTGATCTTGTGTTTGATGGTTCACTTCTGAAATCCATGCTGTATCCTGATAGAATAGCTGTTGCAAAGATGCAAGCGTGGATGGACGGGACATATGTTACAATCAATCGATCTAAACAAGTTGAAGCATTTTTTAAGGACAACAAATCCCACCTTGCTGTGGATTCATATAAAACAGTTAATATTTATTGCATTTCTCTTAGTTCGTGGCATCGTATTGTCAAAAAATTAGATCAGCATATTTCAGATGGCAAAACAAACGACTATTACGAAATCATATTTGCTGAAATGATTTCTGATGGCAGCCTCTCTTTTGATATGGTCTCTTTTGACAGCAAGCCATGGTATGAAATAGATACTATCGAAGATTTGGCAAAGGCTGAGAAATTATTTCCATTATACAATCATATAGCTACTAAAACTGTTCCTGTTTTATAACCTGTTTTTTGAGTTATGCAATTGAACAATAGTGCAACACCGAACAACACCAAAAATAATAACAAGAATTTCATATGACACAAAATAATTATAAGATTCAAGCTGAAAAGTACAAATTTATCTCTAAACAACACGGTGGTTATTATCGGTATGATTTTGTGGATCATGCTTATCTTTATAATCTCTATTTCCCGCCAGAGGCTGTTTTCACAAACTTTAAAGATCAAATTCACGACCTTGTTCTGAATTATCCAGTGGCCCAAGATGCCTTGGCCGGGCTTGTTGGTAAAATAATTGACCAACCAGCAGAAAGAATTGTTGTGGGCAACGGAGCTGCTGAATTAATAAAAATAGTATCCGGTCATATATCAGGCAAGCTAATTGTTCCCGTGCCTTCTTTTAATGAATATGCCAATGCTGCCGCTTCCGGCAAAGTAGTTGAGTTCCCTCTTGAATTCCCATCCTTTAAGATAGATATTGACAAATTTGCTACGGAAGCTATCAGGGTAAAAGCTGATGTGGCTGTTGTGGTAACGCCTAACAATCCAACATCCTTGTTGATTTCCAAGCCCGAACTCATTCGTCTTGCAAAAAAACTTGAAACTAATAACTGCATGCTGATTATTGACGAATCTTTTTTAGATTTTGTAGAGAATCCTGATCTGATTAGCATGGAACAAGAAATCGAAAAGCACCAAAATGTAACAATTTTCAAAAGCATGAGCAAAGCCTACGGTATATGTGGACTTAGGATCGGGTATATGCTGACTGCAAATTCAAAATTTGCAGTAGCTGTGAGAGCTGGTGTTCATATCTGGAATATTAATGGGTTTGCAGAAGAGTTTTTACGGCTTTTACCAGATTACAAACAAGAATTTATTGCAAGCTGTAAACAAGTGC
>JAUWOS010000170.1 GCA_030611985.1 Desulfobacterales bacterium | reverse complement strand
GAATAGATATCTTTTATCTGCTCTTCAATGGTTCTGTCATCCTCCCATGTTCCACATACAGATAGAAATTCATCGGTTGCGCGTCTTTCATCCAGATCAGGTGCGATGATTTCCTGTTTAAAAAAATGTACAACTTTAGCCAATTTCTTCTGAACAGGTTGAGGCAGGCATTGTACCTCTTTTAAGATTATTTCTTCATGTATTGTCTTTGTCTGCATGATAAGCCTCCCGCCAATTCTTTATCCTTAATTATTTTTACTCCAGCAGAATCAACTTTTTACGAACCCACGATCTTTTGATATTTGCCCTTTTACTTTGTCAATGACATCACTTGCAGAATTCTAAGTATTCATACAGAATTTCTTGCGAATTTTGCAGTGCAAAATAGACCTGTTTTCCCGGGAACGTCAAGAAAATTACTCAGGAACGTCAAGAAAATTACCCATGATCTTCTTAATCCTCATAAAGAGGATTTTGATATTTATGGCGCTATAGAATTATTGGAGTTATGCGGGACGCTCCTTGGCATATTGGTTAATTTGTTGTGCAATAAATTTATTTTTTCCCTTTTCTGAACCCGAAAATCAGATAAATTATAAACCCGATAAAAGGGATAGAAGCTATAGCAACCCAAACAGCCTTTTTTCCTATAGTGCCAAAATCCTTCTGGGCTACATTTACAATTGCCCAGATTGTCAATAAAAAAAACGGAATACTTATGGTTATGATTACAGTAAATGTTTCCAGATTCATTCTCAGCCTTTCAACAGTGTTTAGGAACGTGAACGAATTAACAGGCATTCCTTAATGAAATTTTACCCGGTTTGCGTCTTTTAAAGGTGGTTAGATGTTTATATCCTGCTGAAACAAGCAAAGATAATGCCCTGTCAAAATGCCGACCAACACTTTCAGGATTATGAGCATCGGAACCCAAAGTAATACCGATTCCTGCTTCATGGCATTTTTTTATAATATTGAAAGAAGGGTAAGCCTCTTTAACCGGATGATTGTATCCGCTTGTATTCAGTTCAACAGTCAGATTTCTGCCTTTTATTTTTGACAATATTTCATTAAATTCTTTATCAAAAGATATTGAAGATTTCCAGCCGAATTTTTTTACCAGGTCAAGATGGCATACAACATCAAAATAATTATAATCAAGCATCTTTTCCAACTGCTCAAGATAAAGACCGTATATATAATCCGTATTCAATATTCCGTGCTTCCAGGCAGAACCACGGCTGACTATATTAAGATTGCCGAGAAAATGCAATGAGCTTCCAATAACATCAAATGAATATGTATCCACAATATCTTGAAAAAGGTTAGTATGCGCCGAATTAAAATCTATTTCAAGACCCGCCTTAATATCTATAACACCATCGTATCTATGCCTTAGAGTCTGTACTGCCTGAAAATAGAAGGGAACCTCGTCGGGACTCATTGAAAGCTCTCCTTCAGATTTTCTAATGGTCAGATGATCCAGAAAACAAATCTGTTTCAAACCAATATCAACGGCCATTTGGATATATGCTTCCATGGGATATTCAGCATGGTTGCAAAGCATAGTATGAATGTGATAATCAATCATTTTTTAACAATCCATTTCTTAGAGACGCAAAATTTTGCGTCTCTACGGACAAACAAAGAATGTCCGTAATTTTATAATTTCCCATACAATGAAAAAAACTTCAAAAACAATCTTTTGTTGCCAGGCGTGCGGATATCAAACTCCAAAATGGATGGGAAAATGCCCTGACTGCGGAAAGTGGCACACCTTTGCGGAAGAAGCACAAGCTTCAAAATCGATTCAGGGAACAAAACTGGGTTTGTCCTCTTCCAAGACCCAACCTGTCTCCATTGATTCTATTGAACTCGAAGATGAATATCGTCTTGTAACCGGTATCAAAGAATTTGACAGGGTATTGGGGGGAGGTCTTGTTCCTGGAACTCTTGTTTTGATAGGTGGAGACCCGGGAATCGGCAAATCCACCCTTGTGCTGCAAGCCCTGCATGGTCTTGCAAACAAAGGTCATAAGGTGTTGTATGTTTCCGGTGAAGAATCAATCAGACAGATAAGAATGCGAAGTAAAAGACTTTCTGCTGTCTCCCATAATCTATTAGTAGTTTCGGAGATAGATATAAATTCGATTCTACCGATGATTGAATCGGTAAAGCCCGATGTTATTGTAATTGATTCAATACAGACCATGTTCAGCCCAGACCTGAGTTCTGCTCCTGGAAGCGTAAGCCAGGTCAGGGAATCCACGCTTGGACTTATGTTGATGGCCAAAAGAACATCTATTCCAACGCTTCTGGTAGGTCATGTTACAAAAGACGGAGCTATAGCCGGTCCAAGGCTTTTGGAGCATATGGTCGATACAGTACTTTATTTTGAAGGAGATCGCAACCATGTATTCAGGATTTTGCGGGCTGTGAAAAACAGGTTTGGGTCGACCAACGAAATCGGTGTGTTTGAAATGAATGAAAATGGACTGGATGAAATTGCCAATCCATCGGCTGTATTTCTTTCCGAACGTTCCATGAATGCTCCCGGATCTGTTGTTACGTCAAGCATGGAAGGCACAAGACCTATTCTTATTGAACTTCAAGCTCTTGCCGGCAATATAAATTTAGGAACGCCTCGAAGAACTATCCTTGGTATTGACTACAACAGAGTTTCATTGCTTATAGCTGTAATGGAAAAAAAACTGGGCATGAATTTAATGGGGCATGATATCTTTATGAATATTGCCGGAGGTGTTAAAGTTAATGAACCTGCTATTGATATGGGAATAATTGCTGCCGTTGCATCAAGCTTTTTAGACAGGTCAATTCAAAACAACACGCTTGTTCTTGGCGAAGTTGGATTAACAGGTGAAGTCAGGGCCATAGGCCGGATTGAAACCAGGATTGCCGAAGCAAGAAAAATGGGTTTTACAAGATGTCTTGTGCCGAAAACCAATTTAAAACGGATGGCTAAAATAAATGGAATGGAACTTACAGGAATAAAAACAATATCTGAAGGTATGGAAATGTTGTTTTAGGAATTAAAACAAATTTAGGGATTTAGGGATATATGAAACGTTCAACCTTAAAGCGCAATAGATGGAAAGATCATTATTCGCGCCTGGCAGAAAAAGAACGTTTTCCTGCAAGATCGGTTTATAAGCTTCAGGAAATACAGCGGAAGTATAATCTGATTAAAAAAGGTGATAAAATCCTCGATCTTGGCTGTTTTCCAGGCTCCTGGCTTCTTTACGCTGCAAATTTGGCAGGAAACAATGGTCTGGTCGTTGGAATCGACTTACAACCAGTATCCATAAAGGTTTCTTCTAATGTCAAGATTTACACCAGAGATATTTTTTCTATTGATGATGACTTTTTTAAATTGATTGGAAAAAATTTTGATGTTGTCATAAGCGACATGGCGCCGGATACAACCGGCAATAAAGTGGTAGATTCTACAAGGTCTTTTAATCTTTCCGAAAAAGCGCTTTCAATTGCTCAAATCTTGTTGAAGCACGGCGGGTTGTTTGTTTGCAAAATCTTCCAGGGAGAAGATTTCAATAAGTTCTCGGATTCGGTAAGAATGAATTTTAGTAAACATAAGATTTTCAAACCAAAAAGCAGCCGAAAGGCGAGCAAGGAAATTTATATAATAGGATTAGAAAAAAAATAGAAGACTTTTGAAAAAGACCCAATTTTGTCCACGTTCCTTAAGAAAGGCGAAAATTTTAACCGCAGGAATATATTGAATATCCGGCATCCTTCATTTACCAGTTTACACCTAACAAGAGGCAGAGCCTCACATAATGCATTCCCAGGCAGAGCCTGGGAACGAAAGTGTAAACTACTTTTCGATGTTTTTGAAGGATACCGAATATCTTGAGGATTTAAATTTGAGTCCGATGTAGAGATTGGACAAAAGGGGTATTTTCCAAAGGTCTCAACAGGAGGCAATCATGTCAGGACATAGTAAATGGTCTAGCATAAAACATAAAAAAGGCGCTACAGATGCTAAACGTGGCAAAATTTTCACCAAACTTATTAAGGAAATTACTGTTGCGGCGCGTACAGGAGGAGGAGATCCTGATGCTAATCCAAGGCTGAGAACAGCTATTCAGGCAGCAAAAAGCGAAAATATGCCTAAAGACAATATAGAAAGAGGTATAAAAAAAGGGACTGGGGAACTTGAAGGGGTCAATTATGAAGAGACTGCTTATGAGGGATATGGCCCGGGAGGAGCTGCTGTTTTTGTTGAATCGCTTACAGACAACAAGAACAGGGCCGTAGCGGATATTCGCCATATTTTCAGCAAAGCCGGAGGAAATCTTGGTGAAAACGGGTGTGTTTCCTGGATGTTTGACAATAAAGGCTATATTGTTGTTGAACGAAAGATTTCTGACGAAGAAACTCTCATGGAAATTGCTATTGACGCGGGCGCAGAAGATGTACGAGAAGATGATGATAATTTTGAAATCATTACTGATCCAAAGGATTTCGAATCAGTAAAAAAAGCGATAGAAGATAAATCAATTTCATACATTGATGCGGAAATCACCATGCTTCCGCAGACAACCCTGAGCCTCAAAGGAAAAGAAGCGGAACAGATGGTAAAATTGATGGAAGCTCTTGAAGATTGCGAAGATGTGCAAAAAGCTTACACAAATGCCGACATTCCGGATGAATTGGTTGGATGATTAGGAATTTAGGAATTGGAACGAATGACAACTGTAGGGGCGAACCTTGTGTTCGCCCATT
>JAUWOS010000169.1 GCA_030611985.1 Desulfobacterales bacterium | reverse complement strand
TGTGATCGAAACCGTGAATTACAGAAAAAACGGGATAAAAAACACCGTTTGAAACGATCTTGCAAAAGAGACGCGTTAAAGCATTTTTCTGATATCAAACCAGGTACTTATAAGCTCATACCCTTCAATAAAAAAAGAGACCCGTTAGAAGGACAAATTGTAGATATTACAAGGTGTTAAGTGTTTTTGTCAAAATCTTGCAAAAGGAGACTCGATAGCTTTCCTTGAATTTTGGTTATAAGGTGGCTGGCAATGGAGGTAAGCAATGATAAAAACAAAAATACTCTCTCCGGATCGAGTGCGCAGGATAACCAGCAGCTTTGCATTTATTGAGCATCGCTTTTTACGTGACGGATTTTGGGAGAGTCTCTCCCATCATGAACTATTGCTTTACGTATTCCTTATATTGGCGGCTGATCGAAATGGAGTTTCTTATTATAGCTACGATAAGATTTGTTTGCTTTTAAGGATTTCAACAGATGAATACCTGAATGCTCGGAATGCTTTGATTGATAAAGACTTAATCGCATCTGACGGATATTTCTTTCAGCTACTTTCGCTGCCCGAAAAACCCGTAAACCAACCTTTAAGACTTCTCAAATCTCAGCAGCAAATGGAAAAATATGATCCAGCCACAATACGTAATCTTATCGGCCAATCGCTTAAGGGAGGCTGAACATGGTTAAGACATTATCTGTTGATAGGCGATTAGAAAAAGCCGTCAGTGATTATCTGTTATGGATGATATCCAATGGATATGCTGACAGCACCAGTATGCGGTATCAGCAGATATTAACGTATTTTTCCCGTTTTATAACCCAACGGGCAATTCCATGGGATGCAGTTTTTACGTTTGACACATTAAAAGGCTTTCAAAAAGAATCCGGGCTTATCCGTGCATCGCATGCGGTAAGGGGACTTTCCCGGTATCTGTTTAAGCAAAACAAAATAAAGAGACCGATAGAAAAACCGGTTCAGCCGTTGCCGGAAGTTTTCGAAGAATACATCGATTACTATACCCGCGTAAAAGATATCAGTCGCCTTCAGATGTTGCGCGCAAGAAGAACACTGACCGCCTTTGGCGATTATCTTGATAAAAACAGCATCATGCTGAAAACGGTCAGGATTGAACAGATTGATGCTTTTCTTGCGGCGCATAACAGGAACTATGTAAAGGGAACCAGCGGAACACACCGTTCGATACTTCGTGGATTTTTAGCATGGCTGCACCGGAACCGGATATTGAAAAGAAATTTTGCCCCATTGATTATCGGGGTGCCTGTTTTTGCGCAGAGCATACCACCGAAGTTTTTAAGACCGGATGAAATAAGGTGTTTGTTTGAAAGCTTGACCGGTACTACACCATTAGAACTCAGAACAACTGCCATGATTTTCCTGGGATTCTACATAGGGCTCAGACCAAAAGAAATCAGCCGGATACGACTTGATGACATTAAATTTAAAAAACAAGAGATTTGCATACCGGATCGGAAAAACACAAACCCGGCCAGACTTCCTTTGCCTGTTCGTTGCATCAAAGCCGTTGCCGCCTATATTATGGGAGGTCGTCCAGTAACAGATAACCGCAGACTTTTTATCACCGTTCGTGTGCCATACCGGCCGGTATTGCCGGTTACCGTCAGCAAAGATATCGCCGGCGCAATGAAAAAGGCGGGACTGTCGTCAGCCGCCTATTGGCTTCGTCATACATACGCGCAAAATTTACTGGAAGCAGACGTATCTTTTTTTGAAATCAAAGAGATGATGGGGCATGACAGCATACAAACAACGCGGCGATATCTTCATGTTCACACAAAATTAATGCGCGAGGTTCTTTTTGATGACGAGTCCTTTTAAAAGCTTTCTTTCGCTACGACTGGAAGAATATGTCAATTACCGAAAAACTCTGGGATTTAAAATAACATCCATAAAGTCCTATTTAAAGAACTTCGACCGATATCTTCTAAGCGTAGCGTCCCGAATGGATTTACCCCCCTCCTTTTTCCTTGAGTTTAGAAAAAACATCAACGGATCCCCGCGAACGGTAAATAGTACACTGTCTGCAGTAAGAGGCTTTTATAACTATATGCTGCGAAATGAACATGTGTCACAAAATCCACTGCGGGATATCCCGCCATATAAAGAAAACGCCTTTATACCGTTTATTTTTTCCTGCAAAGAGACAGATGAAATACTTCATGTCGTGCAGGAAAGGATACGCCGTGACAAAAAGTATTTTTTTAATGACATGATGGTGTATACCACCATCATGCTTCTTGCCAGGTGCGGCATGAGAATATCCGAACCACTCAGTCTGCATCTGAAACATTATCGCAGACATGAAACTACGATCTATATTGAAAAAACAAAGTTCTACAAAGACCGTTTGATACCAGTTCCAAGAGCGGTATCAAATGAATTGAATAATTATCTTGCCGTAAGAAAAACATTATTTTGTGATGACAATCCTTACCTTTTTCCCGGAAAAGCAGGTAAAAGCATATCGGCCAATCGAATATATCCTGTTTTTCATCAGGCCGTCGAAGATGTTGGCATAACCGAACTTGCAAGGATTGTAGACAATATGCGGTTTGGCGCGCCGACTCCACACAGCCTGCGACATTCTTTTGCGGTAAACACGCTTAAACGGATAAAGGACAAGGGAAAGTCGCCCCAACAGGCGCTGCCGGTTCTTTCTGTCTATATGGGACATAGCAAATACAGGTATACGGCTGTTTATCTGAAGCTGACAGATGCTAAACACCGCCGACATCTGGTGGATTTTACCATATCAAGGCAGAAGGAACTATGAATCTTCATGTCTGCCTTTGCAGGTATTTTACAGACTATTTGCCGGCAATAAAAGGCGTAAGCCCTGAAACCGTTAAAACTTACAAAGACGCGTTCAAGCTTTTTTTAAGGTTTTCGTCAAGGCATCTTTCCAAAGCGGTTCCTGATCTCAGGCTCGAAGATATTACACCGGCGTTGATCTTCTCTTTCCTTGATTACCTGGAACAGCAAAGAAAAAATAGCATAAGAACACGCAATGCCCGTTTGGTTGCCTTAAAATCATTTGCAAAAATGCTCCGGCTTTTATACCCGGAACATCGCGAAATATCGGAAATGATATTCAACATACCACAGAAACGTTTTGGAAAACGATTGATCGGTTATATGGATTATGATGACATACTTCAAGTGTTTGGTTCAGTTGATTTGAGAAAAAAAGAGGGGTTTCGCGATTACACAATTCTGCATCTTCTTTTTGACTCAGGCGCAAGAGCAAGTGAAGTTGCCGATCTAAAAATCCATTTTTTCGATCCTCACAAAAAAACACTCATCATAAAAGGCAAGGGAGGAAACTATCGTCTGATAGAACTCCAGCCCAAAACAATCGAACTTATTGAGCGCTATATAAAAAAATACAGACCCGTTCCAAAGCCGATATACAGTAATCGCCTGTTTATAAACCAGCGCCGTGAAGGTTTTACAAGAAACGGCCTTTATCGTGTTTGCAAAAAATATCTTTCAAAAGCGCTTCCTGCCAAACAACTGGAGAATCTCAATCCCGCACACAGCTTCAGACATTCCTGCGCGGTGCATCTGCTGCTTTCAGGAAAGTCGCTGACGGACATAAAAAATCATTTGGGTCATGAGAATTTGAAATCCACCATGATCTATCTTCACCTGAATGTATCCCGGAAACGTGAGGCGCAGAAAAAGTTTATCAAATATATCCAATCAGCAATATCTGAGGAACCGAAAATTGATGAATTGCTGAACTGGGAAAACAAGGAGGAAATTTTAAACTGGCTTGATGACCTTTAGGAGTATGGCATCTGACCAGATATGGATAAGTGCGAAGATGCCGGAATTATTATGTTGCGAGACCGTTTGAAAACGTCTATTGATAAGTGTAACATCTTGTTATATAAAGGAATATGGAATTGTTTGAATTTTGACCTTAAATTATGTTAATTCAATATGTTATAGAGACTCGCAACATAAGTGTCAAATCTTGATCAACACATTAGTGGAAGTAGGAAGGCGTTCTTTAGTTTTACAGTTTTGGAATAATCCATTGATTGAATGGGGTTTAATGTTTGTGACAATGATGGTTGCTCTTGGATTAATGGATAGAATTTGGAATTTTAAATGAGGTTGGTACTGGAGCAACAGATCCAACATGTCACTATATTATGGCCAAGCTATGACATTGAGCTGTGACATTACTACGACATTTGCTGTGACACGACCTCAATCAGACTTGGCTTTGTAATGAACCGCCAAAAAAATACAGGGCATTATGAAATAAGGGTCAAAAGTAGACCTGGCCGTATGCAGTAACAGCTTGTTATCTAACGGGTTAAAGTCTCGCCCAAGGAATTATCCGTTCAGTAAGCAGCGGTATGTAACGACCGAAACAGGGAGCGAGGTCTTAAAAAGATGAAAAAAGAAAATTCCATAATTCTGTTTAATCAGAAAAAAGTCCGTCGTCATTGGGACGATAACAAGGAGCAATGGTATTTTTCCATTGTTGATGTAGTTGCTATTTTAACCGACAGTTCAAACCCAAGAAGATATTGGTCTGACCTGAAAACCAAACTAAAACAAGAGGGTAGTGAAGTGTACGAAAAAATCGTACAGTTGAAAATGTCCGCTCCTGATGGTAAGCAAAGACTATGGTGTCAAAGCTTGAATTGTGAATTACACTACAAAGTACAGCGGAAATAGAGAGAAGGCTGCTCGAATTTGTCTGGACATTCTTATCAGCATTGAACAGCAGCCGCTGAGG
>JAUWOS010000035.1 GCA_030611985.1 Desulfobacterales bacterium | reverse complement strand
TTCTGACAGGCGCCGGAGCCGCAGGAATGATCAAAACCATCCTTGCATTAAAACACAAAACTTTGCCCCCCTCACTCAATTTTAACAGAGCCCCAAAAGGCAGTCCGCTTATCAAGAGCCCCTTCAAAGTGCAAACAGAAGCCGAAGAATGGATCAGAAAAAATAAAAACAAACCCCTGCGCGCCGCAGTAAGCGCATTCGGATTCGGAGGAATAAACGCCCACCTACTTTTCGAAGAATGGAATCCAACATCATCCAATCCCCCAATTCCCCAATCCCTAAATCCCTCAATCCCTCAATCCCTAAATCCCCCAATTGCCATAACAGGAATGGGAGCTGCTTTTGGATCTTTAAGGTCGTTGAAAGATTTCAGGGAAGTTATTTTTAAAGGTGAATCCATAATCGGAAAAAGGCCGCAAGACAGATGGAAAGGATGTGACGGTATTGCAGAAAAATATCTTGACAAACGAGCTGCATACGGCGGTTTTATAGACAGGCTCTCACTTAATGCGGGAGAATTTCGCATACCTCCAAATGAAATTCATGACATACTCCCCCAGCAATTGCTTATGCTGAAAGTATCTGCTCAGGCTATGAAAGATGCGGGTCTTCCACTTGGAAAAGATCGCAAGCGCATGGGCGCCATTATCGGTATGGGCTTTGATTTTGAGGCAACTAATTTTCATCTCCGGTGGCATCTGCATAACCTGGTAGAGTTATGGAAAAAGAAATACGGTTTTGATCTTGATGATAATGAAACTGCAAAGTGGCTTGAATCGTTGAGAGACTCATACTGCCCACCCCTTACAAATACGCGAACGCTGGGCGCTCTTGGAGGAATCATAGCAAGCAGAATTGCCAGGGAATTTCGTTTTGGAGGCCCGAGTTTTGTTGTTTCCAGCGAAGAGGCATCAGGCATTAGCGCTCTTGAAAGAGGGGTAAGATTTTTGCAACAAAACGAAATGGACACTGTCCTTGTGGGCGCTGTAGATTTTGCATGCGATGTCCGCAATATTATCACAACAGACAAAACAAAACCTTTTTCCGGAAAGAATGAAATTTACCCATTTGACCGGTCGGCAGATGGAAGACTTCCCGGCGAAGGTGCCGCAGCGCTTATTCTAAAACCTCTTGATCGGGCAATAGACGATGGAGACAGAATATATTCTGTAATAAGAGGGACAGGAAATGCGAGTAAAGCAAAAAATAAAATACATTCTCCCTCAAAAGATGCTTATATTCTTTCCCTCAAAAGATGCTTTTGTGATGCAGGAATTTCGCCTTCTTTAATAAGTTTTTTTGAGACGCATGGAAGCGGTGATCCTGTGGAAGACAGTGTGGAGTCAGAGTCTTTGCATGAGTTTTTTAAAAATTGCAAAAAGCCGTGCGCTATCGGATCAGTTAAAGCAAATATAGGTCATACGGGAGCAGCCGCAGGACTTGCTTCTATAGTCAAAGCAAGTCTTTGTTTACATGAGAAAACAATACCTCCTTTAAAAAATTCTGCCGGAAAAAAAGAAAATATCCTGCAAGATAAGATATTTCACATACCTGCAAATCCGAAATACTGGGCAGATAACAAAAAAGAAAGCTCACGCATGGCATGCGTTGGTTCCATGACAACAGACGGTAATTGCATGCACGTTATACTCGAAGAATTTAAACACAACAAAAAGAAACCGGATATTCACAGCAACCAACTCTGCAAGAAAGAAATCTGCAAAAAAGAAGAAAAAAGCGAACAGATAACTATGATCATCGGAGGCAAAGCCCCTTCCCCTGTTCTGCCAAAGAAAAAAAACAAAACACAAAACTATCCCAAAAAAGAAACCTTACCTTCTATCAAACAGGCGGAACATAATAAACAACGTCCAGCGCCAGGTTCACGGAAATCCACAATTTTGTATTCAGATCTGATAGAACCAATGACAAAGAATATTGAACTCACATCAGATGCTCACAAAACATTTTTGGAATTTTCAGGCAATCTGCAAAACGCCTACGCCCAAACATTTGAGCTTCAAACAAAACTTCTTATAGCGCAACAAGTACCCAATACCCAATCCCCAACGCCACTCTTTCCCCGTAACATGTGTATGGAATTTGCGACAGGCTCTGTTGCAAAAGTACTGGGCCCGGAATTTGCTGTGGTAGATACTTACAAAGCAAGGGTGCGTCTGCCGGATGAACCGCTCATGCTTGTAGACAGAATTATTTCGGTAGAAGGCGAAAAAGGTTCTCTGGGTTCAGGTCGTCTGGTGACGGAACATGATGTGCTGCCTGGAGCATGGTATCTTGATGGTGGTCGGGCGCCGGTATGCATATCCGTAGAGGCTGGCCAGGCAGATCTTTTTTTATGCTCCTATCTGGGCATAGACCTTGTTGTCAAAGGTAAAAGAACTTACAGGCTTCTTGATGCAGTTGTAGAATTTCATCGTAGTCTTCCGCAGCCAAATGACGTTATCAGATATGAAATTGAAATTGAAAAGTTTGTCAGGCAGGGTGATACATATCTTTTCTTCTTCAGTTTTGAAGGCTTTATCGGAAACAATCATCTGATTAGCATGTCTGATGGATGCGCAGGGTTCTTTACTGAAGAAGAAACAAAAAATTCAGGAGGGATTATCCTGACCGAAGAAGATACCGAATCTTTATATGATAAAAATATTCCGAAGAATCCCTGGCGAAAAGATATTATCCCTGTTTGCGCTGAAAGTTACGACGATGAGGCTATAGAAGCGCTCAGAAAAGGAGACCTTGCAGAATGTTTCGGTCCTCTTTTTAATGGAGTAGAACTCGCCGAATCGCTCAGACTTCCGGGAGGACGCATGAAGTTGATCGACAGGATACTCCTTCTTGATCCAAAAGGCGGTCGCTGCGGACTCGGCCTGATCCGCGCGGAAGCGGATATTCACCCTGATGACTGGTTTCTTGTCTGTCATTTTGTAGATGACAAGGTAATGCCGGGAACTCTCATGTATGAATGCTGCACCCACACACTAAAGGTTTTTCTCCAGCGCATGGGATGGGTAACGAAAAAAGCGGATACCTGCTATGAACCGGTTGTCGGAGTCAAGAGCAGTCTGAAATGCAGAGGACCGGTTACTCCGAAAACAGAACATGTTATTTATGAAATAGAAATAAAAAAAGCAGGATACGACCCTGAACCATATGCAATTGCTGATGCCCATATGTTTGCAGACGGACAAAGAATCGTGTTTTTCAAAGACATGTCTATGAAAATTACCGGAATAACCGGTGAGGAAATCGAATCTTCCTGGAAAAAAAAGAGCATGTCTCAAAGCTTAAAACCATCAATTGCCAAAGAGCCTCTCTTTGATCACAGTAAAATACTTGCTTTTGCTGTTGGAAATCCATCCGAAGCTTTTGGTGAACCATACCGGAAATTTGATAAAGACCGGTCTATCGCAAGGCTTCCCGGACCGCCATATTCTTTCATCGACAGGATAACAAAAATCGAACCCGAACAATGGGTACTGAAACCCGGCGGGTGGATCGAAGCCGAATACGATGTGCCTCCGGATGCATGGTATTTCAAAGCAAATCGCTCACATTCCATGCCGTTTTGCGTGCTGCTTGAAATTGCGCTTCAGCCTTGCGGCTGGCTTGCGGCATATGTGGGGTCTGCCCTTAAAAGCAAAAAAGACCTCAAGTTTAGAAATCTTGGAGGAAATGCAGTTTTGCACAGCGAGATTATGTCTGATTCAAAAAGGCTGACCATGCGAAGTCGTATGACACAAGTATCTGAAGCAGGAGACATGATCATAGAACAATTCGACTTTGAGGTCTTGCAAGGCGATAAAATTATTTACAATGGAGATACAAACTTCGGGTTTTTCTCAAATGAAGCGCTCTCTCAGCAAGTAGGAATCCGTGATGCTGCAAAAAGAGCATACAATCCCGGACCGGATGAACTAAAAAAAGCCGAATCGCACATATTTGAGGATGAAGCGCCTTTTTCACCTGATGATACTGTTGCAGACCCGGTAACAGAAGAAATATCTTCTCCGGCAATGCCTGCAAAAGCTCTCCGCATGATCGACAGTATCGAAACCTATATACCTGACGGTGGACCTGAAGGTCTTGGCTTTATACGGGGAGTAAAAAAGGTATGCCCGGATGACTGGTTTTTCAAAGCGCATTTTTATCAAGACCCCGTAATCCCCGGTTCTTTAGGAATAGAATCATTTCTTCAACTGATTAGATTTATGGCCATTGATCGATGGAAGCGCCTGGCAGACAGCCACAGGTTTGCGCTTGTAACAAAAGAACCTCACAACTGGATATATCGCGGCCAGATTATTCCGGAAAACAAAAAAATCGAAGTTGAAGTCGTAGTAACCAGAATTTACGAAAAACCAGTTCCAACTATGTATGCAAACGGATTTTTGAAAGTAGACGGACTTTACATTTATGAAATGAAAAACTTCGGAGTCAAATTGATTCCGATTTAGACTCACTCACTTAATACCCGTGGAGGATAAATGCTCACAATTATGCGGAGCAAGAGGTCTGATCTATGTATTTGCCGCATATTTTGGCCCTACAATCAAAAGGTTGTTGGAAATTGTGGACTGGAGTTTTTCCATTTTGCTTCCAAAAAGAATATCTCTTATAATGCCATGACCATATGCGCCTAAAATTACAAGGGCATCATGAGGCACTTCGTAAAGGTTGTCTTCAAACCTTCCTTTTTCAAAAAAATGCCACTTGTTTACATGGCGCTCTATTTCTTCTTCAAGATTCTCATCTTTAACAATCTTTTTGTAGTGCTTTTCGGATTTTTTCTCCAACTGTGTGAAAACCTCAAGAGGTATTCCGGATTCTCTGCTTATGCGGATTCCAAGCTTAAGAGCATTTAATGCATTAGCCGATCCTCCGAAAAATACTGCAATGCTACGCCATTTTTTATAGATTGGACCGGCTATGAGAACAGGAAAGCCGGCAGACTTCACAATACGTCTAACTCTCGGTCCTATATAGCCGAGGCCGATCTTTGAAGACATGTCGCTTATGCTGCGCGGACAACACATAAAATCAAAATTTGTCGGTATATCAGGAAGAGTTGATGCAGTGTAATGTTTTGGCTTAATAAAGCTCGGTTTTAATTCTGCCTGTTCAACCAGTTCCGTTGCATGTCTTAAGGCGGTATCAGGTAATGTAAGATATGAATCGTCAAGATCGATCTGAGCTACATCATTATCAAAATACATCAAAAATTTTGTGAATTTCGGAATATAAATAACTGGAGAGGCTTTAATTTTTTTGCAAAAATAGATTGATTGCAGTAGAGTTTCCCTTCCCAGAGGAGTATTTCTAAAAATATGAAATAGTCGTGCTTCCATTTGAATTTCCTTATTTTTCAATCACAAGTCTGAACCATAAGCTCTTTACGATATTGATCCAGAAGTGTTGCTTTTGAAATCATGCCTGCAAACTTGTTGTTTGAAACAACCGGCATGCTAAAGAGGTGATTTGCGTCCATTTTGCGTAAAATTTCAGACAATTCATCATCGGGATTGACCACCTCAACCTCGGTATTCATTATCTGACCCAAAAATACAACATCATACATTCCCGAATTAAACAGGTATGGTCTAATATCATCAAGATGTATCATTCCCAGAAAATAACCGGTCTTTTCATCTTCCACAGGAAAATAGTTTCTGTGTGAATTTTTGACTATATTTATAAAATCCCGAAGCAGCATGTTCTGTTTTACTGTTATGCAATCTTTTTCAAGAAGTTCAAACACGCTCAGATCGGCCAGCACCCTGGCATCGGTTCCAGGTCTTAAAAGTTGTCCGTGTTCCACAAGATCTTTCAGGTAAAAAGAAGCCGGCTCAACGTAATGACACAGGCTTGTGGAGATAGATGAAACCACGATAAGCGGCAGGATAACGTTATAGCCACCTGTAATTTCGACAATAAGAAATATTCCCGTAAGAGGAGCCTGAAGTATGCCGCTGACAAGACCCGCCATTCCCAGCAAAGCAAAACATCCTTCGTTGACCCATGATACGGAAGGCCATAGCAAAACAAGACCCCGATGATAAGCCAGCCCGGTAAGACTTCCGATAACCAGACAGGGGGCAAATATACCGCCCGATCCTCCCCAACCCAGTGTCATGGACGTGGCAACAATCTTGGCAAGCGCTGCCAGCGCCACGATTGCAAGCCCTTGTGAAAAATTACCTTCAATCATGGTTTTGACGGGATGATACCCTTCACCAAGTACAATAGGAAGAAAAATGCCGATTATGCCGACTACGCAACCTCCTGCAGCAGCACGCAACCATAAGGGAGATGAAAATCTGCTTGATATTCCGCTCATAAATCTGAGGGTGCGAGTCAGCAGGATAGATGCAGCTGCTGCAACTACGGCTAAACCAAGGCAGGCAAAAATATCGATAAGATCGATATTGAATTGACGATGGCTAAAAGCAATCCGGTTCCCCTGAAGCATGCGGCTTACTTCGGTTCCTGCAACAGAAGCAATGGCAATCGGAACAATATTTATCGCTTTCCATTCTCCGATAATCACTTCTATGGCAAAAACCATCCCCGCAATCGGTGCATTGAATATGGAAGATATTGCGCCTGCCGCTCCACAGCCGACAAGAGTCACCCGTTGGCGATCATTGAGTGAAAAGAATTTTGCAATATTAGAACCAATAGATGCTCCGCTCATAACCACCGGAGCTTCAGGACCTGCCGAACCGCCACTGCCTATAGTAAGGCAACTGGATATCAGCCTGGAAAAGCTTGAACGCAGGCGCAAAAGCCCTCCATAGCGAGATACACTGTAAATTACTTCCGGCACGCCATGACCCGCTCCTTCTTTCACAATTTTTTCCAGAAAGAGCGAAGAAAGAGCCGCTCCGATTGCAGGAAGGACAAACGACCACCAATAATGGCGAAATTGCCCGATCCATTCAAATATAGCCACAAGTGACCGATTAAGCACAACAGCAGCTATGCCGCTGCATATTCCCACAATAGCAGCTACAAATATAAGAAAAAGACGATCGTCTAAGCGAAAAATAGCCCAGCCGGCAGGATGGCGCCATGATTTTAAAATGCCCATTAAGTTTTTGCCTTGTCGAGTTGTTTTTCGAAATCAGCTATTTTTGCAAAGAAAGCTTCTGCGCAAGGAGACGTCTTCAAAAATTCTACAAATGAGTTATCACGCATACAAAAAGCGAGTCTTGAAAGAAGGTGGAGGTGTATCTTTGTAGATGTGCTTAAAAGAATAAACATGACAAATACCGGTTTGTCATCTACAGCGCCAAAATTTACCGGTTTTTCAAGAAAACATGTGATTATTGCTGAATTTTCTATGACATTAGATAGAGGGGCGCGTGGATGTGGGATGGCGATTCCTTTTCCGATGCCTGTTGATGTAAGATTTTCTCTTTCGATAAGTGTTTCATAAAGTTCATCTTTTTTATCTTCCGGCAAAAAAGGTATATTTTCAACTGCGGATCTAAGCGCCGTTTTTACATCATCTCCCATTACATCATAAAGTATACCTCCGCGCTTTATAGCAGGCAAAAGATTTTCCATTTCAGAATTGGATTGCCGTTCAACGCCTTCTTTCGGAAATGAAAATGATAGATTGTGAGTCACAGCCCACTTTTCAAGAGCAGACTTTTTAAATACGCAACCTTTGTCGTTTTTATATATTGGAATTCTTCCCTGGCGTATCCATCGCTCTAAAGTACTCAGCGGTAGATTAAGACATTTTGCAACTTCATTTATCGTAAGATTCATAACTCCAAAAACCTGGCTTTGCTTCGCTTCGAAATTTAAATAGAATACAAAATTAGGAATGAGAATTGAAATTTAATAGTATTACATGCGAGCTTTGAGCAAATCAAGAAATTTTATTTTTTCAAAAACACAGCTCTCTTGCATCAATTTTAACTTGATCATCTGATGCTTTGGTTTTATATTGATTTACAAAAAAAACCAAGGAGACAAAATTATGAAAGGAATAATACTTGCCGGCGGATCAGGCACACGGCTTTTTCCGATTACCAAAGTAGTCAGCAAACAGCTTCTTCCACTTTATGACAAACCGATGATCTATTACCCTCTTTCTGTGCTGCTGCTGGCAAAGATACGGGAAATCCTGATCATCTCCACTCCATATGATCTGCCACTTTTCAAAAAACTTTTAGGTGATGGATCACAGTGGGGCATATCTTTTAAATATGCCCTCCAGCCCCGCCCTGAAGGGCTTGCCCAGGCATTTACTATCGGGCGAAACTTTGTGGGAAACGAAAACGTCTGTCTTGTGCTTGGCGACAACATATTTTACGGTCACGGCCTTTCTGAACTACTTATGAAAGCAAAGTCAAAAAAGGATGGCGCAACGGTTTTCGGATACTGGGTAAAGGACCCTCAGCGCTACGGGGTTGTGGCCTTTGACAAGTCCGGCAATGCTATCAATATAGAAGAGAAACCGGAAAAACCAAAATCCAATTACGCTGTAACGGGTCTTTATTTTTATGATAACCATGTTCTTGATATAGCTGCAGACTTGAAACCTTCGGCAAGAGGGGAGCTTGAAATTACAGATGTGAATCTGGCTTATCTGAAAATGAAAAAACTTCATGTGGAAAAATTCGGCAGGGGAATAGCCTGGCTGGATACAGGAACTCACAAAACCCTTATGCAGGCATCCAATTTTATTGAAGCAATTGAAAACAGGCAGGGTCTTAAGGTCGCATGTATTGAAGAGATAGTCTATCGATTGGATTACATAGACGCATATCAGGTAAAAAAACTGGCCCAGCCTCTTTTGAAAAACGGTTACGGACAATACTTGATGGATATGCTTAAATTTTGATAATTTTGATAATTTAGGAATTTAGGAATTTAGAGATTTAGAGATGAGCTATCATCCAGCCCGAAGGGTACTATGAATATTATTACCACATCAATAGAAGGTCTCCTTATCGTTGAACCGGACATATTTAAGGACAGTCGCGGTTTTTTCATGGAAGCTTATAATCAAAAAAGCTACAGGAAATCCGGCATCAACCAGATCTTTGTTCAGGATAACCTTTCCTATTCAGTGCAAGGTACTTTAAGGGGGTTGCACTACCAGATCAGACACCCTCAGGCAAAGCTAGTTCAGGTTATTACCGGCGAAATATTTGATGTAGCTGTTGACATCAGATCCGGTTCTCCAACATTCGGTAGATGGGAAGGTGTTTATCTTTCTGATAAAAACAAACGTCAGTTGTTTATACCGGAAGGATTTGCACACGGCTTCTGCGTGCTAAGCAAAACAGCTCATTTTTTATACAAATGTTCTGATTTTTATAATTCTGATGATGAAGGCGGAATCATATGGTCTGATCCTGGCATAGGTATTGACTGGCCGGTTAAAGATACAATCATTTCAGAAAAGGATAAACAACATCCAAACCTTTCTGATCTTTCTTCTAAACAACTCCCTCATCTTGAGAAAGAAGGATAAAAATTTTGAAAATTCTTGTAACAGGATCAAAAGGACAATTAGGAAGGGAGCTTACCAGACAGAGCAAAGACTTTGGTTTTGAGGTTCTTGCTGCTGATCTTCCTGAACTGGATATCACGGATCTGATTCAGGTGGAAGATATGGTGGAAAAATCTCAGGCGTCTCTTGTTATTAATGCGGCCGCATATACTAATGTTGACAGAGCAGAAACAGAACAAGAACTCGCCTTTGCTGTAAACACAACCGGCCCTGCCAATCTTGCTGTATCATGCGCAAAGGTGGATATACCTCTTATTCAGATTTCAACTGATTTTGTTTTTGACGGCAAAAAAGGGACTCCCTATATTGAGACGGACCCTGTATCTCCACTGAGTGTTTATGGAAAAAGTAAAGCAGATGGAGATAATAAAGTAAGATCAAAGGCAAAAAAACACATTATACTCCGCACTTCATGGCTGTATGGGCTGTATGGACAGAATTTCGTCAAAACCATGCTAAGGCTCGGGAATGAAAAGGAGAGCATAAAAGTTGTGGCCGATCAATTTGGCTCTCCGACAAGCGCAACCGATCTGGCAGAAACTCTTTTAGCTATTGCAGATAAAATACAAAATAGTTCCACGGTCAACTGGGGAACCTACCACTACTGCGGACATGGCGTAACAACCTGGCACGGGTTTGCAGAAAAAATATTTGAAATAGCAAGAAAATATGAATCAATTAAAATTACCAATGTAAAACCCGTTACAACCTCCGAATACTCTACAAAAGCAAAACGACCATCCTTTTCCGCTCTTGACTGCAGTCTGATCAAAAAATATTTTGAAATAACGCCCGAACCGTGGCAGAAAAGCTTAGAGATTATAATTAACCAAATTTACAGCGATAAACGGAGGATGAAATAACTTTTACAAGCAGGCGCATAGTTGGGGAAGTTAGGAACGTGGACGAAATAACTTCCCCAACTATGCATCACAGCTTCAGGCCGCCTTTGTCCGATCTCAAATCCCAAAAGTATCAAAATAGCTCGCTATTCCTTCAACTTTTGTGATTCAAGATCGGATTTGAGATTGGGCAAATCCGACCCAAATCTGTGTGCCTACTTGATGAAGTTAATTCGTCCACGTTCCTTAATTCGTTCACGTTCCTAACGATATATAAATCTGGTTCTTAATTTTTATTAGAAAAAATCACAAACTACAGGAGAGACAACATGAAACTTGCAGAAATTGCACCAATGGAAAGATGGCAACAGATGGTAAAAGAAGTTTATGGAAAATTCGGAGTCAACTGCGGCGTACTAGACATTAATAATGTTGTTATTCAACCGCCTGTTGGATGGGCAAATAAAGCTTGTCCGTTAATAAAGGGTAATGAAAATAGCCGTGTAGTTTGTGCATCCGCTCAACAAGATATGTCAGCCAAAGTACAAAACAGTAAAAAAACCATTATTGGAAAATGCGATTTGGGTTTTACAAAATTCGTTATACCGATATTTTATAATAATGAATTCCATGGAACCACAGGTGGATGTGGCGTGCTTCTTGAAGGTGATAAGCTTGATGATTTTTATATTTCAAAGATACTAAATATATCTGAAAAAGAAGCAAAAGAACTCATCAAAGACGTAAAAATACTTTCCATTGATGATCTTGAAAAAAATATCAACTATATGGAAGGAGTACTATTAAGAATTATATCTCGCTAAAGAACGGAACAAAAATGACAAAAAACAACAAAAAAGTAGAGCTTCTTGCACCGGCAGGCAACTTTGAAAAGCTTGAGATGGCCATACATTATGGCGCAGACGCTGTCTACCTTGCGGGCAAGGATTTTAGTCTGAGAAACTTTTCCGGAAACTTTACTTTTGATGAACTGTACAAAGCTGTGAAGCTTGCCCATGATCATGGTGTAAAAATCTACGTGGCATGCAATGTATATTCAAGAAATTCCGAGCAGAAAGCAATTACGGATTATCTTGACAAGATAAGCAAAATCAATCCGGATGCAATTATTATTGCCGATCCTGGAATCTTCATGGAAGCATGCAAGGTTATACCTCAGATCCCTGTGCATCTCAGCACGCAGTCCAACACAACAAACTACAGATCTGTTTTATTCTGGGAAAAACTTGGAGTAAAAAGAATAAATACCGCAAGAGAGCTGTCTTTAGAAGAGATAAAAGAGATGGTTTTTCGTTCTACAGTAGAAGTGGAAGCTTTTGTGCATGGCGCCATGTGCATCTCTTATTCGGGACGATGCCTTCTCAGCAGTTTCATGGAAAGACGTGAGAGCAACCGGGGCATGTGTTGTCACCCATGCAGATTCAAATATGCGGTAGTGGAAGAAAAACGGCCCGGACAATACTATCCGATTGCTCAGGATCATCTTGGGTCTTATATATTCAATTCACGTGATCTTTGCATGATCGAACATATACCGGATATGATCGAATCAGGAATCAGCTCCCTTAAAATCGAAGGACGAATGAAGGGAATCAACTATCTTGTCTCGGTTGTTAAGGTTTACAGAGAAGCAATAGACGCTTATTATGAAAATCCTGCGAAATATAGAGTAAAAAAAGAGTGGCTGGAAGAACTCAATAGCATTAGCAGCCGAGGTTACTGCACCGGCTTTTATCTGGGAGATCCCGGTCAGATATTGCCGAATTACAAAGACAATAAAAATGCAGGTCACGTATTTATCGGAAAGGTAATAGAGAATACAGATCGGCAAAGTGTAAAGATTGAAGTAAGAAACAAGATCTTCAGGGGAGATGTTATTGAAGTTTTAAGCAGAAAAGGCCCTGCAGCGCAGGATCAAATAAACGATATTATTGATCAAAATGGACAATCCATACCTTTTGCTCAGCCGGGAAGTATTGCAGATATTAATCTTGTTGCCGCATGTTTGAGAAATGATCTGATAAGAAGAGTGGATACGGCAAGGAAAGGTTAGGAACGTGGACGAATTAACTTCCGCAAGCAGGCGCATAGATTTGGGTCGGATTTGCCCAATCTCAAATCAGGTCTCAGATCACAAAAGTTGAAGGAATAGCGAGCTATTTTAATACTTTTGTGATTTGAGGTTGGTTGAAGGCGGCCTGAAGCTGTGATGCATAGTTGGGGAAGTTATTTTGTCCTACTCATAATAGCGGATCTGATACTTATAACCCTGTTCAACGAGAAAGAGCTGGCGGTTAACGGCAAAATTTTGTTCGTCGGTGCCTTTTGAGACAAGGGTGTAGAAATAAGAAGCTCGTTTTTTAGGTCGGAGGATGCGACCTAATCGCTGTGCTTCTTCCTGGCGTGATCCAAAGGCGCCGGAGATTTGAATCATTACGTTGGCATCAGGAAGATCCACGGCAAAGTTGGCTACTTTTGAGACAACCATGACTTTGATCCGCCCTTTCCTGAAATCTGCATATAGCTTTTTACGCTCCTCATGTTTGGTCTTGCCCGTAATAATCGGCAGGTTCAGTTTTTTGGCGATTTTTTCCACCTGAGCAATGTACTGACCTATTACAAGGATACTGTCATCTGAGTGATTGCAGATCAGTTCTTCAACCAGCGCAAGTTTTCTGGAATTCTCAGCGGCAATGCGGAAGCGTTGCCGCTTTGGGGAATGGGCATATTTGAGTTCTTCCTTCGGAGGCAGTAAAAGTCTGTGTTCTATGCAGATTGCTTCTGCAATAAAACCTTTGCTTTCCAGTGTCTTCCATGGCACTTCATATCGCTTTGGCCCGATCAGGGCAAATACATCGTCTTCCTTGCCGTCTTCCCGCACAAGGGTTGCCGTGAGTCCCAGCCGTCGTCTGGCCTGAATGGAAGTTGTTGCCCGGAATACAGGAGCAGGAAGGAGGTGAACCTCATCGTAAATGATCAGCCCCCAGTTATGTTCTGTAAAAATATCCAGATTAAGGAGCGGATCCTCTTTTGAGCGGCGATAGGTCAACATCTGGTAAGTAGTAATAGTTACAGGCTTTATCTCTTTTATAAGACCGGTGAATTCGCCAATTTCCTCATCGACCAGAGTAGTCTTGGAAAGCAATTCCTCCCGCCATTGATGTACAGATACGTTATTGGTTGTAATAATGAGAGAATGGCTGCTTACCTTGCCCATAACTCCCAATCCTATAACGGTTTTTCCGGAACCGCATGCAAGCACGATGATACCACTTCCGCCGGATGCGCTACCTGCCTGATAAAAGGCGTCAACCGCCTCTTTTTGATAGTCACGGAGATCAAAGGCGTGACCGTTGGAATCAATATTGCGCAAACTTAAATCAATCGGAGCGCCCGGCACGTATCCGCAGGTATCCTTGACCGGATAACCTATTTTTACAAGGGCATGTTTCAGATTTCCCCGTTCGCCTGCCGAGATCAAAAAACCGTCCTCTGTTTTTTTTAACCAGAATCGTTCCAGATCGTTATCCTGCCGGATCCGGTTAAGGATTATGGAATCGCTGATTCTCAATCGCAAACTATCTCCAGATACCTTTTCAAGTACCAGGCTGCCGTAAGTTTCATACCATTCTCTGATATCAAAAAGCACATTGGAAGGTATTTCATAACGGGAATAGCCGAGCAACTTGCTCATGATCTCATCCATGCCTGTTTCAAGGGCGGCGCTGTTCCACAGAGACAGAGGTGTAACTTTGTATGTATGAATAAACTCAGGAGACTTGACCAATTCCGCAAAGCTGTTTAAAAAATCGCGACATTGGGAATACTGAGGATGGGCTACTTCAACCATAATGGTGTGGTCGCTCTGAACAATGAGTGGTCCTGAATCGTTCACCAGTTAATATCCTTCATTTTGATAACATATTCTTTTTTGAGAGTTTTTAATGTTGAGTTTATTTGTTTCTGCTCTTCTCCTGAGTAGCTGATAGATTTATTATTCCGGTCCATTTCAATATCGCACCTTTCCTGAATTAGAGCATTACTGCATTTTTCAAACACCATTTTGTCGGGAAAATAAAGCGTAATGACGGTTTTGCGCTTTAACGTGACGATTTTTTTCTTCTTGCGCTTGACGGGCGTATCCGACTTTTTGGGAAACCTGGACTTGACGCCGTCCGGAAGCGACCTGAATGCCTTGTCGGAATGTTTTACAATTGTTGGGACCAGTTTTGCTTCTTCCAGTTTGCCAAAAAGATTCTTCGGCTCTTTAACGATTCTGAGCGCAGGACTAATTTTTTTTACAGTAAAATTTTTTGTCGCATCAAGGTTCAGGTTTCCTTCCAACAACCCAAACCCGTAATACAGAGTAAAAACCTCTGAGTGACCAGCCCATTCTTCGAGTTCGGTCAGAACATTTTGCGGAACGTTTGAGCCGGAAAGATTCCGGAGTGTGGCAATTACATCCAATGACTCATCGTTTGCCAACCGAGCAGTTACCTTTTTTTTATTCAGTTTCAGGATGGTGACTGTATTTTCGGAAATGGTATCTGTGAGAGGATTCAGTTTGTCCAGGGTTCCTGCCGGATAAAACTCCGATTCCACATGAATCTCAAAATTTGGTTGAATCGTAACCCTCGGCTCAGGAATATTTCCCTCCATGAAATGGAGTAAAGATTCATTCACCTTGAATGCCTTGAGAGCGTTTAAGGACGGTTTTCGTTCTTTGTATTCGGATTTTCCATAGGCCACATCCACATAACCCAGCGCAAGGGGGATGCTCTCTATAAAACGTTCCACATATCGTCCTTCAACCCTTTCAAAGGCATTGGAATCTTTGGGTGAGATCTCAATATAATGATACTGGTCATCTTTTCTTTCATTAAAATTACCATAACGACCGTCAATCCGGTCTGACTTATACTTGTAACTCGGTTTCTTGGGGATAAGAAAAAAAGGATGTTCGGTCTTGAGATATTGGACAAAAGATGCAGCGCTATACCAGATCCCGCTTTGACAATGCTGCATGATTTTTAACAGGAAATTTCTTATTTTGGCAAAGTTTAAAGTTGGAAGCACGCCGGTAGCGCATCCATTTGAGCTGAAGGTATCGAGATTTCCCATAATTCCGGTATCAAAAAATTCATTATCGCAGTCTGTATATTTGTCAACCAGGCTCTTAACAAGCAGGTTCTCCTGATCTTGAAGGGTCATATCCAGGAAATTATTGTATTTGCTCTCATCTATTTCAATGTAATTGTCAGGATAAGATGGTTCTGAGCTGCTATAACCCATATACTCCCCTGCAATATCATAAGAGACAAACCCGAGCTTCAAAGTTGTATCGTCAATATAATCGAGCCATGCGCTGTATCCATACTCTTCCACTTCTTCCGGGGCTAAAGGATCGCTTATCAGTTTGGCGAGCCTTCTTGCATCCATTTTGGGCAGCCTGTTTTCCCTTGTTGAACGCTTGACACCTCGGTTCCAGACATAATCCATAAAAAGATGCAGGTCTTTTCGCAGGTCACAGTGGTTTGAAAATACCTTCAGTCCATTAACATCAATCTGTTTCAAATTCATTTCACTCATTTTGCCTCTATATCTTTGACAACGTATAACCAGGTGGAATTCCCGGAGGGGATTCCACCTCACGATTTCCTCCCAATTCGGCACATTAAACAACAATTAATCTAAAGCGGCACGGCTTCTGCGGTCAAGTGCAGCAGATGGTTCGGCCTTCCTGTTCTTCGTGCAGTTGCAGAGCAATTCCTAGAGTCTTACCAAGAAGGTGAAGTTTTTCAGGAGAGAGTTTGCCGACATAGTTTGTCAACATGGATTTCGGCAGACTGATAAGTTCGTCACAGTGAATGCCGCTATCATGCTTCAGTCCTTCGTCGATTCCGACAGCAACTTGGGTTGAAAGGCCATCATAAACCGTGTAAACAGGGGCACAAATAACTGTCAAGAATCGGGAATCAATCAGAATCTGGCGGCTGACAATGTACGAACACACGAAACTTTTTGGGATCACGCGATGAAGGTCGCCTGACTCTATACAGCTCGCCGCGTCTCACAGCGGAACCTGATAAGTAAGCACATCCTCTGCCTCAGCGTTGAGCGAATCCGCATGGCGATTGATGATCTCCAAATCACGCTGTTCAGTTTTTTTTCGTTCCAATTGGACAATGAATTGGCGTGCCGCGGTTTCTAAAAACGCAGATCGGCTTTTGTACTGCCCGATGTACAGATCAATAGCCTTTAGTACCTCGACTGATAGTGTGATAGATGTCTTAGTTTTCATACTACCAACATACTACTCTAAATGAATTAAGTCAATCATTATTTTATGGGCCGAACACCCAAACCCCGTAGTGAGGGAAAACTTTA
>JAUWOS010000028.1 GCA_030611985.1 Desulfobacterales bacterium | reverse complement strand
AAATAGCTCGCTATTTCTTCAACTTTTGTGATCTGAGACCAGATTTGAGATTGGGCAAATCTAACCAAAATCTATGCGTCTACTTGCGGAAGTTAATTCGTTCGCGTTCCTTATTTTTGTACAAACCCTTATTTAAACCCGCTTTTTATTAGAGCTTCTGCTAACGGGCTATTAAATGGCGCAGGTTTGTTGCTTACCTTATTTTTCTTCTTATTTTTCGGTTTCGGATTATGTTTTTGAGCCTTTTTTAAACCTGGATTTTCCACCGAAGCGTCTGACTTTTCGGATTTCGATTTCATTGAGAGAGAAATCCTGCTTCTGGCAAGGTCAACTTCAAGTACAGTTACCGACACTTTTTGCTGAACTTTTACAATATCAGCGGGATTTTTTACAAACCTGTTCGCCATCTGGCTGACATGAACAAGGCCATCCTGATGCACACCGATATCAACAAAAGCACCGAATGCTGTGATATTTGTCACAATTCCGGGAAGTTTCATTCCGGATCTCAGATCTTCGATTTTTTCAATACCATCGGCAAATGAGAATGCTTCAAATTTTTTCCTTGGGTCACGTCCCGGTTTTGCCAGTTCATCAAGGATATCATTTAGCGTGGTAAGTCCAACTGAAGCGGTAAAATATTTTTTAACATCAATTTGATCCCTGATTTCAGGTTTTTTTAAAATATCAACGACCGCAGTATCAAGGTCTTTGGCTATAGCGTCAACAAGATAGTAACTTTCAGGATGCACTGCGCTGGCATCAAGGGGGTTTTCACCATCATGAATCCTTAAAAAACCCGCAGACTGTTCAAATGCCTTGGGACCAAGGCGTGACACTTTTGTCAGTTGCTGCCTGGACATGAAGGGTCCGTTCTCTTCACGATAAGCAACAATATTTTTTGCAAGTCCGGCATTCATGCCTGAAACATACGTAAGGAGCTGAGCGCTGGCTCTGTTCAAATCAACTCCTACACCGTTAACACAACTCATAACAACATCATCAAGGGACCGCTTCAGCGCTTTCTGATCAACATCGTGCTGGTATTGACCGACACCTATTGATTTTGGATCAATTTTTACAAGCTCTGCAAGAGGATCCATCAAGCGTCTTCCGATTGATACAGCCCCGCGTACAGTTAGATCATGATTCGGGAACTCTTCTCTTGCCGTTGCAGAAGCGGAATATATTGAAGCGCCGCTTTCATTGACCATTACAATTTGCACAGGCTTTGAAAAAGGGACAGCCTTTGCAAAGGCTTCTGTTTCTCTGCCGGCTGTACCATTGCCTACAGCTATGACCTCAATCTCAAACTTTTCGCACAGGGATTTTATCTTTTCTGTTTCTGCAAGAGTCTTTTTTTCAGACATATGGGGATAAACGGTATCATAATGAAGCAGTTTGCCCTGCCGATCAAGACAAACAAACTTGCATCCGGTTCTGAATCCAGGGTCTATTCCCATGACGCGTTTTGCTCCGAGAGGCGGAGAAAGCAGAAGCTGGCGAAGATTATCAGCAAACACTTTTATTGCTTCGGTCTCAGCCTTTTCTTTTGCATGAAGCCTGGTTTCAGTTTCCATTGAACGGGAAAGAAGACGCTTGTAGCAGTCCTTTATGGTCAACTTTACCTGTGAGGAATCATCCCCTTCTCCTTTAACAAACAGGTTCTCAAGGATAGCTATTGCCTCTTCTTCATCAGGCAGCATGTCAAGGTTCAGAAAATCTTTACCTTCGCCCCGTCTCATAGCCAGCATTCTGTGAGAAGGAACGCCGACAACCGGTTCTTCCCAGTCAAAATAATCCCTGAATTTAGCCCCTTTTTCCTCCATGCCTGAAGCAACCTTGCTTTTAATTGCAGCTTTTGTGAAAAAAAGGTTTCTCATCTGAGCCCTGGCCTTATCATTCTCATTTATGATTTCCGCAATTATATCTCTGGCCCCGGCCAGTGCATCTTCAACAGATTCAACGCCCTTTTCAGGATCAATGAAAGATTCCGCTTCTTTGACCGGATCTGTTCCTGTCTGCTCAAAAATCATCAGAGCCAGCGGTTCAAGCCCTTTTTCCTTTGCCATAACAGCCCTTGTCCGTCGTTTAGGTTTATAAGGAAGATATATGTCTTCAAGCACGGCCATGACTTCCGCAGCAAGAACTTTTTCCTGCAGTTCATCTGTAAGGTGACCGTGTTTTTCAAGAGATTTGAGAATTGCATTCTTTCGTTCTTTCAATTCCATAAGCTGGTTCAGCCTGTCCCTGACAGCCATAACAGCAACCTCATCAAGACTTCCCGTTGCTTCTTTTCTGTAACGCGCAATAAACGGAATTGTCGCGTCTTCCGCAAGAAGGGAAGCTACTGCTTGAACCTGATTATTATTTACATTTTGTTCTTTGGCAATTTTGGATATAAATGTATCGTTGCTCATAGTCCTCCGGTATTAATTTGTTTTTACATGCTCTCAAGACTTGGCATTTTTGCGTCTCAACTTCACTATATTTTTAGAAACGCAGACTAATTAACTTCTACAAGCAGGCGCATAGATTCAGGTTGAATTTGTTCGACCTGTCCGCAACGCCTGCATTTTACATAAGTTGAAGGAATAGCAGGCTATTTTGATATTTTTGGGATTCAAGATCGAACAAATCCGACCAAAATCTATGCGCCTGCTTGCGGAAACTAATTCATCCACGTTCCTTATTCTTTAGCAGGCAACAAAATATCTACAGACTCAATATTTGTCAAGCATAGGAATGGAAACGGAATAACTTTCAAAGCTAATTCATCCACGTTTCTAACTGATAATCGCACAGATTGCAATTCCTTTAACTCCAATAAAAGTGTCAACTACTTTTATCCAAAAATGAAGGATGCCCGAATTTGTTGCCATTTTTGTTGACAAAACAAAAATGGTTATTATGATGGACCCTCAAAATACAGGTAACCGTTCACGGGAAAACCGGTGGCATAACAAGGCTACTTCCCAACATGTAAGTAATGGAAATAAACCTTTATGGAAATAAATAAAAAACAACAAGCCTGGCTGCGAATGCTTCCGGGAGTTGATCATATCCTTGAAATTGCGTGCGCAGATCCTTTTTTTGAAACTATTCCTCGTTCTGTTCTGCTGCATTCCGTCCGCCTGGTTCTTGACAGGCATAGAAAAACAATACTTGACGGTATTAATGAAATTGACGAAAAAAGCCTGTCGGACAGCATGATTCTTGACAAAGTAAAAGTCGGCGCAAAGGATGCCATGACGCTGAATCTGCTGCGTACAATTAACGCCACAGGTGTTGTTGTTCATACAAATCTTGGCCGTTCATTGCTTGCCGCTGATGCTATTGCCAACCTTTCGATAATTGGAGGCAGGTATTCAAATCTTGAATTTGATCTGTCAGGAGGAGAGCGTGGATCAAGATATAGTGCTGTTGAAGATATCCTGTGTGAATTAAGTGGCGCTGAAGCGGCTATGGTTGTGAATAATAATGCCGGAGCCGTATTGCTCTGCCTGGAAACAATAGCCGGAGGCAAAAAAGTTGTTGTCTCAAGGGGAGAGCTTGTAGAAATTGGTGGTTCATTTAGAATTCCCGATGTAATGGCAAAAAGCGGTGGAATTTTAAAGGAAGTCGGCACAACAAATCGTACCCATCCTGAAGACTACGAGAACGCCATTGAAAACGACACAGCTCTTCTCCTGAAAGTTCATACAAGCAACTACAGAGTTGTCGGTTTTACTGCCGATGTTTCTCTTAAGGAGCTGGTTGCTATTGGCGCAAAATATCGTATCCCTGTTATGGAAGACCTGGGAAGCGGAACTTTTATTGATTTTTCGAAATACGGCCCGGTAAAGGAGCCAACTATCCAGGAATCCACAACAACTGGCGCAGATGTCATTACTTTCAGCGGAGACAAGCTCCTTGGAGGTCCCCAGGCCGGTATTATTGTAGGAAAAAAAGATATCATTGATAAAATAAAGAAAAATCCCATCACCAGGGCTCTCCGCATAGACAAGCTGACACTGGCTGCACTTGAGAGTACTCTTTCTCTTTACAGGGATAGGGAAAAAGCAATTAATGCCATTCCAACGCTACGTATGCTGACTCTTTCATTTGATTGCATAGAAAAAAAAGCAAAACAACTCGGCAAGATGCTGGAAAATATAGGCAATGACCGTATGCGTATTGAGCTTATAAATCTGTCTTCAAAGGCCGGCGGAGGCGCTCTGCCGCTTCTGGAACTGCCCAGTAAATGTGTAGGTATCAAGGTTCGGGGAATGTCTGCCAATAATATTGAAAAACATATGCGTAAAAACAGACCTCCTGTCATTGGAAGGATAGAAGAAGATTTTTTTATAATGGATCTTAGAACAATACAAGATGATGAACTTGTGATTATTAAAACCGCTTTCAACAATATGCTGAGGGATGAGGGCGAAATAACTTCCTTATCCCTTATTTGACGCAAAATGCAGCGTGATCTGATCAAAGGGAATAACCCAACCGTATCTATTGCAGGCATCCACACAAATTCTCTGAACTGCACGGTAGAGTTCATCGTATTTACCTCCGGCTGTTCCTGAGAAATCAGCCAATACTTTCAGATTGAGTGAGGAAGAACCCGCTTCACAAAATTCTACTTTAATCCTTACAATATATTCTTTATACCCCTTCTTGATAAGTCTTTCTTTGAGCATTGACTCCAGTTTGGCAGGTATCTCCTCCGTGATAATCGACTGATGCTGGTAGTCAACACCAAAGGTAATGCTTACACGAAAGTTGGTAGATAGATTTACGGGATTCATCCCTATGAAATCGGTTGTACGATATGTTTTGCGACTTCCTCCGAGGAGTACCAGCTCTACCATCTCGGGTGTCTGAATGATCACTTTTCCATGGGTATCATCCGACAAAAGGACCCATTCACCTTTTTTGGTTGGAAACCACGGCTCCTGTTCTGTCCATGGTCGGGAGTGCAGGTTGAGCAGATTGCTTAAGGGCAAACGAATATCACCGCCAAGAAGTTCTTTGTTGACAAGATGTGTATAAAACCCAATTGATTTTACCTGCCATGGAAGACTGTTATAAATAACCCGTTCCTCTTCGCGAACCGTCCCCAGATTCAGCAGAAGCTTTGCCTGTTCCCAAAAGCGAGGAAGCGCCTGTCTGGAGGCCCATACGATTCCAAAAATGACAATCACGGCAAGAGTCAATAGTACCCAATCCCCCGCCAGATAGAGAACCACAAGAAGAGCCGACGTCGCAGCCAGCATTGTTATCACATGATAGCTCAGGTCAAACACACGGACAAAAAATTTACGCCTTTTTTTGTGCATGGGGCTTATAAGGTTCACTCTTCCATGAAGTTTTTCCAATACAAACCACACCCCGAAAAAAGCGAGAAGTGAAAGCAAAAGGTTTAGTCCGCGATTTTTGAAAAAAAGGCGAAAAAGCTCCTGAACGGTCTCTGAAAACGTTTTTTTCTCTGCAAGCTTCTGCCTTAGCTGTTCATTGGCAATAGCAAGTCGGGTTTTAATTTCCTGCTGGTGTATTGACCATCTTTTTTCAAGATCATTCAAAGCTTTCTTAAGTTTCTTGTCGTTAATCGTATTAATTAGACCGACTACGTTTTCCCCTGCATTTTTTACAGCTGACAGCCTGTTTTCTGCTGCTGCAATCTCACGTCGAAGCCGATCCATTTCCCGTGGGCGGGCCGTCATCCTGCTGATTTCGTCAAGAATCGGCTTCAAAACATCCTTGACTTCCATAGACCAATCAAACTCTCGAGCAGGTTGCGCCACGAGAAGTTTCATATCCACGCCGGAGGCAATTTCAACGAAGTTTTCCTTAAGAGTCTTTATGCGAACACTTAAGTTAGCTGTTTCGGCATGCAATTCACTCCGCTCTACTTCGGATACACTTTTTCCCGATATCTTCTGTTTTTTTCCAATCTCCTCGTTTATCTGATTTATAGACTCCAAGATTGCCCGCAAACTCGCTATCTTTTTACTCTCACGCATTTGTTCCTGCGCAGAAGAATCTTCAGCCAATACGGCCGTAGCAAAGAAGCAGAAGCAGAAGAAGCAGGCAAAAAGAGTAGCCACGATAAAATTACATCTTATTTTCATTGCAATGAATCTAATAACACCATCCCTCATATTTACAGTCACAACAAAAAAACTTGCATGAGTCTCTTATATCTCTTTTTCCTCAACAAATCCTTGGAAGCTGCTCTCCCGTCAACATATCTACTATTCTGATTCCTCCGATGCGGGTTTGCATAAACACCTTGCCGGGATTATCGGAAACCACCTCTCCGATAATACACGCATCTTTGCCGAATTCATCTTCCTTTATTGCCGCAAGAACATCTTGCGCATGATCCGGCTTAACAAAAGCAAGAAGCTTCCCCTCATTGGCAATATAAAGAGGATCAAAACCTAAAAGTTCACAGATTCCCGCAACTTCATTCTTGACCGGTATCTTCTCCTCATAAATTTTTATTCCTGCCTTTGAGCTACCGGCGATTTCATTCAAAGCCGTTCCGACACCGCCACGGGTCGGATCGCGAAGAACATGGATATCGCTGCATACGGAAAGCATTCTTTTGACCATATTGTTTAAAGGCGCTGTATCGCTTGTAATCGACGAATCAAACACCATATCCTCTCTCTGGGTCAAAACTGTAATTCCGTGATCTGCAATACTTCCGCTCAGTATGATTTTATCCCCGGAACATGCTTTGTGGCAGGCAATATCTACATTTTCCGGTATCAGACCGATTCCGGATGTATTGATAAAAATCTTGTCTGCAGCGCCTTTTGGAACCACCTTTGTATCTCCGGTTACAACTTTTACGCCAGCCCTTTTTGCTGCAATGCCGGTTTGTTTCATTATCTTCTCCAGATCTGTTATGGAAAAGCCCTCTTCAATGATCAGCCCGATGCTAAGATAAAGCGGGGTCGCTCCACACATGGCAACATCATTGACCGTCCCGTTTATTGCAAGATCGCCTATGCTTCCTCCAGGAAAAAAGATGGGATCCACTACATAGGTATCGGTAGAAAAAGCAAGTCGCTTTCCTTCAATATCAAATATCGCGCCGTCGTTCAGTTGAGAAAGAATAGAATTGTCAAATACGGGGAGAATGATATCGGTAATCAGGTTGTGTGACATCCTGCCCCCACTTCCATGATCCAGAAGAATTTTAGCTGCTTTCATAAACCGCCTTCCAATCCAATATTTAATGGGCGACTCCTGATCACAATATTGTGAAATTTATTTCTCAATATTTATAACAAAGTGTTTACTTTTTTCACACCGGCAATCAAATAGTCATATTGGTCTGATCCATCTATTTGAAAATATAGCAAATAATTTAACTTTCATTTGGGCATGTTTTTTGCAGTATCTAAAATCATTATGCTGAAATATTAGTGATTTTACTCAATATTATTTATGCGAAAGGGTCTGTGATGAAAATAGGATTTGTTTCAACACGCTTTAGTGGTACAGACGGAGTTACTCTTGAGGCCAAAAAGTGGGCTGAAGTGCTGGAAGAATACGGCCACCATTGTTTCTGGTTTGCTGGTGAACTTCCTGAAAGAGAACAAAAGGGGATTGTGGCGCCGATTGCACACTTTCATGATTCCCGGAATCTGTGGATAAATTCTCAAATATTCGGGAGGAAAAAGAGTTCTTCAAAAGTAATTTGCGAAATTCATAAACAAAAAGCAGTATTAAAAACCTATCTCGAAAAGTTTGTTAAACTCTTTGAAATCGACCTCCTGCTTGTCCAGAATGCGCTGTCTATTCCGATGAATGTTCCGCTTGGAGTTGCCCTGATGGAATTTATTGCGGAAACGGGTATTTCAACGATTGCTCATCATCATGATTTCTGCTGGGAAAGAAGCCGATTTCTCAAGAACGGCGTCAAGGATCTCATTGATAGCTCATTTCCACCCAACTTACCGAATATCTCCCATATTGTCATTAATTCAGACGCCCAACTGGACCTGATGCAACGCAAGTCTATTGCCTCCACCATCGTTCCTAACGTTTTTAATTTCGAAAAACAACTCAGGATTGATAAAGCCAGATGTCAGGCTTTCAGAGAAGCCCTTGGCCTTACCCCAAAAGACAGGCTATTCCTGCAGCCGACAAGAGTTATAGAAAGAAAAGGTATCAAACACGCCATAGAACTAGTAAAAGCCATTGATCCGATAGGATGCAAGCTGGTCATATCGCATTCTGCCGGCGACGAGGGACTGGAACATCTCAATTGGTTGAAGAGGTATGCAAGCAGTTTGAATGTTGAACTCGTTCTTGCAGACAACATAGTATCTGATACACCTTCAGAAATTGATGGAAACCGAATGTTTTCTCTTTGGGAGGCTTATCAGGCTGCTGATTTTGTTACCTTACCCAGTATCTATGAAGGTTTCGGAAATGCGCTCCTTGAAGCAATCTATTTCAAAAAACCGATTATGATCAATCGTTATAAAATTTATGTTCGAGATATAGCGCCCAAAGGATTTAATCTGGTTGAAATGAACGGTAAAATAACAAAAACGGTTGTTCGGAATGTAAAGCAGCTTCTTGGGGATTCAGTTTGTCGCAAAAATGTGACAAATTATAACTATAAAGTGGCACGAAAAAATTATTCCTACAAGATACTCCGAAAGATATTGCCGCAAATCGTATCCGGTTGTATCAACCATTCCCGCATCTCTCCTGCCTGCGCCTGAGATTGATATTAAATCTGGTTAAGCGTTCACAGGCACTGCATATGTGCGTTTTCTTAGGCAACCAACATAGCAACACTATAGTTGATTACCCTGAAAACGCACATCTACAGCACCTGTAAAAGCTTACGTGTTGAGAGGTAGCCTTAGGAACGTGGACGGTTACCACGTTTCTAATGATATGAACCCTGTCTGTTGTGGCGGATACTATACTCACTTTCCGGTTTAATTTTTTTTTCGATCAGCCAGGGATATTACTTTCGCACCGTCTAACTTCCGGGACACTTTACTTTTATCTTCGAGTGCGTCCGGCTTTTCAAGATTTTCCGGGCAAACAACCGGTTCAAGTCGTATTTTTTTCTCTCCCATGGTAAATTCTTCACCGTCTATATAAGAATCCCTTAGAATCCATGTTGCTGTTTGAAGGGGTACCTGAAGAATAAGGAATTTTACGTGGTACCAGTCAGCTTTATTGTCTGGAGAAATTTCTTCTATTCTGGCAAAAGCAAGTGGTTTGTCTTCAATATGTATAAGTACAATATCCTTTTCTATTGTCATTTTATTACTAACCTTTTTAATTTTTGTTCACAAGAGATTTTTGCAGGCATTCAGAGTCTCCTTGCATTTTTCGTCCACGTTCCCAAGGGCTCGCCCATAAATGATTACACTCAAACCCTTCTTATCCGTTTTTACGTTCAAAGGTTTTCATAAAATCAACAAGTGTTTCAACCGCTTCTATTGTTGTAGCGTTGTAGATAGATGCCCGACAACCTCCTACAGAGCGGTGTCCCTTAAGACCGCTAAAGCCGTTTTTTAAAGATTCTTGAATAAATAATTTTTCCAGGTTTTCATCTTTGATACGGAAGGTTACGTTCATCATTGAGCGGCTTTCGGGCTCTGCCGTGCCTTTGTAAAAGCTGCCGGAATCAATGAAATCATAAAGAAGGCGCCCCTTTTTCCTATTTATTTCTCCCATCTTGTCAAGACCGCCAACCGTTTCTTCAAGCCACTTTAATACAAGTTGAATAGTATAAATTGCAAAACATGGCGGGGTATTATACATTGAATTTTTGGAAGCAAATGTTGTATATTTCAGCATGGATGGCAATCTATCCGGCGCCATCTTTAGCATATCATCCCGAATAATCACCATGCAGACCCCTGCAGGACCGATATTCTTTTGAGCTCCAGCATATATAAGACCAAATTTATCTGCGTTTACAGGTCTGCTCATTATATCGGACGACATGTCGGCGACAAGAGGTATGCTTCCTGTATCCGGAAAAGATGCCCACTGGGTTCCTTTTATAGTATTGTTTGATGTTATATGAACATAAACGGCATTATCGCTGAATTGGACATTTTCAGGAATATAGGAAAAATTCTTATCTTCTGAAGATGCCGCAACCCTTATCTGCTTACCCTGTATTTGCGCTTCTTTTATAGCCTTTGTTGACCATATGCCTGTATTAACATAATCTGCCGACATGCCTTCACGCAGAAAATTCATTGGAATCATACAAAACTGCATACTGGCTCCACCCTGAAGAAACAGAACATGAAAGTTCTCATTCAGATTTAAAAGCCGTTTTGTTCTTTCTATGGCATCATTTATAACATCGTCAAACCATTTAGATCTGTGACTTATTTCTGTAATCGACATGCCGGATCCCTTAAAGTTCAAAAATGAATCCCTGATTTCTTCAAGAATACCAAGGGGAAGGGTTGCAGGCCCAGCATTGAAATTATAAATTCTGTTTTCCTTCATATTTTTATTCTGCTCCTGATTTTATAGTGCAGTTCATATGACTTCGTACTTTATTATAATAAAAACTGGTATGAAATCAAATGAACTGCACTATAGTTGTTGCTTTTATTGATCTTCATTTTCAAAACTGTTTACTTGTGCAGATAAGCTAAAACATGTCAAGTGGAAGTTATTTCGTAACCGTTCACGTTCCTGACGTTCCGATAAGTGAGACTTCTATAATTCTATTTCTTGTCCTGTTATCGTGATTGATAGCAACAACCTGCTGCCATGTGCCCAAAGATAATTTGCTGTCTTTGATTGGCAAAACAATCGACGGACCCAATAGCGCAGCCTGAACATGGCTGTGTCCGTTTCCATCGTGCCATGCTTTCTCATGTTCGTATTCCATTCCTGGAGGCGCAAGCCTGTTTATAGCCTGCTTCAGATCCTCTACCACCCCCGGTTCAAATTCAATTGTTGTGATCGAACAAGTTGATCCAATAACCGTTGCATTCAAGGTCCCATTGACAATGTTTGATTTTTTGATTAATTTTTGAAGCTCGCTGCTGATATCAATAATATCAATTCCGGACTGCATTCGGACATCAATCCGGTTAAATATGATTATCGGAGTATTCATGTTTTTTTCCGAGTCCTTTATACGATTTTATATGTGGCAGCCTCAATATGCCCTTGTTTGCATTGCGGGCAACGACCGGGACGTGATAAACGTTTTCGGTCTTTAAACACATAGTTACAGATCAAACAGTGAAACGGATGAATCATTAATTTCTTTTTTTGGGTTTTTATTGAACGGCGAATATGCTCAAGATGATCGCAAACCTCTTTTTCTTGAATCCCCAATGCCTTAGAGATTCCTCTGGCGTTCATTTCATGGTTTTTAAGAAGCGATATAATCTGTTTGCGAATCGTTTGCATTAAAGTTAATTATATAATATTGTTGACTTTGGGAAAACATATTTTTAGAAAAGATTAGAAATTCGAAAAAACATTGACACATACTACCAGAGGATATCGAAAGATTCAATATGAAATATTCACAGGCAAAACAGGGACGTATTTTTGTTATGCGTCTTGAGGATGGGGAAGTTGTTCACGAAGAAATTGAAAGGTTTGCGAGCAAGCAGTCCATTAAGTCTGCTGCGCTAATCATTATCGGAGGAGCCGACAAAGGAAGCAAGCTGGTGGTAGGGCCGGAACATGGACGCACAAAAACCATATCGCCGATGGAGCATATCCTTGATGATGTTCATGAGATAGCAGGCACAGGAACCATTTTTCCGGATGATGAGGGTAAGCCGACGCTTCATATGCACATGGCTTGCGGTAGAAAAACATTTACAACAACCGGATGCATTCGTAGTGGTGTTAAGGTGTGGCACATAATGGAAGTCATTCTTTTTGAATTAACGGAAACAACTGGTATTAGAACATTTGAATCTCAATTAGGATTCAAGTTGCTAAATCCATGAGGACTCGCCCAAAAATAAATTTACATTTTGAGGTGTCGAGGCACTCGCATGGCAAGGCACGAAGAAGGCGAATAGCACAAGCTATTTAACCGACTGGCAACGCAGTCATGCGGGATGGATCGGCGCATCAAAATGTGAAGTTATTTTTGAGCGAGTCTTTAGAAATGCAGACAAAATAACTTCCACAAGCAGGTGTACAGATTTGAGATCTGGTTTGAGATCTGGTTTGAGCTTGGGGGGGGCAAAGTCTGCCCGAAGCTATTATGCATAGTTGTAGAAATTATTTCGTTCCTGTTTTCTTATCTATTTTTTTTGTTTTTCCTGCTACTGTTTTTCCCTTCTTTTTTTTAAGACAGATCCTGTCTTTTTTTACAAATGCGCAGACCTTGGGATTATAATATTCTTTGCAATTTAAAGGATTGTATAGCGGGCATTCAGGATATTTTTCCGACATAAATTTATTTTCTCCTTTTTCCAACTCCCACTTCGTTCCAGAGATTTCAGGAGCAGACTATAAACTTTTTAGATGAGTTATTTTTTATTTCCTTTATCTCATAACATAAAGGCTTGAATTTTACAAGTTGAAAAAGTTCTTGACAATATAAATATGAGCGTTTATTAAATTAATATTTTTGAGCATATGCTCATAATGGAATTTTATGGTACGACCTCAGAAAAATCGCATTGTAGCTTTTAATCCGGATGTCAGTTATTTCAAGCCAAGAGGCATTCCCATGCTTGCTCTGGATGAAGTTTGTCTTACTATTGATGAACGTGAATCCATAAGGCTTGCGGATTTGCTTGGCATGTCCTACGAGGAAGGTGGTCGTAACATGGGAGTGTCCAGAGCTACTTTCGGCCGGATCGTTCAGCGGGCACGAAAAGCTGTTGCAGATGCACTTATTAATGGAAAAGCTATCAATATCGAAGGAGGCAACTACAAGATAATTAACGAAGAACACGTGTTTAAGTGCCGAAAATGCAATTACAAGTGGAATAAGTCACGTGGCACAGGAAGACCGCAAAGCTGCCCTTTATGTAATGGTGAAAATTTTTACCGTATTTTGGAAAAAGAATATATTACGGAGCAAAACGGAGGTTAGTTATGAGAGTTGCGATTACATCAACAGGTAAAGTTTTAGAATCAAACCTGGATACACGTTTTGGAAGAGCGGCGTATTTCATTATAGTTGATCCTGAAACTATGGAGTATGAGGTTGTAGAAAACAGCCAGAATCTGAACCTTCCTCAGGGCGCAGGAATACAGGCAGGCAAAACAATTATTGAAAACAATGTAAATGTGCTGATTACCGGCAACTGCGGCCCAAAAGCGTTTAAGGTGTTGCAAAGCGCCGGTATAAAGATTATGACCGGCGCAAGAGGGCGGATTTTTGATGTTATTTCGCAGTATAAAAGTGGAGAATTGAAAGCTTCTCAAGAAGCCAATGTTGAAGGTCACTGGGTATAGATATTTAGAAAATTTGGCTGGTTGATTGGTTGGTGCGTTTGAATTAGCGCACCTTCGATGCGGGCTTTCAGCTAATGGCTGACGACTTTTAACTTTTTAATAAAATTGATTAAAAAATGGAAATTCCTGTAATAGTATACACGGTGAAAAATTTATATATTGGAGATATACAAGATGAAAGAGTTCAAAATGGATACCCGCAGTTCAGCTAATAATAAAAGAACAGAAGAGGAACATGATGCTTTAGTAGAAGGATCTTTAAAGAAGATAAAAAACAAATTCATCGTCATGAGCGGAAAGGGCGGTGTAGGTAAAACAAGTGTGTCTGTTAATCTTTCTATGGCTCTTGCAGACAAGGGTTTTAAAGTAGGAATTATGGATGTTGATTTACATGGTCCTGACGTGCCGAGAATGCTCGGGCTTAAGGGAATGCTGGGTCTGAATCATAATCAAAAGCTGACTCCTATGCGTTATTCAGAAAATCTTGGTGCGGTTTCAGTAGAATCACTTACCACCAACAAAGATGAAGCAATTATATGGCGAGGTCCTATCAAGCATTCTGCAATCAGACAGTTCGTTGCTGATGTGGAATGGGGTGATCTTGATTTTCTGATTATTGATTGCCCTCCAGGCACAGGAGATGAACCTCTTTCCGTAGTCCATACAGTTCCCGATGCAAAAGCAATTATCGTAACAACGCCGCAGGAAGTTGCTCTGGCAGATATCAGAAAATCAATCAATTTTTGTCAAACCGTAAAGATGGAAATCTTTGGTCTTATTGAGAATATGAGCGGTTTTACCTGTCCGGATTGTGGCGGAAAGTTTGACCTGTTCGGATCCGGCGGAGGTGAAAGAACAGCCAGAACAGCAGGAATAACGTTTTTAGGCAAAATTCCGTTTGATCTTAATGTGGTGTCGTGTGGCGACTCCGGCGTTTCTTATCAGAAGAAATATGTAGATTCTCCGGTAACAAAGGCTTTTACCAATATTGCTGAAAAAATGTCCAAACTCATGTAGGATTTAAAATTTGGAGGATTATTGCTATGAGATTTGCTATACCTTTGGCCGAAGGCAAGCTGACAGCACATTTTGGTCATTGCAAGGAATTTGCTATCATTGATGTTGAGGAAAATCAGATAAAGAATAAAGAGATCCTTGTTCCGCCGTCCCATGAGCCTGGAGTGCTTCCGAGGTGGCTTCACGAAATGGGCGCAAATGTAATTATTGCTGGTGGAATGGGGCATAAAGCTATAGACCTTTTCAAACAAAATGGCATAAATGTGATTACCGGAGCGCCTTCTCTGGAACCTGAGGTACTTGTTGCAAGCTATCTGGATAAAACTCTTGTAACCGGTGGCAACTTATGTGATCACTAAAAAGAGGTTCAGGCACGTGGACGAAATAACTTCCAAAAGCAGGCGCATAGATTATAGGTCGGACAAAGGCGGCCCGAAGCTGTGATGCATGGTTGTGAAAGTTATTTCGTTACAAATGGCGAGGAGCAATAATGATTATCAGTATTGCAAGCGGAAAAGGGGGTACAGGAAAGACCAGTGTAAGATCATTGAAGCATTTGCAAGAGAAAAAAATATAGGTGTAATTGGTCGAGTTCCTTTTGATCCCGCTTTTACCAAGGCAATGGTTCAGGGTAAAACCATTGTGGAATTTGACAGCCAGTCTGAAGGTTGTAAGGCGGTCAAAGGTATTTGGAAAAATGTGAAACAACGTCTTGAAATTTGAATTAAGGGACCCCCTGAAAATAAACTACCCGATTTCAAAATATTACCAAGTTATTATAGGGCGTTATGAAATTATTTGGGTATGTTATTTTCAGAAAAGTCCCTAACGTCCTTTGGGCGGACTTTTTTAGTCTTATACCCATCTTCTTCATAACCTAATCTTTTCCTGTCTCCTGTCTCCCGTTTCCTGCCTCCTTCTCTTATCTCCTGCCTCCTGAATAAACGTTCTATTTTGGTTACACTCTTTTCATATTCTACGATTCTTCATAATCTTTCTACGAATCTATTTTCCAAGGCACGTCCTTTTGAATCCGTGCTGATTTTAGGGAATGTGGACGAAATAAGGAACGTGGACGAAATAAGGAACGTGGACGAAATAACTTCACATTTTGATGTGCCGATCCATCCCGAACAACTATTTCTGCGGCTTTTAGATATCGGATCGAATAAATCTGACCTGAATATAAGCGCTATTTTGAACAATTTATTTTCTGGGTCCCTTATGCTTTCCACAAACCGTGCAGACTGCAATACTCGCGGGCTGTTACTCCACCTGCTTCAATATTGAACACAGCTTCGGGTACTTCACCAGGTTTCAGAAATTGGCGATACGCCTTTCCGTCAGCAATCACCTCAATCCATTCGATATAGTGCTTTTCCTCCATAGGATGAGCAACGCTTCCAACCGTTACTTTGAAATTCGTATCGGTTTTTTTCACCACAGGCACATGTTTCTCTCTTGCTGCATCCACTGTATTTTCAACAATAAGCTTCATCGGTTTGCCGCAACATACAAGTTTTCCTTTACCTTCATGGACCATCTCCACAATATTTCCGCATACTTCACATTTGTACACTTGCAGTTTCTCTGTCATTTTTTGTTTCCTCCTTGTTGTTCGTTTCTAAGCTGAAGTTCCCCAGGCAAAACAACAGTAACCTATTGATTTCAAAATAGATTTTTAAAATCTTGGCGTGCAACTACTGACTACACTTAATTTCTCAATATTATCAGCAAGTTATTTAATTTAAAAATACACATATTTTTTATTAAGTCAATCTTTATTTGCACCAATTTGAGCAATATTCGTCCCATTCTGAGTGATTTACATGACTACGAAATCACACCTAAAAGTCGACTTTGCCTTATGATATCGATAGGTTAACCACGAATTGGTTCAGGAACTTCAGTCTAAGGAATATAGACAAAACAATTTCAACAAGAGTGCGCATAAATTTGGGTTAGATTTGCCTCAAGCTCAAATCCGGCCTCAGTTCACAAAAGTTGAAGGGATAGCGAGTTGTTTTGACACTTTTGGGATTTGAGCCTTGATTTGAGCTTGAGGCAAAGATGGCCTGAAGCTGTGATGCATAGTTGGGGAAGTTATTTCGTCCACGTTCCTTACCTTCGGTATTGACAGATTACAAAGTACGGATATGTGCAGAAACACATAAAGCGTATACTTTATCAAGAAATAACAAAATTGGTGAAAATTCAGTATATTAAAATTTGTAACGTAATAATTATCCTAAATGCGGCATTGCAAAATCAATGTCAACTGTTATTTACTGTTATGGTTTTTAGAGTTTTGATATTTAGGAACAATGTATTTACTTCGATTTGATGATAATGTGTATTAAATTTAATGAATCTGTGGTAGTTTAGGAACGTGGACAAATTCAGAGCTTAAGCGAAAACTCCATTCAGACACGGTTTTGAGTTAAAAAAAGAAAACAATCTCAAAGAGAGTTGGAAATCTCGGTAGTAGCCGAAATCTCTAACAATCAGAAAGATGATGAGGAGGAGATAATTATGCAAAAACGCAAAAACTATAAACAGGTGTTGATAATTCACGGTCCTAATCTTAATATGCTTGGAAAAAGAGAGCCTGGTATATACGGAAAAGCCACGATAAGTGAGATTAATAGAAAACTGGAAGAAATTGGAGAAAGACTTGGTATTGATGTAGAATCATTTCAGTCCAATCATGAAGGGGCTATTGTTGAAAAGATTCAAGAAGCTTATGAAATAAAACACGGGCTTATTATTAATCCTGCTGCTTATACCCACACGAGTATTGCTATCCGCGATGCACTTCTTTTGCTTGATGTGCCTGTAATTGAAATACATCTTTCCAACATTTATAAAAGAGAGTCTTTTCGCCATAAATCCATGATAGCCGGTGTAGCGACCGGACAAATTTCAGGTTTTGGTGTACAAGGCTATGCAATGGCGTTAGAGGCTGTTGCCAAAATGATTCAGTCGGGATGATTAAGTCAAAATGCTAAAATCTGCTTGACTAATAAAGCAGTTATGAAGTATGAGAAATAGTTGTTTTTTTATAATTTTTTTCAAAAAAGTTATCGGGAGAAGATAAAATGAAAGAAGGTTGTTTGAAAAAAAGAATGGAAGAAGTTATAGATCGCAGAAATTATCTTAAGCTGATGGGTGCGCTCAGTTTTGGCGTAGCTGCGCCGGCGCTTATAGCCAGACCTGCTGAGGGGAAAATTTTCGATGGTCTTCACAATGTAAGCAGAACATTGCCTCTTATGGGAACGCTTGTAAATATCACTATTCTTGATCAATCTCGCAATAAAGCTCAAGAAGTTTCAGAAAAAGCCTTTGTGCGGATGAAAGAAACGATCAAGATATTTGACAGGCACGATTCTGATACTCCGATAAGCCGGCTAAACAAAAAAGGCGTATTGCATGATATCCCTCCGGAAATGTCGGTTTTACTCCATCAGTCCGCCCACTTTAATCATGTAAGCAGAGGCGCATTTGACATTACAGTTCTCCCGCTTCTTAAGCTTTACAAGGAAACATTTAAAAAAACCGGCGTCTCTCCAACCTTACAGCAGATAAATAAAAAAATGGCTGTTGTCGGTTTTGACAAGATCAAAATGGACAAAGATAAAATCAGATTTTCCAGCGAAGGCATGGAGATTACGTTAGATGGCATAGCAAAAGGTTATATAGTAGACCAGGCGGCAAATCTTATTAAAAAACACGGTGTAAAATATGCTCTCATCAATGCAGGGGGTGATATTAGAGCAATCGGAGGCAAAGGTCCTGAACAAGCATGGAAGATAGGAATAAAGGATCCGAAGGGTACAAAGCAATATGTTGAAATACTTAGTTTTAACAATGGCGCTGTAGCAACATCAGGCAATTATGAAAATTATTTCGACAAAGAGAAGTTGCATCATCATATCATTGATAAAACTATCGGTGATTCACCACGGCAAATGGTAAGCGCCAGCGTGACAGCTCCTACCGTAATGGAAGCAGATGCTCTTTCTACTACTCTCTTCACGCTAAAACCGGATGAAAGCATTCATCTTGCCGACACCCTGGCTGATATCGAAACCATGATTATCACTCAAGAAGGAAGAACCTTTATGTCCGAAGGATGGAAAGAAAGAAAGCTCAAAGCTTAAAGCTCAAAGCTCAAAGAAAAAACGTAGCTGTTTACGGGAGAATCGGTAGCACAACAAGGCTACTTCCCAACATGTAAGCTTTTACAGGTGCTGTAGATGTGCGTTTTCTTAGACAATCAACTATAGATTTGCTATGTTGGTTGCCCTGAAAACGTGCATATGCAGTACCTGTGAACGCTTACGTTATTTTTCATCGAGTCCTTATACCAAGAGCGAGTGATGAAGAAGTTAAGCCTTTTATTATTTAGAAGTTTTCGGGCAAAAGTTATGTTGGTTTTGGTTTTATCAATGTTCTTTGTCGGAGCAATGAATAACTTCTTGAT
>JAUWOS010000136.1 GCA_030611985.1 Desulfobacterales bacterium | reverse complement strand
CTCAATGATATCATCCACCTTCGGGTTTAGTTTGAAAAAACCTCCCATGCCTGTGCCCACCCGTTCTTCGATTAGTTTTTTGTGTTCTGTAAGAGGAACAGGCGAATGTTTGATACCGATGGCAGATGCCAGGTTCATGTCAGGATCGGCATCAATTGCAAGAACTGCAAAGCCATTTGCTGCAAAGATGCGGGCGAGCGTGCCGGCGAGCGTAGTTTTGCCGACACCACCTTTGCCTGTGATTGCTATTTTCATTGTTACTCCTTTTTTTAACGCTGCTTATCCCTTGAATTTCAGGGACATAAAGGTCACTTCTGCTCCCCATCGTGAGCCTCAGACGAATGAGTCCACACCTTCACCGAACGAAAAAGCGAACGATCGGTATGGGGGAGAAACCTGGCAGCGCTGAATCTATTCATGAATTCCTGATTTACATTTAATTCAAGATAGGTAATACGATTTCTGATGTTATCAATCTCATCTAAACACTCACTTGATGTAAGCGCCATAGTTGCTCCGCCGATAGAGCTGTTGTTCAGTGATTTATAACGATCAATCGGCAGATCGGGAAGCATTCCAATGGAAATGGCAGATCCGGGATTGATAAAAGATCCAAAAGCGCCTGCCACATAAAATGTCGAAAGCTCCTTAAAAGATATTCCAACATAAGATGTAATGGTTTCAAGTATTGTATACATGGCGGCCTTGGATCTGATAAGGCTGTCAATGCCTGCCTGACTTATAGTAAGGTCGGACCCTGTGGCGGAATCTTTTGCAGGCACCACCACAAAATGTTTGATACCATCTTTCTCCTTTAGTTTGCTGCCGCATATTGACGGCGCCAGCTTGCCCTTGATGTCGATCATACCGCAAAGAAAAAGCTGGGCTGCAAGGTCTATCAAACCTGAACCGCAAATCCCTTCAGGCGGCATATTGCCAATGGTATGCAATCGAATGTTGTAAATATCATGATCAATAGCAACCTGATCAATAGCAACCTGATCAATCGCTCCGGGACCGGCCATCATACCCATTCCGGTTACTCCGCATTCCAGCGCGGGACCTGCTGCTCCGGCACAGGCAATAAGCCAATCTTTATTTCCCAATACAACCTCTGCGTTTGTCCCGACATCAACCAGAATGGCTGTATCTGATGTTTTGTTTAAGCCGGAAAATAGAATTCCTGCGATCAGGTCTCCGCCAAAATAGCTGCCGACATTTGGAAAGATCTGAACGCCGGCCACAGGATTAACCTTAATTCCCAGCTCTTTTGCTTTTACATATCCGGGTCTGTTTATAACCGGAATATATGGCTCGCGTATTATCCAGTGGGGAGTGAGACCCATGAAGAGATGAGTCATGGCTGTATTACCGGCAACAGAAAGCAAATATATGTTATTTGGCTTTATTTTACAGGAATCACACAATTTTATGATCATCCGATTAAGACCGTCGATAATCATTTTGTTGAGCCTGTCCAATCCTCCATCCTGATCCGCAAAGTGTATCCTTGTTAATACGTCGGGCCCCACGGATATTTGAGGATTATCAAAAGATATTTCGTCTGAAATCCGACCTGTTGAAAGGTCTATAAGGCGCAAGACAATCCTGGTGGTGCCGAGATCAACGGCCAGACCGTAAATGGGACTTGTATTATGCGAATTCGTAACTCCTGTAACAAGCCACCTTTTACGATCCTTGAAAAGAATGCAATTGACACTATATTCGTACCTCCTTAAAAGATCCGGCAATCTTTTTAATAAATCAAGGTCTATATCAACGGTATCGGTATTAAGTTGGGTTTTTAATTCTCCTGTAAGCCGATCGGCATCTGCGGTATTATTTTGCAGAGTTGGGGGAGTGATAGAAACATGCCTTACCCAGTCTGTGTTGTTTTTATTCATCATTTTGCAGAACTGCCTCAACCTCCCTTGTAATGCGAATGACCGCCTCCTTTGGATCCTTTGCATCTCTTATCGGCCTTCCGATCACCAGATAATCCGATCCATTTTTAACTGCCATGGCAGGTGTTGTTGTGCGCTCCTGATCATCTTTTTTCATGCCATCCCAGGATGGTCGTATCCCCGGCGTTACAACAATAAAGTTTTTTCCTGATTTTTCTTTTATCATTTCTGCCTCAAGCCCTGAGCATACAATACCTGCACAGCCGGCTTCTTTGGCCATGACTGTTCTTTTTATTACAAGCCTTGACATATCAGAAGAAAATTCCGACCGAAACCCGGCATCATGAATATCTTTGCTTGAAACACTTGTTAAGACTGTAACTCCAAGAACTCCAACCTTTCCACAGCTTCCTGCAACAGCAGCTTCAAGCATTTTTTTATTTTCTCCACAGTGAACTGTCGCAAAATCAACGCCCAGGTCTGCAATGCTTGCCATTGCACGTGAAACAGTCGCAGGAATATCATGGAGTTTAAGATCCAAAAAGATTTTAGCTGTTCCTGACTTTTTTATAATCTTAATGATTTCAGGTCCGGAGCTTATAAACAGCTCAAGCCCCACCTTGAACATACCAACATATTCTGAAAGAAGTACAACATATTGCTCTGCTTCCTTCAAAGAAGGTACATCCAAAGGAAAAACGATATAATCTTTTGCTGCTCTCATAAAATCAATCTCCGAATTTTTGTAAGCGCGCATATGCAGGTGGCTCAAAAAACAAGTTGACAGGAAAGATGTTTGAGCAATGGTATTTTGCCTTGATTCACCTGTTACGAAACGTGTCAGGTGTTAAGAGCTTAATATGACAATTAAATATTTTATTTTAACACCTGACACTTGATGAATTGGACTTTTTACGACACCATCAAATTTAGTAATGTATGTGAACGTATAAAATATTTATTGACAACATGAAAGATAATAATTATTTTTTAATTGTTTTGAGTATATTCTCATAATGCAAAAGTCTCAATGGAGATATTATGGTCAGACCCCGAAAGAATCGCATAGTGGCTTTTAATCCGGATGTAAGCTATTTTAAACCAAGGGGTATTCCCATGATCGAGCTGGAAGAGGTCTGTCTTACGGTTGATGAATGTGAATCAATAAGGCTTGCAGATCTGATCGGAATGTCTCATGAAGAGGCAGGATGCCGTATGGGAGTATCCAGGGCTACATTTGGCAGGATCGTCCAGCAGGCGCGAAAAAATATTGCGGATGCCCTTATTAATGGAAAGGCAATAAATATTGAGGGCGGCAATTACAGAATAAATGACGAAGAGCGAATATTTGTATGCTGTAAATGCAATAAAAAATGGGAGGAGTCCCGGGGTACAGGAAGACCCGGTTATTGTCCTTCGTGCAAGCATGGAAAATTTATCCGTGTTTGGAAAAAGAAATAATGATAAAATACCATCAAAAATTGAAATCATAAATTTACAGGGAGGCAACAGTTAATTATGAGGGTAGCGATTACATCAACAGGAAAAGATTTATCATCAGATCTGGATCCGCGTTTTGGAAGAGCAGCGTATTTTATTATCGTTGATCCGGAAACCATGGAATATGATGTTGTAGAAAACAGTCAGAATCTGAATCTTTCTCAGGGCGCGGGAATTCAGGCTGGCAAAACAATAGTTGATAACAAGGCGAATGTGGTGATTACAGGCAATTGCGGTCCAAAAGCATTTAAGGTATTACAAAGCGCCGGAATAAAGATCGTAATAGGCGCAAAAGGGCTGGTTAGTGATGCAATTGCACAATATAAGAACGGGGAACTGGAAATTATTCAGGATGCTAATGTAGAAGGTCATTGGGTATAATAAATAGATAATAAAAGTTTCCCAAACGACTTAACATCTTGTAATTATTTAAATTAATCACAAAAGGAGTATGGGGTTTAAGATTTAAGATTTAAGGCTTCAGCCTTACATGTTGGGAAGTAGCCTTGTTATGCCACCGGTTTTCCCGTGAACGGTTACAAAAAACTTTGGTTTATCAATTAGCACGCCAAAGGCGTACCATCAATCTTAAATCTTCAATAGTCAGTTTTCACTTTTAATTCTAAGCTATTAACATTATAGCATAACGATTCATTTTGAAAACTTTTAATAGATAATACAGGAGTGATATAAATGGAGATAATTAATCAAACAAGTTGCAGCGCGGCTAAAAAAGAAAAAGAAAAAGTAAAATCCGATGAAGATGTTCATGTAATGGAATCTCTACAAAAAATAAAAAATAAGCTCATTGTTATGAGCGGTAAAGGCGGTGTCGGCAAGACAAGTGTGTCTGTTAATCTTTCCATAGCCCTTGCCGCCAAAGGTTATAAGGTTGGGATTATGGACGTTGATCTGCACGGTCCTGATGTTCCCAGAATGTTAGGGCTTGAAGGGATGCTGACTCTGAATCAGAACCAGAAGTTTATTCCCATAAGCTATTCTAAAAATCTACAGGCGGTTTCAGTGGAATCGCTTACCCAAAACAAGGATGATGCGATAATATGGAGAGGTCCGATCAAACATTCTGCGATCAGACAGTTTGTCGCTGACGTTGAATGGGGTAAGCTTGATTTTTTGATTATCGATGCTCCTCCTGGTACAGGCGATGAACCTCTTTCCGTTGTTCAGACAATTAAAGACGCAAAAGCAATTATCGTTACTACACCACAGGAGGTGGCTCTCGCTGATATCAGGAAATCAATTAATTTCTGCAAAACCGTAAAAATGGAAATCTTTGGTCTTATAGAAAATATGAGCGGTTTTACCTGCCCAAAATGTGGTGAAAAGATTGATCTGTTTGGAACCGGCGGCGGAGAAAGAACAGCCGATGCAATGGGAGTGACTTTTCTTGGCAAAATTCCCTTTGATCTCAATGTTGTGTCATGCGGCGATACAGGTGTTTCTTTTCAGGAAAAATATAAAGATTCTCCGGTAACAAAGGCTTTTGCCGATATTGCCGAAAAAACGTCTAAGTTGGTTTAAAAATGTTTGATAGCATCGTAAAAAGTCAAAAAATCACTTTTTGCGAAACATGTTAAGCGTTAACAGCTTGATATGACAGTTAAATATTTTATTTTAACACTTAACACTTAACACTTAACACCTATTATCTAATTGGAGGATTATTAATATGAAGTTTGCAATACCGTTAGCCGAAGGAAAACTCACAGCTCATTTTGGGCATTGTCAGGAATTTGCCATAATCGAAGTTGAGAATAATCAAATCAAGAATAAAGAGATTCTTATTCCACCACCTCATGAACCAGGGGTGCTTCCGAGATGGCTTCATGAAATGGGCGTAAATGTGATTATTGCCGGTGGAATGGGACAAAGGGCGATTGATCTTTTCAGTCAAAACAATATTAGCGTGGTTGTTGGCGCGCCTTCTCTGGAACCTGAAGAGCTTGTAAAGAATTATCTCGATAACTCTATGATAATCGGTGGTAACGTCTGTAACCACGATGGTGACAGTTGCAGCCATTAAAGGGAATTGTCGTGCAGGCTCCTGGTAAGGAAAAATGATAAATGAAAGACTATAAATATCTGTTTGGTCCAGTGCCATCCCGTCGATTCGGGAGGTCTCTTGGCGTTGATCTGAATCCTTACAAGACATGCGGTCTGGATTGTGTGTTTTGCCAGTTAGGACGAACTACTGAAAAAACTGTGATCAGGAAGGAATATGTCCCGACTGACATGGTGTTATCTGAACTGAAAGAGTGGATAGAGACGGATGGCAGGGCAGACTACATTACTCTTTCCGGTTCAGGTGAGCCTACATTGCATTCCGGTTTCGGTAAAATACTTGAGTTCATATGCTCAGAAAGTACAATTCCCGCCGTACTCTTGACTAATGGCACTATGTTAGATCTTCAGGAAGTGCGTGATGCGGCATCTCTTGCCAATGTTGTGAAGGTTTCTCTTAGTGCCTGGGATCAGGCTTCCTATGGATGGGTAAACCGTCCCCATCCACAGTTGCTGTTTGATAATCTGGTTAAAGGACAGAAGGCTTTTCGCTCGCAATTCAAGGGACAGCTATGGATGGAGGTCTTTTTGATGGCAGGGATCAACTCGATGCCTGCCGATGTTAGCAAGATTGCGGCTTTTGCAAAGGAAATCGGTCCTGACCGCATTCATCTCAATACGGCTGTTCGTCCACCGGCGGAGGATTTTGCTACCGTCCTGTCTAAGGAACGTATGGAGGCGCTGATCCATCTGTTTCACCCGACAGCAGAGGTTATTGCGGAGTTCAGCGCGAAGCATGTAAACCATATTCAGACAAACCAGGAAACAATTTTTTCCATGTTGCAACGACGACCGTGTACATCGGATCAGATTGCGGATATATTCGGTATGCATATCAACGAGGTGTCAAAATATCTTGGCAAGCTTATGCGTACCGATCAGATTTGCACGGAACGTAAAAATACTACTGTGTATTACGCGGCCAAAAACAGAGAAAACAAAAACTATACCAAGAACATTACATAGGAGGCAGGTACTATGAAAATAGCAGTCACATCCACAGGTCCCACACTTGATGATATGATGGAGGCGCGTTTTGGACGCTGCCCATATTTCCTGATTATCGATTTGGAAACAATGAAATTTGAAGCGCTTGAAAACCAGAATATTGCTTTAGGCGGAGGGGCAGGGATCCAATCTGCCCAGCTTATGGCAGATAAAGGTATATCAACTGTTTTGACCGGAAATTGCGGCCCCAACGCGTTTCAAACATTTGGCGCTGCTAATATACAGGTGATAACCGGAGTGAGTGGACAGGTGCGTCAGGCAATTGAGCAATATAAATCCGGCACTCTATCCGGTACTACTACTGCCAACGTACAAAGTCATTTTGGAATGGGTAATAGTAGTGGAATGAGCGCGGGTACTGGCAGTGGCAGAGGCATGGGTGGTGGCGGGGGCAGAGGCATGGGTGGTGGCGGTGGCAGAG
>JAUWOS010000112.1 GCA_030611985.1 Desulfobacterales bacterium | reverse complement strand
CTGGTGCAACTTGTTAATAACGCAACAGTAAACACCGTAGTGAACGGCCTCCGTGCCGTTCACTGGCAATAGGGAACGGCCAGAGACGCCGTTCCCTACACTCATTTATCCTATCATATTGAATCCATGAAGCATAAAATGGAAATTCCTATACTATTTAAATTAGAAGGAGACTTTATTGTTATGAAAAACGGAAGAATCGCGGTTCCATCCAACGGACAGGGCGGTCTTGACGGAACCAGGGCAGGACATTTCGGCCATTGTGAAGTGTTTACTTTTATTGATGTAGAAAACGGAGAAATAAAAAATGTTTCGACACTTCAGAACCAGGAACATGTTCAGGGCGGATGTATGGTTCCTGTCAACCTGCTGGCAGAACATAAAGTTAACGCTCTCGTTGTCGGAGGAATTGGCATGCGGCCGCTTATGGGGTTCAGGCAGGTGGGTATTGATGTCTATCATGATAGTGAACGGACTGACATAAGGCCTGTAGTTGAAGATCTTATCGCAGGCAAACTGCAAATTATTGCAAACGACCAGGTTTGCGGTGGCGGTGGAACGAATCCGGCATAAAGGAAAAATAGAAAATGAAAATAGCTGTTACATCCAAAGGAACAAATCTTGATTCACAGGTTGACCCCAGATTCGGGCGCGCTGCGTATATTCTTATAGTTGACACACTCGGTCTTGAGGTTGAGGTGTTGAATAATTTAGATAATGTAAACGCGTTTAAAGGCGCCGGGATTCAGGCTGCCGCCATGGTAAGCGACAAAGGCGCAGAGGTTTTACTTACAGGTTTTTGCGGCCCTAATGCTTTTAAGACGCTTGAGGCTGCAGGGGTAAAGGTGGCAATTGATGTCAGTGGCACGGTTAGGGATGCTGTAAAAGCCTTTAATGAAGGGAAAGTGCCCTTTGCTGACAGCGCTAATGTCGAAGGGCAATCCTAAAAAGATCTGAATTTTTCTGACAGCAAGCGCATATAACGCAAAACATACACAGTGTTATATTAGCGGCGTTTTTGAAAGAAAGGTGTAGCTATGAATAAGGAGGTTCAGAAATGAAAGTCGCTGTAAGCTCCACCGGAAATGATTTAACATCTCAAATTGATCCGCGTTTTGGCAGGTGCAAGTGTTTTGTAATTGTCGAAACAAATGACATGCGCTTTGATGCATTTGAAAATGGAAATGCCGTCCTTTCAGGCAGTGCAGGTATTCAATCTGCCAGTTTTGTGGCTTCTCAGGGAGTCAAAGCAGTGCTGACAGGCAATTGCGGGCCAAAAGCGGCACAGGTGCTTTCTGCAGCAGACATTGAAATTTATGTCGGACAGACCGGAACAGTCCGGGATGCTGTGGAAAAATATAAAAAAGGGTTTTTGGTCTCGGCTGCGGATGGTAATGTTTCTGAAAAATTCGGCGCTGGCGGATCAGGATCAATGCAGAATTCCGGAAAGCCGATATTTAGCCGAAAAATGGGCATGTGCGGCGGCAGAGGCATGGGTATGGGTGGTGGAAAAGGTATGGGCCGCAGTATCGGCATGCCGCCAGCTGATCGGGAGGCTTCAGGTGATTTATCAAAGGAAAAAGAGTTAAAGCTGCTGCAGGAACAGGCTCGAGAATTGAAAAAACAGATGGAAAATATTGAATCCAGAATCAAAAACCTAAAATAAAAAGAAGACGGCGGTTATTTTATTTTCGGGATTGATTCATATGCAAGACATCAAGCTTGTTCAAACAATAAATTTGCATATAATTTAATTTTAACAAAAGGAAGAATTCGTATGGGCGACAATTTTGATGCTTTTGTTGAAACTCTGCAGGAGCAGATATTTGATGAAACAAAAGAAGCCTTCGGGGAAGCAGGTTTTCAGCGCTGGCGTAATCCTCTCTACAACGGAAAGCTGGAAAATCCTGATGCGCATGGGCGTATTACGGGTAGCTGCGGTGACACAATGGAAATTTACCTGAAATTTAAGAATGATTATGTAAGTGAAGCATCATATCTCACTGATGGTTGTGGTTCAAGCACGGTATGCGGTTCTTTTGCAGCAGAGATGACAATCGGAAAAAATCCTGATGAACTTTCTGAGATCACCGGTGAAATTATATTACAAAAAATCGGCAAATTTCCAAAAGAGGATGAGCACTGCGCCTTGCTTGCCGCAGAGACACTCCAGGAAGCGTTGCACAGCTATTTAATTTACCTGACAAAAGACAATATACCGGGCGAAAAATGACGGCATCAAAAGAATTAATTACCGTACATGTAAATGTTGAAATAACCTCGCCCCCCCCTTCAGGTGATTATTGAAAACGCCAAAAAAATTGCAGGTCGAGATGAAGGCAAATTTGAAGCGCCTTCTTCAGTCACTGCATTTGTGAAATGCGAATGCCCGGGATGAACCCTTGCATCGAATATCGGCATGGCCATAAAACTCTCGGAAACAAAGCCCGATGTTATCCACTTCAGCTCATGCATGGTCAATGCGAAACCGGGATGCCCCTATAATGACCCCAGAGGAAATGGCAAAAATCCTTGAGGATACAACCGGTGTGCCAGTGGTGCTGGGCACGCATGAATATCACTGAAATAGCCCCCTATGGGATATATGAAAGTGGAAATAAAACCGATCGGTTTTGCTCATACGGATGAAAAAAATCAGCAAAAATGACAAGAGCTGCAAGCCTCCGCTGTGAAAAGAATATGAATAGCTGCCCATTGACTAACTGTTTTAAATGCATGCTTGGAAAAGAAATTCCGGAAATTAAATCCATAGGTAGTTTTGGATAAAGCAGTCTCATGAAAATCACTATTATATACGACAATACCGCATGGGATAAAAATCTTACGCCGGACTGGGGATTTTCCTGTCTTGTTGAAGCATACAACCGGAAGATTCTTTTTGATACCGGCGCAAAAGGCGAAATTTTGCTTAATAATATGAAAAAACTCGATATTGATCCTTCTGAAATAGACATGGTTTTTATATCACATGATCACTGGGATCACACGGGCGGGCTTTTGGATGTTTTGAAAAAAAACCAGGGTAGTGTGTATCTACCGAATTCCTGCAAAGGAGCCGATAAAGCCGTTAACACGGTAAGGGTCAACGATGCGCTTAAAATTTGTGAGAATATCTATTCCACAGGCGAACTTAAACATATTGAGCAATCCCTTGTTATCCGGATAGGGGATGAAGTGGCTGTTGTCGCGGGATGTTCCCATCCGGGGGTGCGGGAAATTGTCGGAGCGGCATCCAGATTCGGCAACGTAACCACACTGGTCGGCGGTTTGCACGGATTCAATGATTTCGACATGATAAATGATCTGAAAAAAATTTGCCCGACCCATTGCACTCAGTATATACAGGAAATCGCTACACGGTATCCTGAAAAATATATGCCCGGCGGCGCGGGAAAAATAATTGCATTAAATTAGTGCCCTTCGGGCTGGCTTTACACAACCTGTTGATTTAATAATCAATAAAATGGAAATTATCACGTAAAAGCAGGTATATATCCTGTTTTCAGATTACAAAAAAATACTTACAAAGAAATTGAAGAATTTAGAACGAGTGATCAAGTCGACCAAATTATCTTATTAAGTCCTTCAAAAGATACAAGCAGAGAAATAAAAAAGAAATTTCCCGATATAATAGTTATCCCATTAAAACTTCGTTTAATAAAATATACTATTGCTGAAACAACCTATTGCATAGGAACAACTCTTACAGATAAACAATATGAAACTGACACGTTCAAAGATATTTATCATTCACGTTGGGGAGTTGAAGAATTATACAAAGTCAGTAAAGAATTTATTGTTGTTGATGATTTTCACGGAAAAACAGAACGAGGAGTCAAGCAAGAATTATTCGCTCATTTTGTCCTTATAACTCTGAACAGGTTATGTTCAAATAAAGCAGAAGATCAGTTATCAAAAATACTTGGTCCTCTAAGTAAAAAAGATGACACCGCACCAGAAATTAAAGTGAATTTCAAAAATTTTTTAGCCACTGTTTCCAGACATCTGGAAGAAATCATGTTCGTACCTGTAAATTGTGTAAAAAGCGTAATCCAACGAATAGTCAGTTCTATTTCTCGTTACCGACAAAAAGTTCGACCTAACCGATCATACTTGAGAAAATAAATGAAGCCGATAAAAAAATGGAGATCAAGTAAAACAAAAAAGTGACACAACCGGCATTATCTAACTAATTCTATTTTTTTATAAAAATATAGCAATTCCTTAACTGAATGGGTGTGTTTCTTAAGTGAATGCCGTTGTGGTAACAGCCCTTGGCTACCCGGTCAGGAGGCAAGATGTTTGATCCAGGCTACTACTCAGATGCTGATCTGAAAAATGCAGGCTTTAGGAAGTTAGGCAATAATGTATCTATTGCGAAAAATTGCACAATCATCGGTATTAAAAATATATTGATTGGTGATAATGTAAGAATTGACGGTTATTGTTCCGGTTCGATCATTGCTGCCGGAAGCTGATATGTTGAACTGGGTTCTTTTATACATATAGGTGGGTATTGTATGCTTTCAGCAGGTGACGGCATTGTGATGGAAGACTTCTCGGGTCTTTCACAAGGTGTGCGAATCTACAGCCGGACAGACGATTATTCTGGAAAATTTCTGACAAACCCCCACTGTTCCTGAGAAATATACTGGGATTACCAAAGGAAAAGTTACATTAGAACGCCATGTAATAATTGGTTCCGGTTCGGTGATTCTTCCACGTGTTACTATTGCTGAAGGTTCTTCGGTTGGTGCACTTTCACTTGTCACCAAGAATCTTGATAGGTGGGGTGTATATTTTGGTTCTCCAGCCAAACGTCTAAAAAGGCGTTCCCAAGCGTTACTCCAATTAGAGGAGCAATTCATCGACGAACTTTTTCATTCCAAAAAAATACTTGACTAGTATATATTATAGATATACTTTTATCAAAGTATGGAAAATGACTTTAATAAATTGGGTGGATTTCAATGGGACGAAGGCAATAAAAACAAAAACCTGATTAAACACCAAGTTGAAAATTGGGAATGTGAACAGGTCTTTTTTAATGAGCCATTACTTGTTCTTGACGATCCAAAGCATTCACTTGCTGAAAAACGATGGGCGGCATTTGGCATGACTGACATAGGGCGTTATCTTGTCATCATTTTTACAAAAAGAGATAAATTGCTTAGAGTAATTTCCGCAAGGGATATGAACCGGAAGGAGAGTCGGTTTTATGAAAAAAATGGATAATCTTATTCCAAACTTTAAAAGTGAGGATGATGAACGAGAATTTTGGGCTACTCATTCACCTCTTGATTACTTTGATTCCAGAAATATCAAGAGAATTTCATTCCATAATTTGAAGCCCTCTCTGAAATCAATTTCTATCCGACTTCCAGAAGATATGATAGCGGAACTGAAAACTTTGGCTAACAAAAAGGATGTCCCTTATCAGAGCTTGGCAAAAATATATCTGGCCAGACAGATTGCGCTTGAACGTAGCTCATTGAGTGCTTTTATCAAAAAGAGTAAGAACACAGTTTATGCCCAACCAAGCTCTGGAGATGGACTGGGCAGGTCATGCCGCTTTTCGAAAGACAGTATTTGACCGATAGCTTTTACCTTTATCATAGTTTTTCGGTTATAGTTGTCCAGCCACTCAGCTCTACGTTCGAGATATGAATAGGAAGATCATAAAGTCAACCCCTTTCGGGTCTGTGGGTGTCATCTGGACCGAAGTAAATGATAATCCCAAGATCATCCGGATTCTGCTTTCAAAGCCCGGTTTGTCTTCTGAAGATCAGATGTCCGAGCTTTACCCGAATTCGGAAGCGTCTTCCTGTGCAGAGATCGACGATGTAGCTACTGCAATGAAAGGGCTTCTTGAAGGGGAAGCGATCGCGTTTTCGCTTGATGTTGCAGACCTAAGCTTGTGTACTGGGTTTCAACAGCTTGTTCTACGTGCAGAGCATCGGATTCCACGGGGGAGCGTCAGTACCTATCGACGCGTCGGAGAGTACCTGGGAAAAAGGAACGGGGCACGGGCTGTGGGGAATGCCTTGGCGAACAACCCGTTTCCGCTTATCGTGCCTTGTCACCGAGCCATTCGCTCGGACCTGCATTTTGGCGGGTATCAGGGTGGCCTTTGACATGAAACGGGCTTTGCTTGAGAAGGAGGGGATACTCTTCGACGATCCAGGACGGGTCGTCTGTGCGGAGTTTCAGTATGAGATGATAGCATCGAACAAAGGCATCCAGCCAACCCGCTGACTCGTGCGGCTGATCCCTGCATTAGGGGAACAAAATATGAGATACATTTTATGCTTGTGCATGTTACTGGCTTCAGCTTCATCATTTGCAGCCGATTCCTATTTTTCTTCGGTAAAATTACCGAGGGGCGTGGAAGTACAAGTACCAAAAGGGTGGTGGCTACTTGGTAAAGATTACAACAGAATAATTCAAACCAGCGTTGAAGCTGCAATGGATCTGTCTGGAATAGGCTTAGATGACGGTGAAGAGGTAAATCTAATAGCAGCAAACTCAATGCCGCGTACTACTTATGCAGCTTTACGTATTGATTCAACTATTCCTCCATCAGCAACCCCAAAAGAAATAATCAATATCAGAAAATCAGAACTTAGAGAGCTTTCCTCATATATGGAGCAAGAGTTTAATAAACTACTTCCACTACAAGGCAATCGGCTACTTAATTTTTATGGCGTGCATGTTGAACGAATTAGTGGGCATCCCGCGCTTGTAACAAGGTATCGCCGCTCAGGTCCTAAAGGACCTGTGATTGTTGAAATAAACCAAATATATCCAGGTGGACGCCATGAATTGCGAATGAATCTCTCATACAGGGAATCTGAAAAGGCTTTATGGCTCGCAGTTGTGAAAAAAATAAGAGCAACAATCAAAATAAAATAGGCGTAACCAATTGACGGTGCATTTATCCTATAAATTCCCTAACAAGGCAAATTCACTCGGACGGTTAAAAGCGGCGGTGATTTGCGACGTTCCAGGCGGCTGCGCCGCCTGGAATCGGACACAATAATGAACGTGGATATAATTTCAAGTTACGAAATCATCAGGGTTGCGATAACAATTCGAAAGTTGAAGTTTTTTTTGATGGCGCAGAAGAAAGATTATTGGAGTTGATCGAACAGTATGAAGTGGTAGTTGGTTGTGTAGCTTGGTTCACTAATTTTAAGGTATTAAATGCATTAACAAAATGTGATTGGGTCAGTATAGTTGTTCAAAAAGAGGACTTTTTGAGAAATGATACGTCTATTTCGCACGAAACATGGGCTAGAAATCTTAGAGAGGCATATACAAAACTCAATGGTAAAGATGGTTATTCGATGAATATACCAGATATCTATATAGACCATCCTCATTTTAACAGAAGAGTCCAAGAGTGTTGTGTTACGGCAGATGGTCAATGGATCCATGCTATGAATACTGTCAGGTGTATCGGATATGGAAGTAAAGATAAAAACATAACTCCAAAAATGCACCACAAATTTTTAGTGTTTGGTTCTAAAGATGAAGAGGTCGATATTGTGCCTGAGGCTGTATGGACTGGATCATATAACATCACTAAAAATGCAGAAAAAAGTAGAGAAAATGTACTTATTATTCATAGCAAGGAGATAGTTCATTCGTATCTTTCAGAGTGGGCACAGCTTTGGGTTCTTTCTGAGTATTTAGACTGGTCATGTATAGAGCCGAACAGACCAGAGGTATATATTGGAACTTAAAGAGTAAAAACATAACAACACCATGCACTCAGACGGGCAGGGTCGTGGCGTTTACAGCTTTTATCAAGTTTGGTGTTTAATTGTCTTTTACAAATGCCCGTTTACCCTGCCCGCTGGTGATGGTGAGCGTTAAAAAGGATATCAATATGGGAAAGCAAATTCTTAACGAAGATGAGTTCATAGCAATCTGCAATCAGGAATTGCAAAAACACCCTGATTATGAGGAAGGAATGGAAATTATTGGTGTACCTGAAGGATATTCTGGCTC
>JAUWOS010000114.1 GCA_030611985.1 Desulfobacterales bacterium | reverse complement strand
TTATATTATTCCATTTATTTATATCCGATTCTTTTGTATACCTCACAAATGCCTTGTCTGTTTGATGATTATAGTGCAGCAATGAGTCAAATTCATAAAACCGTTTATCCGGAATATCATTTTTGAGGGTTGGGTTTGGGTAGGCGAGATAGCCGATTTTTCCAATTAGCCCACGACCTGTTTTTTTACCAACCGTTTCCGGATTCAGTCCAACAATAGTCCATTTTTCAGACGACATGTTGACATTCTGCACTGTATGGCGCAAAACGCCGGTATGTAAAACAGAAAAGCCTTCCAGGTTTGCGTAGCCGGAAAATAACTTGAGATTGAAATGCTGGTTGAAATGGATTTTTTGGGTGTAAATCATATTAATATTTTAAAAAATTACGAATTATTTTCTTTCCTTCTTTTGTGCCTAAACTTTCCGGATGAAATTGAACACCAAAAACAGGATATTTATTATGTTGAATTCCCATAATTAAAAAATCAGATGTATTGGCAGTTACATCAATATTCGGATTCATCCAAAAGGATGCATTGATAATTAATGAATGATAGCGCATGGCCTCAAAAGGGTTGCGAACTCCTTTGAAAATTTCTTGATTTAAATGATAAATTTTCGACCTTTTTCCGTGCATTATTTCAGGCGCACGAACAATCTTTCCTTCCATCTTTCCTTCCATACTCGTATCGAACGGTATGTTCGGATGGGCAAAAAATCCGGCAATTGCCTGATGACCCAAACAGACGCCCAGAATGGGAATCTTTTTATAGAATGCCTTAATTACATCAAACATTATACCAGTATCTTTTGGTTCTTCAACAGTGCCGGGCCCGGGAGACAAAATAATGTGAGTTGGTTTTATTTGTTTAATTTGATTAACAGTAATTTTGTCATTAAAACAAACTTCAGGATTACCGCATAGCTCTCCGGCATATTGTTTGAGAATATAAGTGAAGGAATCATAATTGTCGATTATCAGGGTTTTCATAATTCGGGTTCAAAATCTTGAACAATAGGTATGAGCAGAAATTAATGCTTGGATAACGGAGGGTTATATTGATTTGTTCTTTAAATAACAGCAGATTTTGGCCATTTGTTCAAAAAAATGGTTCAAAAATTTAAACAATACATCTTGTTTTAAAATATCAAGACGCAAAAAATGAAATAATTTTTACTTGTTTTTAAAGCACAACCTGTTGAAATTACAAATATTAAATAAGCTGCTTAAATAATTTTAAATATTACTTTACAGATTGGCAAGATACTTGCAGTTCAAACTAAATAGCTAATAACATCTGTTTTTCTCCTTAACGACCAACTGGAATGTTCCAGTTGGTCGTTTTTTATCCCACTATTTCCTTTACTAATTCAATATATATGGAGTCAGTATAATCAGAGATAATCTTTTTGAAAGCATCTTTGCTTTTGTCGTTCTCACCCATTGCAGCATAAAGCCGTCCCAGGTTGAAAAAAGCCTCATCTTTTATGATAGAATCAGGTTCTGAAACAATCATTTTAAAATAGTTTGTCGCTTGCTTGTAATCTTTTTTTTCTTCATAGGAATAACCAAGACCGCTCAGGACAAGAGCTTTAAAAGACTGATTGCCGTCAAAGTCAGAAAGCGCTTTATTATAAAGCGTTATTGCTCTGTCGAAATTACCTGAATTGTAGCAAAAATTAGCATATATAACTCTCGCAAGTTTTCCACCATCTGTTTTCGAATACTTTTCCAAAATAAGGTCAAAATCCTTTTCCACATCAGCATAAGCCTTGTCAGGTGTATTCTCTTTCATAATAGTTTCATGTTTGAGCATGCACTCTGCCAGCATGGCAAATGCTTCGTCTTCGGCTTTGTTTGCAAAATATTGCATTCCGGAAATAACGATTATAAAAGCAAAAATTACGCCTGCAGCGCATGATATTTGAATTTTATACTTTATGGCAAACTCGAGCAGTCTGTTTGAAAAAATTACAAACCTGTCGGGCTTGCCAAGAACCTGTTTCCGCGATATTTTTTTATTTGCCATGTTTTCTCCTTATTTAGTCCACGTTCCTACCATAATAAAGACTTATGAATCCATCCTTTATCTCCATCAGCATGCTGAACATGAATCCATTTGTTTTTACGTTTTATAACCTTAAATGGAATTCCTTTTTCAGCCATGAATAATACTTTAAAACCGGTGCCGGGACCCGATCTGATGTTGCATTTTGCTTTATTTGTAATAACTGATTGAACTTTACAAACAAGAGTTTTGTGTATCCATCCTCTGTCTCCCTCAAAATCACGAAAATAATACCACTGACCTGATTTTTTTAGAACAAAGAGAGGATGATATTTTTCAATTTTCCACAGAATTTCATGCTTTGTTCCGGGTCCGGAACGTATATTTGCCACCTTGGATGCAACCGTAAAACGTTCAGCCAGAGCAACTCCGCTGCATATAATCAGCAAAATTACAACGACAAATGTATTTAAGATAATTCTTTTTGAGTTCATAATCATCATAATAGTTACCTTCAATTCAAATTGGAAGGTTTAGCTATCGCCTGAACGAAAATCCCGTTCAGACACTAACTAAACCCCATAATCTTTCCTCCCTGGTAAACACAAAATGTCACAAACCATGCAAGCAGGGTGCTGTATGTAATGCTGAAGGCAGTCCACTTCAAGGAATTTGTTTCCCGTTTGATAGTTGCTATCGTTGCCAGACATGGCAGATACAAAAGCACAAAGACCATCATTGCAAGAGCGGAAAGCGGTGTCATGTCAGATGCAAGAAGCGCATTTTTAAGAGCGTCCGACTCTTCATCTTCGGTAATATAGAGTATTCCCAGAGTACTTACAACAATTTCTTTGGCAACAAAACCTGTAAGAAGAGCCACGCTGCCACGCCAGTCAACACCGATAGGGGCAAAAATTGGAGCAAGAGCCTTTCCAATGCGGCCCATATAGGATTTTTCGGCCTTTTCTGATTTTTGACTCTTTAGAAGCTCCGCTACTGCAAGATCTCGTTTTTCCTCAAGTGTCTGCCTGAAAAATCTGTCAGAGCTTGCAATTGCATCTTCAAAGGATGTTTGAATTTTAGTGATTTCAGTGGCATAATTACAAGAGTATTGTATGTTTTGTGGAAATGCTGAAAGCGCCCATACAACAACAGAGCCTACCAATATCACACCTCCCATCTTTTTTAGAAATATCTTGCTCCTGTCCCACATATGAATCAAGAGGCTTTTTATCATTGGAGCCCTGTAGGGAGGCAGTTCCATGACAAATGGAGCATCTGCGCCTTTTAAGAGAGTAGAACGAAAAATGCGACCAGTTAAGATTGCAAGCACAATTCCTGAAAGGTAGATAGCAAAGATAACGGTTCCTGCTCTGGCGCTGAAGAATGTACCTGCAAGCACAATATAAATAGGAAGTTTGGCAGAGCAGGACATGAATGGAGTGATAAGTATAGTAAGAATGCGGTCCTTTTCGCTTTCAAGAGTGCGGGCAGCCATGATAGCAGGCGCACTGCAGCCAAACCCCATGAGCATCGGGATAAAGGATTTGCCGTGAAGGCCGATAAGGTGCATTATTTTGTCCATAAGAAATGCAGCTCTTGCCATATATCCTGTATCTTCGAATAGCGCTATGAAAAAAAAGAGGATTAGAATATTCGGCAGAAAGACTATTACGCTTCCTGTTCCAGCAATTATTCCGTTTAAAAGAAGATCTTTAAACATGTTTTCCGGAAGAAAGCCGTCCAGTGATGTTGAAAGCAAGTTTATCCCGCTGTCGATCCATTCCATCGGATAAGCGCCCAATGAAAAAGTTGTCTGAAACATTGCCCAGATAAAAATGATAAAGATCGGAAACCCGAGAAACCTGTTGGTCAGAACAAGATCTATGTTTCGCGATACATCAACACGCTGTTTTGTGGATGTTGTAAGTACTTCCTTGATGATTCCTGCTATAAAACCGTATCTTTCATCCGTCATTACTATTTCCGGATCGTCGTCAAAACGGTTTGCAAGATGTTTGCGGTAAGTCTCTGCTTCCTTAAGTATCTCCCGGCCTTTGTTTCCGGCTTTATGGAGGATACGTTCTTTTATAATTTTGTCATTTTCAAGGAGCTTTATTGCCGTCCACCTGGTATTATAAGGAAGCGGCGCTTCTATCTTGTTTTTGATAAAACTCTTTAGATTTGAAATTGAATTTTCAATATCCTGACTGTATTTAACCCTGCGGCCTTTAGTAATCCCGGAGTCCGATTCCGCCAGTTCTATAGCCCTTTTCAGGAGTGCCTCTATCCCATCGTTTTTGTTTCCAACCGTAAAAACCACAGGCACATCAAGCAGTTCGGAAAGCTTTTCGGAATTGATTTTAATTCCGCGGCTGCGGGCAAGGTCGCTCATATTGAGTGCGAATAAGACCTTGCAATCAATTTCCCTCAACTGATTTGCGAGATAAAGGTTCCGTTCAAGATTGGAAGAATCAATTATATCAATTACAACATCCGGAGATTCTTCAAGAAGAAAATTTCGCGCAACAATCTCTTCTATGGAAAATGGTGTTAAGCTGTAAGTCCCCGGCAAATCGACAATTTTAAGGTTGTATCCGTATCTGGTGATACTTCCCTCTTTTTTTTCAACAGTTACGCCCGGCCAGTTCCCAACCTTCTGTCTGGTTCCGGTAATATTGTTAAATATAGTTGTCTTGCCCGAATTAGGATTGCCTGCAAGGGCTATTGTGAAACTTTTTTTTTGATTCATTGTCATTCGTCGTATGATTTGAATATTTGTGATTGAATATTTGTGAAATTATGTGCTGACAGAAGCAAACAGGCTGCCCTGTCTTTTTTTAAAAATTGACGGAATTCCTTCAATCTTCACTTTACATTATCAACCGTTATTTGCGCTGCCTCTTCAACCCGAATGGATAGATGATAGCCGTTTATAATCAGTTCAAGAGGATCTTTCAAGGGCGCATATTTTTCCAGATATAGCGTGGAACCTTTTAATATGCCCATTTCATGCAATCTTCTGCGCAAAGCGCTGTTTCCACCTACACAGACTATTATTCCACTCTGACCATCCTTCATTTCACTCAGCAGCATAGATAATTTTCCCTTATTTCGTCCCACGTTCCTTAGGAACGTGGACGAAATAACTTCCCCAACTATGCATCACAGCTTCAGGTCGCCTCTGTCCGATCTCAGATCCCAAAAATATTGAAATAGCTTGCTATTCCTTCAACTTTTGCGATCTGAGATCAAACAAATTCGACCCAAATCTGTGCGCCTACTTGGGGAAATTAATTCGTCCACGTTCCTTATTTGGCTTCACTCGGTTGAACCAGTATCTTTTGTGCCAGTCCACGTCCGAGGACGTAGCGTTTGCAATCTACAGCAACAGCCAGTTGTCCCTCGCACAGGTTTGTAATGACATCTATTTCATCTCCAATCCTCAGCCCCATAGTTAATAAACGCATGCGAACGCCGGCGCCTCCGGCAAAATCTTTGATTATGACTCGTTCACCTTGCTTAGACATGGCAAGAGACATAAGTTGTATGCGATCTTTGAGACATCCTGAACAGATTCCGTAGATTTCCATCTTATGCTGGAGCATATGAAAACCATAAGCGGCAGCTATTTCTCGCTGTAAATTCTCAAGCCGTTCATTCTGAAACTCAACAATATTTTTGCATTTTGTGCAAATCATATGATCATGATGCCGACCAAGGTGTCTATGCTCATAACGCATATATCCATTATTAAACCTGTGCTTTCTGGCAAAACCGAAACAGCACATGAGTTTCAAAGTCTCCCTCACAAAATCAGTCTTTAGTTTATACCCTTTTTCATTAAGGAGCTGAGTCAATTCAACGGCAGTAAGGTGACTTTCGGTTTGCAGAAAGACTTTAAGCACATTGAACCTTTCTTCAAAATGATCAATATTTTCCTGCTTAAAAAGCTTTTTGAACTGTTCTTTTTCCTGATTATGAATTTGTTCCACAATTCCTAAATTCCTAAATTCCTAAATCACAGCATCAGGCCATCTTTGCCAAATCTCAAATCTATGCGCTTGTCTGGGAGCAAGTTATTTCGTCTCCGTTACCTTGTCAAGAATAATGCCGTATCAGTGAGTTGTCAATTGTCCAAATGGCAGGGCATTTACAATCAAGACAATTACTGTACAAACAGGCGTCCGTGCCTGTCCAACCTCCCTATCTTGTATGTCCCGGCACCTCATATGTAGTGCATGAACCTGCTGAACATGTCCTTGTATTTGAACTAACACTTTGATTCTTCCCTGAACCGCTGTCGCCCATGGCATAGTTGGTAGTGCTGACAACCCGTTCAAATTCCTCTGACTTACATTTAGGGCATTTAAGATCAAGTTCTTCATTTTGATTCATCATAAGCAATTCAAAATATTCTTCGCATTTTAAACACTTAAATTCATATATCGGCATAATGATTCTCCTTTTATTCTACAGATTTTCAACCTGTGCGATTAGTTGTTAGCCGTTAGCTAACAACTAATCGCACAGGTTATTGTACAGGGAAATATAGCGAAAGAGTTGATTTAAAATTTAAATAACATTATCATATACAATATGTTCTCAGAGATAAAGCAAATTCTTCAGGAGATAGCAATCTATCCGAATGCAACAGAAAATGAGGCTGAGTCTAAATGTATAAAATCAGGGAAAATTTATGTAAGGGATTTAGGAATTGAAGGATTGAATGATTACTGAATGCCATTGCGATCTACGTGTCGGCTGTTTGAATAATCTGCGAAAATCTGCGAAATCTGAGGATGGAATTCAGAGGCTCAGGCAGCAGGAGGAAAAGTTCACCTTCCTATCTGATCAATTGATTCATTTCAAATATCGGAAGGCATATTGAAAGGACTATAAAACCGACAACAACGCCCATGACTAATATCATAACGGGTTCCAGCAGTGAAGTCATGCTCATTACGCTTGATTCCACTTCATTTTCGTAAGCATCTGCTATTTTATTCAACATTGACTCCAGCTTGCCGGTCTGTTCTCCTACTTGAATCATCTGAATTGAAAGATGCGGAAAAATTCTGGGCAGAGCAAGGGCAGCCCCAAGCCCCTGTCCTTTTCCAACTTCCTTTGCAGCTTCTTCAACTGAATTGGAAATCAACACGTTCCCCACTATATTTTTTACAATTTCAAGCGCAGACAACATGGAAACACCATTGTCAAGCAGCGAGCCGAGAGTTCTAGCAAACCTGGCCACAGCCATTTTTTTTGCCAGGATGCCTGTGCCGGGCAAAAAAAGGATGGTTTTATCCCAAAGATAACGCCCTTTTTTTGTTTTTTTGATACTGCGCATGGCAAATAACATTCCTGCTATTAAAATAAAAATAATCCACCAGTAGAATTTAAACAGGTTGCTGACAGCAATAAGAAAGAGAGTCGGAGCCGGAAGAATCTGGTCCATTTCGGTAAATATCGAAGTTATGCTAGGCACAATAAACGCCAGAAGAACAAACAGAACAATTGCTCCTATAATGGACATTAAAACAGGATAAGCCAGAGCTGACTTTATCCGGTTCTTTAGGGCCAGTTGCTTTTCGGTAATATCTGCAAGCCGATCCAGAACGATTTCAAGAGTACCTGAAGTTTCACCAGCGTGTACCATGTTTACATATAGAGAGGAAAAAGCTCCCGGATACATAGACAGGGCATTTGCAAAACTGTTTCCTTCAACAATTGAGTCTTTGATCTGCGCCAGGATTTTCTTGAACGGATGAGATCCGGTTTGAGGTATTAGCGCGTCGATAGCTGATACAAGCGGAAAGCCTGCGCCAACTAAAGTGGCCAGTTGTCTTGTTGTTGCTGAAACTTCGGACGGCCTAATTCGGGCAAAGAGACGTGATAGAGAAAAAGTTTCGGACTCTTTTTTTGTGGAAGTGTCATGAACTTCATTTATTAAAACAGGAAAGGTTCCGGAACTGCGAAGTTTTTGGCGGGCT
>JAUWOS010000031.1 GCA_030611985.1 Desulfobacterales bacterium | reverse complement strand
GGGGTTGTCGCTTGCTTCCAGTTCATCCAACTTGTCTGCATAGTCAACCACTTTAGGAACGGGGACGAATTAACTTCCGCAAGTAGGCGCACAGATTTGGGTCGAATTTGTTCGATCTCAAGGCACAAAAATTGAAGGAATAGCGAGCTATTTCAAGGTTTTTGTGATTTGAGATCGGACAAAGGCGGCCTGAAGCTGTGATGCATAGTTGGGGAAGTTATTTCGTCCCCGTTCCTTAGCAACAGGAAAGCTTATTCCTACTTTGCACCCCCACAATTCATATCCGAAATTTAACTCATAGTCGCACAGGTTGAATTTTTCTGATTTTCTTTTTCATTAATCTATCAGGTAAATAAATCCCGTGTTTTCTGTGATGATTATGTCTTTTCCTGATGTTTTGATTGTTAAATTCCCATCAGCGTCAACCGGACTTCCAAGTGTATTAAAGGCAACAAAATCCACATCCGAATCAGTTATACTCAAATCACTCATAGTAACCAATTTGTCTTCCACTTTTATTACCTCGCCTGGAAGCCTTATTTGAGTACTCTGATCAGATCCCTTGAAAAGCCAGTATTTATTATTAGCAGTATCAAACTTAATCCCCCATTCAAAATCAGAATTCATAGCCCTGGCCTGGGCGTAGCGCAAATGTGCTTTTAATACATTTAACTCTTCATCGCGTTTGACATCATTTATACCTATAGAAATTGTTGACACAGTAACAGCGCTGATGATTCCCAGTATGACCAGCACTGCAACCACTTCTATAATAGTGAATCCGGAATTTCTTTTAAGACTGTTTTTCATAGCTTTTTTTTTGGTATTCCCTATTCACCGGTTTACATTTTCTTACATACCCCATACTTTAATCTTTTTCCCCGGATACTCTTCCTCATGCATAAAAATTTTCTCATCCCACAGATCAAACCTTTCCAAGGGTGGCAAGCAGTAATGATCTTTGCAAATTGTCGGTCCCGCTGTGTTAAAAAAACGCATAAAATGCCTTTAACTTCATTAGGACTCGGTAAAAAAAGTATTTTATATATTCACACCTTAAACGCAAAAATGCAAACTTATTTTTTAGCAAACCATTGCACAGGTATTAATTAATGCCTTTTTGGAAACAATCAGCATATTTGCCCGATCTACGCGCCTGCTTGTGGAAGTTAATTCGTCCTCGTTCATAGTGCCTGTGTCAACCGGACAGGCATGGAAGCAACTACCAATGTAAAGCGTGACAGGCTATAAATTCAATCAGTTAGCAATGTAATTAATTAACACCAAAAACTTAAGATAGAAAAAACTGTTGTCAGAGCTATCAGGATAGGATATTATTCTCTTTCTTGAAGAGACCGCATAACAAAATGAGAATTCAGGAGGAGAATTAATGCAAGAGTTATATGAAAAAGATTTTTACTTCTGGACACAGCAACAAGCTGAGTTACTTAGCAAAAGATTTATTGATGAACTTGATTTTGAGCATCTTGCTGAGGAAATTGATAGTATGGGAAAAAGTGAAAAGCGTGAGTTAATTAGTCGTATGGCTATTCTGTTGGCACACCTTTTGAAATGGCGGTTTCAGCCAGGTAATCGCTCTAATAGCTGGAAATATACAATAAAAGAACAACGTATCAGCGTGCAGGAGCTTCTCGAAGATAGCCCGAGTTTGAAATCTGAGATAAAGCAAAGATTCGATTATGCTTATAACAAAGCAAGACTCAAAGCAGCAAAGGAGACCGGACTGGAAGAAATAAGTTTTCCTGAAATCAGTCCTTTTACATTGGAACAAACACTGAATAAAAACTTTTTACCTGTCCTGTAAATTCAGCGTTTTCGTCCACATTTCTATGTTTTTGCGTAAGATTTTGATGAGATTTGAAACAATCGAAAGAAACCGGCTTTGCTGGTTTTAGTTAGTCTGAAGGATGAAAGGGGATTGTTTTGTCTGGAATGCCGGTAAATCCTTCAAACCAGGATGGTCCATCGGCTGTAATATCGTATACCGTAATCGTAACAATACCGCCGGCAGAAGTCCCAGCCCATGTGACTTTAAAATCTCCCACTTCTCCATCATCTTCAATAGTTACAGTATTAGTCCCCGATTCGTCAGATAACACATAGCCATCTATCTTTGTCGGCTTGTCTGAATACAGTAACATATACTTTGCATAGGCCATATTGTACTTGGCGGCGGCATCGAATAAAACCGTATCAACCGCGGTTTGCTGTGAATCCGATGTTATATCAACATATTTTACCACAACCACCACCGCCAGAATACTTAAGATAACAAGGGTAACGATTATTTCGATAAGAGTAAATCCATCCCGTGATTTTAAGATATCTTTCTCCTTCATAAAGTTCCCAGCCACCTGTTCAAAAAAACCATATAGCCTGTGTAGGTTGTTGGGTTTCGTTCCTCAACCCAACAACCTACACAGGCTATACCCTTGCACCCGATACTATTTTACCAGCCTGCTGGAATAGTTTTTGCATTGGCTCCGACATTGGCAGCAATATAAGCCGCAAACCACGGCACAACGGCAGGGACAGCGGTAATTGTGATCGTAACATCAGGGCTGGTATAAGAATACGATACAGCAAAATCTCCCAAATCTCCTTCAATGAGTACGTTAGTCGTTGACCCTGTTAGAGTAGCATCTAAAGGCCCGACAACCGTGGTTAATCCGGTCGGTACAGCTTTATTTGTAGCAAGAAAATTAGAGAAAGCCAGATTGTAATTACCAACACCTGCCGACATAGCGCCATCAACCGCAGCTTCATGTGCATCATCCGTCATATCAAGATATCTCGGCACAGCCACCGCCGCCAGAATCCCAAGTATGATTAAAACAGCAATGATTTCAATCAACGTAAAACCGTAATGATTACTTATAAATCCTCTTCTTTTCATACAATATCTCCTCATTATTAATTTGTTTAGGAACTGATTTCAATTCCTCATCCAATCATCCAATCATCCAATCATCCAATCCGCTAATCCCTAAATCCCTAAATCCCTAAATCATCTAATAATCTTCGTCAAATCCCACATAGGAAGAAAAACAGAAAGTGCAAAAAAACCTACCACGGCTGCCAGTCCGACAATCAGGATGGGACCGATTTCAGCGGAAAGCTTTTGCACGGCAGATTGCACCTCGTCATCGTAATGGACGGAAATATCGCGGAGTATTTCATCCATATTGCCTGACTCTTCTCCTATGGCTATCATGTTTACCACAATTGGCGGAAAATATTTGGCCTCCTTAAGCGGGCCTGATATACCGCCGCCGGCACGCAATCGCTCACTAATCATATCAAATTCTCGAGATATAGCACTGTTTCCGATCGTGCCTGAGAGAATGGACATAGACTCTAATATCGGTACACCTCCTGACTCCAGTATGGCAAATATGCTGGCAAAACGGGACATAATGGCTTTAAGAAAGATAGAACCGAAAATGGGCAGCTTTAAAACAACTAAATCTCTGACATATTTTCCATGTTTTGTTTTAAAATAATAAACCGCCGCTGTTATTATTGCAATTACTCCGCCAACACATATATACCAGTAATCAAACAGAAACTCGTACATCCATATACTTATCCTGGTCGGCATTGGAAGCGCCAGACCGGCTTTGCTGAATACCGTGGCAAATTTGGGAATAACGAAAGTAAGCAGCACGAAAAAAGCAATGACAAGAGCAACAACCACGGTTAAAGGATACATCATGGCACTTTTGATATCTGATTTGATTTTATATTCATGATCCATAATGTAGATCAACCGATCAAAAACATTCGGAAGGGCACCACTTGACTCACCGGCGCGAATCATACTGCAATAAAGAGTGGAAAAAATTTTCGGATGCTTTTGAAACGCATTGTGTAAAGTAACGCCACTTTTTGTATCGCTGGACATGGAAGCCGCGACTTCCTTGAGTTTTTCATTTTCGGTCTGATTTTCCAGAACCTGCAGCAGCCTTATCATTGGCACTCCTGCCTTGAGCATGGTCCGGAACTGCCTGGTAAACAAAATTAATTCGGAAGCTTTAACAGTAGCCAGTTTTTTATTGAGAGCGGATAATGATATTCCGATAGAACTTTTAACCTGCTCTTTCAGATTTGATGGAATATATCCACGGGCAGCTATCATATTGGCGGCAATATCAACCGTATCAGCCTCAATAACACCAGACACAGTCTTACCTACATCATTCATCGCTTGATAAGAAAAACTAGGCATTCGCTCGTCTAACCCCGATTCGTTAATTCGTTAATTCGTAAGCGTTCACAGGCACTGCATATGCACGTTTTCAGGGCAACCAACATAGCAACACTATAGTTGATTACCCTGAAAACGCACATCTACAGCACCTGTAAAAGCTTACATGTTGGGAAGCAGCCTTGCTGTGCTACCGATTCTCCCGTGAACGGTTACAATAAGTATAACCAAAATTGGGTATTGGGGATTGGGTAACAGGTATTAGAAAAAACTCAAGAACCTGTCTTTTCCCGTCTCCCGTCTCCCGTCTCCCGTCTCCTTTTTTCCCGTCTCCCGCCTCCCGTCTTCTGTCTCCTTTTCCCTTTTTCCTGTCTCCTTTTTCCTTTTTCCTATCTCCTTTTAGGTAAGTCCCTGTGAACGAGAATAAAAAAATAGTTGCGAAACTGTATTTAATTTGTTACAAGATGTAGTTTAAATAATTCATACGTCTTTGGACCTGATTCTTGGTGCTTTCATTGTGATTTTTGTGTGACTTTTGAAAGTCAGAAGCAGGGTTGATAGAGGCGAAGGAAAAAACCAGGAGACCACAGGTCTCACCATAAAAGGGAGAAAATGATGTCTTACATTACAATGAGGGAACTCCTTGAAGCCGGAGTGCATTTTGGTCATCAAACAAAACGCTGGAACCCCAAGATGAAACAATATATCTTTGGGGCAAGGAACGGTATCTATATAATTGATCTTCAGAAAACCGTTCACATGTTTAAAACAGCATATGATTTTGTAGCCGATATAGTTGCAAACGGCAAGTCTGTTCTTTTTGTCGGCACCAAGAAGCAGGCTCGCGAGTCTATTTATGAAGAGGCTAATCGATGCGAGATGTTTTACATTCATAACAGGTGGCTGGGCGGAATGTTGACAAATTTTCAGACTATAAAACAGAGCATAAGCCGTCTTAACTATCTCAATGGCATAAAGAATGACGAATCAATCAACCTTTTTCCAAAAAAAGAGAGGTTGATGCTTGAAAAAGAACGAGTGAAACTCGACAATAATCTTGGCGGAATTCGTACAATGAACGGACCTCCCGGTGCTATTTTTATAGTTGATCCGAAAAAAGAGGCAATTGCAGTTCGTGAGGGCAAACGTCTTGGAATACCAATTATCGGTATTGTTGATACCAATTGCAATCCCGATGAGATTGATTATGTCATACCCGGTAATGATGATGCTATACGCGCGATACGGCTTATTTCATCAAGAATTGCTGATGCCTGTATGGATGGAAAAAAGCGTATGCTTGAAAAACAACAGGCTGAGACCGACAAAATGGTAGAAGAAGTATCTGAAATTAAATCTGCTGCCACAAAATCAAAACCTGATGAAAGAAAGGTTATTTCAGACAGTTCAGAAGGTCCTGTTGTGGAAATAATAAAAAGAGAAAGTTCTGCGCAACCAGATGCTTCCAGTGATTCTGAAAATGAAAAATCTGTAGAAAACCAGGAGTAACAGCTCAGCAACGTTCCTGATTCCGTAGTCGTTCATGGGAAAACCGGTAGCATAACAAGGCTACTTCCCAACATGTAAGGAACGTGGTGTCTTTGAAGCCGAACTGTTACAAATAAAGGAGAATAATAATGACAGCAATTAGCGCCCAAATGGTTAAAGAGCTTCGAGAAAAGACTGGAGCAGGGATTATGGATTGTAAAGAAGCGCTTTCCGAGTGCGATGGCGATATAAGTAAATCAGTTGATTTTTTAAGGAAAAAAGGTCTGGCAACAGCCGCTAAGAGAGCGGGAAGAACGATGAAAGAAGGAGCGGTGCAGGCATACATTCACACAGGCAACAAACTTGGCGTGTTGGTTGAAGTTGACTGTGAGACCGATTTTGTTGCAAAGAGTGATGATTTTAAAGAATTTGTAAAAAATATTGCGATGCATATTGCGGCTGCAAATCCTGTGAGCATCACATCTTCCGATGTTCCTGAAGAGATAATCAATAAGGAAAAAGAAATTTATCGTGCCCAGGCCCTGGAAATGGGCAAACCTGAAAAGATAATAGACAAAATAGCAGAGGGAAAACTAAGCAAATATTTCAAGGAAAACTGCCTGCTGAACCAGATGTATGTGCGCAATCCCGATTTGACTATCGCTGATCTTTTAAATGAACTGATTGCAAAAATAGGTGAGAATATTACTATTAAACGTTTTGCAAGATTTCAGGTAGGGGAGTCTTGATCCTTGACAATTCCTCGATTTAAACGCATTTTATTAAAATTGAGCGGCGAAGCTCTGATGGGTGATCAGGGTTTTGGAATCAGTCCTGATGTGATAAAGTATGTGGCCGAAGAAGTTCGCTCAATATTTGATCTTGGTATTCAGATCGCTATAGTTGTGGGTGGCGGTAACATATTCAGGGGAATTGCTGCTGCTTCACATGGTATGGATCGGGTTTCTGCGGATCATATGGGGATGTTGGCCACTGTAGTTAATAGTCTGGCCATGCAGGATGCTTTGGAGAAAAAAGGGATTCAGACCCGGGTTCAGACTGCTATATCAATGCATGAAGTGGCTGAACCATATATACTCCGAAAAGCTGTTCGCCATCTTGAAAAGAAACGAGTGGTGATATTTGCAGCCGGTACCGGCAATCCCTACTTTACTACAGATACAGCCGCAGTATTAAGGGCTCAGGAGATTCGCGCGGAAATTCTTTTTAAGGCTACCAAAGTTGACGGTCTCTACAATTCAGATCCTGTCGTCAACAAAGATGCAGTATTTATAAAAAGGATCACATATATGGAGGTGCTTGAAAAACAGCTCAAAGCTATGGATGCGACAGCTATATCTTTGGCTATGGATAATCAACTTCCGCTCGTTATTTTTAATCTTAAAAAGAAAGGAAATATACGAAAGCTTGTATGCGGAGAGAAGATTGGAACTCGAATAAACAATTAAAACAGGTGAAAGTCCATGATTGAATCCACATATCAGGAAACCGGAGACCGGATGGGCAAGACAATAGTCGCCCTCAGGGATGAATTAAAGAGAGTCAGGACCGGACGTGCTTCCCTTTCTCTCCTTGATGGCATACGGGTTGATTATTATGGCAGTCGGACACCGCTTAACCAGGTGGCATCTCTTTCTGTCCCTGAAAGCCGACTTATCAACGTACAGCCCTGGGATGTTACCGCAATCAAGGAGATTGAAAAGTCAATATTGAAATCCGATTTAGGTTTGACCCCTTCAAATGACGGCAAGATTATACGCATCTCGATTCCTCCACTTACAGAAGACAGGCGCAAGGAGCTTGTCAAAATCGTACATAAGATGTGCGAAGATTATAAAGTTGCTGCGCGCAATATCAGGCGTGATTCAAATGAGCTGTTAAAGGGTTCAAAAAAGGATGGCGATATTTCGGAAGATGATTCTTTCAAAGCACAGAGCCGGATTCAAAAAATAACAGATGAGTATATCAAGCTTATCGACGATATCTATAAAGAAAAAGAGAAAGAAATCCTTGAATTCTAGCGCACATTCTTCTCTTCTCACCGATCTTGATACTGCACAACTTCCAGCTCATGTTGCCATTATTATGGATGGTAACGGTCGGTGGGCAAAAAAGCGTCTGTTTAATCGAATTAAAGGACATGAAAAAGGAGTGGAAACTGTTCGGAATATTGTGCAGGCCTGCCGTGAAATTGGAATTTCCATACTGACTCTTTACGCTTTTTCCACTGAAAACTGGCAGCGGTCAAAGGTAGAGGTTGCTGCTCTTATGACCCTTCTTAAAAAATTCCTTAAATCAGAACAAAAAGAGATGATTTATAACAATATCCGCCTGAATACAATCGGGCAGATAAAGCGTCTTCCTGAAGGTGTTCGGCAGACGCTGCACAATACAATAGCTTTGACAAAAGACAATAATGGTATGCTTCTTAATCTTGCATTAAGTTATGGCGGACGAGCCGAGATAGTCAGAGCGGTTAAAAAGATTGCAATAAAGGTTCGTGAAGGTAAAATTGATCCTGATTCAATAACGACAGAACTTATATCTGATCACCTTTATACAAAGGGAATGCCTGATCCGGATCTGCTTATCAGGACCAGCGGGGAAATGCGCATAAGTAATTTTCTTCTGTGGCAAATAGCATACGCAGAAATCTTTGTTACAGATACCTTGTGGCCGGATTTTGGGAAGGATGAGTTTTTGCATATCCTCAAAGATTATCAGCGCCGTGAACGCAGGTTTGGTAAAGTGTAAAATCCCTAAATTCGCAATTAATTGAAAAACAATATGCATTTAAAAAGATGGATTACATCTATTGCAATACTCCCCTTTCTTGTTTTACTAATCTGCAAGGGAGGTTCTTTTCTGTTTGCCGTATTTATTGGTATAATATGTATCCTTGCCTTGCGCGAATATTTTTGTATTGTCTTTAGTAAAGATAGAAGCATGAAGAGAGAAAATAGAAGCTCAAAGGATAAAATCTTTCAGCTTTCACCTTCTATTTTTCACCTTCTATCTTTTATCATAGGTCCGATGATTATCTGGGCTGCATATAGTAATTCGTTTGATATTATTATTTGTCTTATTGTGTTAAATCTTATTGTTTCCGGCTTGATTTCTTTGCGGCAATTCAAGCATAATTCGTCAATGCCGGAAATTGTTGCAAAGCAGGTTCTCGGAATTATATACATACCATTATTTCTTTCTTGCCTTATTATGATCAGAGGCAGATTAGACGATGGTATCCTCTGGATTTTTCTTCTATTATCCATTATTTTTGCAGGTGATATTGGAGCATACTATATTGGTTCCTATTTTGGACGGCACAAACTTTGTCCTGCAATCAGTCCAGGAAAGACGATTGAGGGTTCTATCGGAGGTCTTGTTGCAAATCTGGGCACAGGGGCGCTTCTGAAGTATTTTTTTTTTCCGTTATTGCCATGGGGAGTGAGTATCCTGTTTTTTCTTTTAATCGGCATTGTCGGGCAAGTGGGCGACCTGTTTGAATCCGAACTCAAACGGGCTGCCAATGTAAAGGACTCCGGCGTGATACTTCCAGGGCACGGAGGTGTTCTGGATCGTATTGATGCTCTCTTGTTCGCCGCTCCTGTTGCGTTTTTCTTTAAAGAATATATAATATTGTGCTGAAACTACTTTCCATACTGGGATCTACCGGATCCATAGGTTGTAACGTTCTTAAAATTGTAGAGTTCTTTCCGGAGCGGTTTGCAGTTAAGGCGCTTGCAGCCGCAAACAATGTTGCTTTGCTGGCAAAACAGATTGAGCGGTTTCGCCCTGAGATAGCAGTAGTTCTTGATGAAAAAAAAGCTCTTGAGTTGAAAAAGATTCTTCCCGCTGGAACCGGTGTTGAAATATTATACGGAGAAGACGGGTACAGAACTGCAGCCGCACATGGTTCTGTTGATATGGTTGTAGTTGCAATAGTTGGCGCTGCCGGTCTGATACCGACTCTGACTGCAATAGAAGCCGGAAAAACAATAGCTTTGGCCAACAAAGAAACTCTTGTGATGGCCGGTGAGATTGTTATGAAAATGGCTGATGAAAAGGGCGTAAAAATACTTCCTGTTGACAGCGAACACAGCGCTATCTTTCAATGTCTTGCCGGACATCGGAAGAAGGATTTGAGCAAAATACTTCTTACAGCCTCTGGAGGTCCATTTTTAAACAGACCTGCAAGTGAATTTGCAAAAATAAAACCGAAAGATGCTCTCAATCATCCAACATGGCAGATGGGCGAAAAGATAAGCATTGATTCAGCTACGCTTATGAACAAGGGCCTTGAGGTTATAGAAGCCAAACATCTCTTCGGGGTTTCGCATGATATAATTGAAGTTTTGATCCATCCGCAGAGCGTGGTTCACTCAATGGTTGCCTATAGAGATGGAGCAGTGATTGCCCAGTTAGGCATTCCTGATATGAAGGGCGCTATAGCATACGCCATGTCGTATCCGGAACGTCTTCCATTAAATCAACCGATACCTGATTTTGTAAATATCGGGGCGCTTACATTTCAGCAGCCGGATTTAGAAAAATTTCCCTGCCTTGCTCTGGCTTATAAAGCGTGCGAAACCGGTGGAACACTTCCTGCAACATTAAATGCTGCAAATGAAGTTGCTGTGCATGCCTTTTTAAAACAACGTATATCATTTGTCAAAATACCGGAGGTTATCAGCAACACAATGGAGAGACACTCTGTCGTTGCAAATCCGGCATTATCTGATATCATGGAAGCTGATAAATGGGCTAGAGAAATGGCTGGTAAGATGGTAAGGGATGGTTGATTTGTTGATTGGATAGAGCATGATATGTGTTTGAGAAAATGTGAAGTGTTGAAAATCGAATGAATAAAACCGACCTTCAAGTTAGGACCATATCCACAGGAAACGAAATTTCCGGAATCAGGTTTTCGAGAAATGCAATCAATGGAACTTTTATAGAAGATTCATACATTTACAGAATCAATACAGACATATAATTATGAGCACAAATATTTTTTCATTTGTTATAGTTTTAGGAATACTTATCTTTTTCCATGAGCTTGGTCATTTCCTTGTTGCCAGGTTATTCGGGGTTGGAGTTGAGAAATTTTCATTGGGTTTTGGTCCCAAATTGTTCAGCAAAAAGATCGGTATCACGGATTATTGCATTTCCGCCATACCTCTTGGTGGGTATGTTAAAATGACAGGAGAAGAGCCGGGCGCAGAAGTCGATCCTGCTGATATACCTTTCTCCTTTACGCATAAACATGTATTTAAACGAATCTTAATTGTTGCGGCAGGTCCTTTTTTCAATTTTTTTCTTGCAGTGATAATATTTTTTGGAATTTTTCAAATTTCCGGCACTTTTATTCTAAAACCTTCGATCGGAACGGTTCAAGAGGATGCTCCTGCTTATAAAGCCGGACTTGAGAATGGTGATCTGATAACAGCGATTGATGGATCTGCTATTGAAAGCTGGGAGGAAATGGCAAAAATTATTAGTGAAAGTAATGGAAAAAGTCTTGCAGTATCCGTACGCCGTGGAGAATCTTCAGATGTTATGCATGTTACGCCGGAACTTAAAACAACAAAAAATATATTTGGCGAGGATGTAGAGCGCTATGCAATCGGAATTGCGTCTTCGGGAGATGTATATTCAAAAGATTTGAATCCATTTCAGGCTTTTTCAGAGAGCATGGTTCAAACTTACAAGATTTCAGAACTGACTGTAATCAGCATTGTAAAATTGTTGCAGGGCTCCATTTCTACAAAAACTCTGGGCGGCCCAATCATGATTGCCCAGATGGCAGGACAACAGGCCAGAGAAGGTGTGGCCAACCTGGTGTTTTTTATAGCGCTTCTCAGCATTAATCTTGGCATTATCAATTTTCTTCCGATACCGGTTTTGGACGGCGGCCATCTGGTTTTCTTTTTTGTGGAAGCTGCAACAGGACGTCCTGTAAATATAAAGATACGCGAAATTGCACAGCAGGCAGGCATTGTTGCATTGGTCTTGCTTATGGCATATGTATTTTATAATGATATTGCACGTATATTTTTTAGTTAAAAGATCTTTAAATTATCACAAAAACACAAAAGCCCAGTATCTATCACCATGCCATACCGACTCGAAATAGCATTAAAATCCGCTCTTTTTGACGCTGAAGGCGAAAGTATTCGCAAGAAGGCTCTGAATTATTTTGGAATTGAACTTGCGCAGGTTCGCACAATACATGTGGTTACTATTGATGCAGACCTGTCGGCTGAGCAGTTGAAAAAGATTCAAACGGAAATCTTTACAAATCCTGTAACGCAGATATCATCTTTCGATCCTCTTCCAATCGAATTTGACTGGTCTATCTGGGTCGGCTACAAGCCCGGCGTAAAGGATAACCCGGGTTCTACTGCTGTTGAGGCTATTGAAGATATTCTGGGAATAAAACCGGCTAAAGATGAGGCAGTGTATACATCAAAGCGCTATTGTCTGAAGGGCGCAGATATTACGATAGAAGACGCAAACAAGATAGCCGGCGAGCTTTTAGCCAATGACATTGTTCAGCAATGGAAGATTTTTTTAAAGAAAGATTGGAATCCTGCAAAAGGAATTGGTCTTATCATACCAAAAGTCAAGCTTGATCACAATCCCGGTGTTGCAACAATTTCCATTGACAGCGACTCGGCCCTTATGAAAGTCAGTGATAAGCGCAACCTGGCTTTGAATCCAAATGATGTTCCGGCTATAAGAGCCTATTTTCTGGACAAAGAGATTCTGGCAGAGCGGGCAATAGTCGGCCTTTCGGACCCCACAGACATTGAACTTGAATATATTTCCCAGGCCAGAAGTGATCATTGCAACCATAATACCTTTAACGGGCTCTTTCATTATCTCAATCTTGCAACAGGTCGGCAACAGGTTGTGGATAATCTTTTCAAAACCTGCATTGAGTCTCCAACCTTAAAATTAAAGGAAGAAAAACCATGGGTTGTGTCGGTTTTATGGGATAATGCCGGTGTTGCTCGTTTTGATAATGATCACTATTACGTTATTACCGGTGAAACCCACAACTCTCCGTCAAACATGGAGGCATATGGCGGCGCCATAACAGGTATTGTTGGAATATATCGTGATCCCATGGGCACGGGAAAAGGGGCAAAGCTTGTTATGGGCGGCTATGGATTCTGTGTCGGAAATAGAGATTATAACGGGAATCTTATGCCGCATCTCCACCCAAGACGCCTTTTGGACGGTGTTATAGAAGGAGTGCGTGATGGCGGTAACAAGAGTGGAATACCCACAACTTTCGGTCACGTTGTTTTTAACCATGGCTATATGGGTAAGTCTCTCGTTTTTGTAACAGCTATAGGCATTATGCCGTCTGCAATAAATGGAGAACCGGCCGAACAAAAGAACATATTCCCTGAAGATCTAATTGTCATGTGCGGCGGAAGAGTCGGCAAAGATGGGATTCATGGTGTAACTGCTGCATCGGAGACTTTTTCCGAGCATACTCCTGCGGGTCATGTTCAGATAGGCGATCCATATACCCAGAAAAAGATGCACGATTTTCTTTTAGAAGCTCGTGATGAGGGACTTATACAATTTATTACAGATAATGGCGGAGGAGGTCTTTCCTCATCGGTCGGAGAAACAGCCCGCTTTTCCAACGGATGCGAGGTTCAACTTGAAAAAGTTCCATTAAAATATGAGGGGCTCGACCAGTGGGAGATCTGGATTTCGGAATCTCAGGAGCGTATGACTGTAGCGGTCAGTCCTGAGCATCTGGAACGTTTCCTTGAACTTTCAGAAAGTCACGCTGTTGAAAGTACGGTTATCGGCAGATATACTGATTCAGGCAAACTTCATATCACATATAATGGCAAAACCTGTGCTTATATAAATATGGATTTTTTAACTTCCGGTTTTCCGCAGTGGGAATTTGATGCACTGTGGCAGCCTCCGGATAGACGGGGACTATTTGAACCTGTTTTAAAGGAACCTAAAAACTATAAAGGATTGCTGCTCGATCTTCTTTCACGTCCCAATATATGTTCCAGAGAATGGATAAGCAGACAGTATGACCATGAAGTTCAGGGCACAAGTGTAATTAAGCCGCTTGTCGGTGCAGATCGGGATGTTAATAGCGATGCTGCCGTTATAAGGCCTCTGCTCGGTTCCGAAAAAGGTCTTGCTTTTGCCCAGGCTCTGCTGCCGGCCTATTCTGCAATAGATGCATTTCACATGACAGGCTGCACCATTGATGAAGCCGTGCGCAGGCTAATTGCTGTTGGAGCAAATTTAGAACATATAGGCGGTGTAGATAATTTCTGCTGGCCGGATATCGCCTGGCATCCCAAAGATAATCCTGACGGAAAATTCAAGGCAGCACAACTGGTACGCTCATGCAGGGCGCTTCATGAAATCTGTTCGTCTTATGGAATACCGCTACTTTCAGGCAAGGATAGCATGTATATTGATGGACACCTTGCGGGAAAATACGGAGAAATCCACAAAGTTTCAGCTCTTGAGACACTCCAGTTTTCCACTATATCCGTTATTGATGATATAACAAAATGTGTTACGATGGATGGCAAGATTCCCGGAGACCCGGTCTATATCCTTGGGGCTACGCGCAATGAGCTTGGAGGATCTGAATACTATGAGCATTTTGGATATACAGGTCTTAATGTTCCCAAGGTTATGCCTGATCAGTTTATACCGGTTTACAGGGGGCTTGCCTGCGCCATTAAAAAAGAGCTTGTCGCTTCTGCTCACGGCATATACCGTGGCGGTCTGGGTCTGCATCTGGCAATGGTTGCCATGGGAGGCAATCTTGGCATGAATGTTGATCTCAGTCTTGTGCCGGTAGATCAAGTTGATCGTAATGATGTCATACTCTTTTCAGAATCAGCGGGTCGTTTTATTGTAACCATTAATCCTGAAAACAAAAGGGAATTTGAAAAAATTTTCAAAGGACTTCCGTGTGCCTGCATAGGGAATTTAACGGAAGAATCCGATTTTGCGATCAATGGGATTGAGAATAAAATTATAAGTTCAGTTCCTGTTCGAGAGTTAAAAGCTGCATGGAAAAAGCCTTTTGGGAATTTGATATGAGTAATGTAAGAGTACTTGTTCTTGCCGGATATGGTCTGAATTGCGATCATGAAACAGCTTATGCGTTTGAGCTTGCCGGGGCTTGCGCAAGCAGAGTCCATATAAATTCTCTTGTTGATGGAAGCATAAGTCTGGAAGATTTCCAGATCATGGTTTTTACGGGCGGATTCAGTTGGGGCGACGATCATGGAGCCGGTGTTATTCAGGCTGTCCGCATGAAGACAAATCTTGGGGATAAGATTCATAAATTCGTTGAAAAAGGAAATCTTGTACTCGGCATTTGCAATGGATTTCAAACTCTTGTCAATCTGGGTCTTTTGCCTGGATTCGAAGGTAATTACAAAACGCGATCCGTTGCGCTTACATTTAATGATTGTGGTAATTTCCAGGATCAATGGGTATTTCTGAAAGCCAACCCTGAATCACCTTGTGTATTTACAAGGGATTTTGATCGCATAGAGCTTCCAGTGCGTCATGGCGAGGGTAAATTTTATTCGGACAGATCCACAATTAAGCATCTTGTTGATAATAATCAGATAGCGCTTCAGTATGCCATGCCTGACGGAAGATTTGCAAATTGCGAATTTCCTTTTAATCCAAACGGATCAGTAGATGATATTGCAGGGATATGTGATTCTACCGGCCGGATTTTCGGTCTCATGCCTCACCCTGAAGCTTTTAATCACTGGACAAATCATCCTGACTGGACGCGTAACAAGGAAAAGATGAAGCGCAGGAGAGGTTCTGTAGATTCAGGTCTCACAGACGGAATACGCATGTTTCAAAATGCTGTGGATTTTATTTGCAGCAAGTAGTTTATTTTCACCAGAAAATGGTTATTTTCACCAGTTTTTCTGTGTTTGCTACCCCCCCCAGTTGAATAGTCCTCCGGTCCCTAAATTTAGCCGTCACGCAGGTCGGCCTACAGCACCTGTAAAAGCTTACATGTTGGTAAGCAGCCTTGTTGTGCTACCGATTCTTCCGTGAACAGTTACGTTCCATATTCCGGCTTTAAGGTGATAAAATTTGAAAATAGCTGAAACTCACGCCAAAGCGACTCTAAAGAAAAAACAGATCCAAAGTTTAAAATAGCAATGAATCAAATATGTTATGCTTATCATTAAATAACGTAATGGGTGATGCGATGTTTTTTCTTAAGACTCGCTAAGGGCGTTCAGACAGTCAGCCATTTTCAAATTTCATCACCTTAAAGCCTCCATTTATTGAGAAGCTGTAAATGATGAAGCTGTAAATTGAACAGATAAATGTTCTATTTTGGTTACACTCTTTTAATTTCTCGTTCCCATGCTTCACCGTGGGAATACTTTTTTAGAAGTACTATATGGCATATAATTTGCATAATACTTAATTTTAAACACCATTCTTCAGAGACTCTATGCAACCTTGCAATAAACAATCAGGTTTCACGCTTATTGAACTGATTACTATCATTGCTATCATGTCAATTCTTGCCGGCATTGCTATTCCCAACTTTCTCTCTTACCTGCCTAAACACCGATTAAACGGAGCGGCGAGGCAGGTAATGGGAGATTTGATGGGGGCGAGGATGAAGGCGGTTAAAGAGAACACAACTGTCACGGTGGCGTGGGTTAGCAACCATGAGTATAAAATATCAACTGCCAGTGATAATAAAACCATAGATATTCAAACAAATTATCATGACGTAACTATCAGCAGTTTTAGTAATTTTGGTTTTTCTTCCAGGGGAACGGCAAGCCTTCGCGGCATAACTCTAACTAATTCCGCCAGTTCAACAAAGAAAATAACTATTCTTTTAACCGGGCGTGTTAAGATATTAACATAAACAAAAGAGGTAGTTTCAAAAGGAAAATTTCTTTAATGCGAAAATTGCATGACAACAATAATGGTTTTACCTTAATAGAAGTTCTGGTTGCCATGGTTATTTTGTCAGTAGGGCTGCTTGGGACAGCGGCTCTGATAACAGGGATAATTAGGGGCAACAAGGTAAGCAACAGGATTACCACTGCCACAACTTTGGTGCAGGATAAGATGGAAGAGATCAAAAATAAGAAATACCTTAATGTAGCGGCAGAACCCTTAAGTATCATTACGAATTATCCTTTATATAAAAGGAAGGTCGACGTTGACCCTCTCGGTACAAATATGAAAACAGTGACCGTTACTGTAAGTTGGGATTCTGATGCCCATTCGGTTGAGTTGAAAACAATCCTTGCGGAGTGAACTTATTGTATTATTTACCTAAAAATAAAGAGCTCGGTTTTACTCTGGTAGAACTGCTGATTGCTATGACGATAGGCTTGGTTATCCTGGCGGCATTGTCCAGTACTTTTCTTATGCAGCGCAAAATCTATGACGTTCAGGAACAGATTGCTGAAATGGTACAAACCGCAAGAGCTGCCATGGATATGATGACTCGTGAGATCAGAATGGCTGGATATGATCCGGCAGGAGTAAATTCTGATATGGATACATCCAATGATTTTAATGGGATTCCGTATAATGCGGATACATCAACAATTGATGTATACACGGACCTTAACAATATTCCAGGTATCGACAATCCTAGTGGTTCTTACGAACATATAACATATTTATATGACAGTGCAAATAATCAGATCGACAGAAATACGAATACAGGGAGCGGCAACCAGCCATTTGCCGAAAATATTGACGAATTTAGCGTTTTGTACCAGAATTCCGACGGCAATGCCACGACCACAACCGCGAATATTCGACAGATAAAGATCACAATAACCGCCAGAACTTCCAGGCCTGACCCTGATTATTCCGCAAATAACGGATACAGAACATATATCTTAACTTCTTTTGTAACGCCGAGAAATCTTGCTTTTTAGAAACTGGTTGTCGGTCACTGGAGCATGGGAACCAGGCAGGAATCAACATCAAAAAAAGTGTAAACACGGAAATGAAAGATGTCGGGATTGTTTTGAATTATACCGTCGAATATGTTGAACTGAAGAATAGGAAAAAAGTTACTCGACCAATTGCGGAGCGGAGCCTAAAATCTACAAAGGAGTCCGGTGTGTCAAATTTAATATATAAAAACGAAAAAGGAAT
>JAUWOS010000106.1 GCA_030611985.1 Desulfobacterales bacterium | reverse complement strand
GTAACCGTTCACGGGAGAACCGGTAGTACAACAAGGCTACTTCCCAACATGTAAGCTTTTACAGGTGCTGTAGATGTGCGTTTTCAGGGTAATCAACTATAGTGTTGCTATGTTGGTTGCCCTGAAAACGTGCATATGCAGTGCCTGTGAAAGCTTCCCAAAATAGAACGTAATAGTTCAGCGTTATCGTCGTCATTCCGGCGCCATGCTGGACGGGGTTTTCGTTCAGGCGCTACAATGATACAAATGACACCATACCTGATGTTTGCCCGATTTTAGCTTCAGCGGTGCATTTTTTTTGCATATTTCCATAACTTCAGGACAACGTGTATGAAACCTGCATCCATGAGGAGGATTGATTGGCGAAGGCATTTCTCCTTTCAGGATAATCTTTTTCTTTTTATGCCTGTTTTTACAGGGACCGGACGCAGGAACGGCGCTGATAAGAGCTTTTGTGTAAGGATGCATGGGGTGGTTGATTATATTATCGGTCGGTCCATATTCTACTATTTTGCCAAGGTACATAACCGCTATATTGTTTGCGATGCTGCTTACAATACTTAAGTCGTGCGAGATGAAAAGATAAGAAAGATTGCAGGTGTCCCGCAAATCCATGAGAAGGTTTATAACCTGTGCCTGTACAGATACATCAAGAGCGCTGACCGGCTCGTCGCATACAATGAAATCAGGTCTTAAAGATATAGCTCTTGCAATATTAATACGCTGACGCTGCCCACCGGAAAATTCATGAGGATAATTATAGATGATGTTTTCATCAAGTCCGACTTCATTCATAAGCTTTTTTGCATGATCTTCTCTGGTTCCCTCTATCATATGAAATTTAACAAGACCTTCTGTAATAATATCAAGGATATTCATTTTTGGATTAAGTGAAGACAGAGTATCCTGAAAGATTATCTGAATTTTAGCTTTTAATCCGGTTAACTCCTTTCGGCTTAGCGAGAGAATATCTTTTCCATAAAAAAGAATTTTGCCCTCCTCAGCTTTTTCCAGTCCCAGCAAAGTCCTGCCAAGTGTGGTCTTTCCACATCCGGATTCACCGACAAGACCCAGAGTTTCTCCTTTTTTAATGTAAAGTGAGACACCATCAACTGCCTTGATGTATCCTGCTGTTCTCGCCATAATACCTCGTTTTACAGGAAACCAGGTTTTAAGACCCTTTATTTCGATTATCGGTAATTCTGATGCCTGTTTGTTCATAGAAGAAAACATGCTGCTTTGTGTCCCTTGCCAAGATTAACAAATTTTGGTTTTTCCTTTTTGCATTGATCAAATGCATGAGGACATCGATTGCGGAAATAACACCCCGATGGATATTTGAAAGGTGACGGCACATAGCCGTTGATAGTCTTTAGTCTGTCTATATTGCAGGCAAGTTTTGGAATTGATTCAAGAAGACCGATGGTATAAGGATGTGCAGGTTTTGAAAAAATATCGTTCAGATTTCCTTCCTCAACTATTCTTGAGGCATACATGACAATTACCCTGTCACACATTTCCCAGACAATACCCATGTCATGAGTAATAAGGAGTATAGATGTTTGCGATTGCCTCATTTTCCGGATCAGTTCAAAGACCTGAAGCTGGATAGTTGCATCAAGCGCTGTTGTCGGTTCATCGGCTACGATGAGATCAGGTTCCAGCATCAACGCCATTGCAATCATAACCCTTTGCTGCATACCACCTGAAAGCTGATAAGGATATGCAAACATTCTTTCCTCTGTATCTGAAATTCCGACCTTTTTCAGCCAGGTTTCAGCAATATTCCAAGCTTTTTTCCTGGGTATGTTTTTATGAAAAAGAAAAGTTTCAACCATCTGCTTACCGATTCGATGCAATGGGGACAGAGCAGCAGCAGGTTCCTGAAAGATCATACTTATTGCTTTGCCGCGTATTTTTCTTATTTCCCCAGCGCTCAGTTTCAGCAGGTCTTTGCTTTTAAAAAGAATTTTACCTTTTTCAATCCTGCCGGCAGGCAAAGGGATAAGTCGGAGTATGCTCAACGCTGTCACGGATTTTCCGCATCCTGATTCACCAACCAGTCCGACTATCTCACCCCTGTTTATATGAAACGAAACATCGTCAATCGCCTTAAAGATACCTTCATCTGTTTTAAAGGTAACAGTAATATTATCAACTTTCAGCACTTTTCAATTCCTTTTAGAAAATCATAATAGAAAGTTATAATAGCTATGGAAAGTTGTTTAAACCTCGTTCCTATGTGTTTTGTTGCTTTTTTAATTCAAAATTCAAAACCAAAAATTCAAAATCGTTCCTAAGGCACTAATTACTCAAGTCTGGCATATCTTTTGGGATCATAAGCGTTTCTTATCCCTTCGCCGACAAAGACACCGCAAAGCATGACAAAAAACAGAGCCATGGATGGATAGAGTATGAGCCACCATGCCCACCTGTACTGTTGCGCTTGGAAGAGAAGCTCACCCCAGCTTGGCGTAGGTGGTGGAAGACCGAATCCAAGATAGTCAAGGGCGGCAAGCGATCCTATGGCGCCCACCAGAGAAAAAGGGAAAAGTGTGATTACGGGCGCCATGGCATTAGGCAGGATATGTTTAAATATTATCTTATACGATGATATTCCTAAACATTTTGCAGCTTCTACAAACGCTTGTTTGCGCAGGCGAAGAAATTCTGATCTCACATAATAAGAAATTCCTATCCAGTTGAAAAGTCCGTAACAAAACAAAAGCAAGGAAAAGCTTCGCCCATAGGTCGATCCCATCAAGATCATGATATAAAGGAACGGGAGAGCGCTCCAGATTTCAATAAAGCGCTGACCTGTTATGTCGATAATGCCGCCGTAATAGCCTTGAACAGATCCTGTGATGATTCCTATGACCATTGAACACGCAACAAGCATCAGGCCAAAAGTAAGAGAAGTCCTCAGGCCATAGAGGATTCTGGCCAAAACATCTCTGCCTGCTCCGTCGATCCCCATCAGATGACCCTTTACAGGAGCAAATGGAAAACGAACTTCTTCCTTTATAAAAGACGCATTATAGAGTTTGCCTTCGATTGTCAGCGCAAGAGGATCGATGGGACCTGAAAAACGCTTTTGCACAAGGCCTGAAAGCATTTCTCTATCTTTTTCTAAAAGACTGTTCCATATTTTTTTATTTAATCCCTCTCCTCTGATTCCTTTCTCCGGATCTTTATCAAAAACCAGCTTGCAAGCTTTTTTGCTTTCCGGCCAAACCTCTCTGAATGTAAGCCTGACTGTTTCAGGGGATTTTTTTCTTGGAGAAAAAGTAGAAAGATGGATTACCGCTTCAATTCCATTATGACCTTTGATTACAGGAGAGAATACAGGAGGTGCTTTTCTGTTTGCAAATCGCTCTTTAACGGCTTTTTTTAATGTTTTTGGAATGCTGAAGTATTTTGTGAGGACATGATTCTTTACTTTTTTATCTTCCCTGCCGACAAATGAATCAAATGAAGCAGATCTTGCAATTGAATAATCTTTTCTTATATTGACGGCGCCGATCCTGGGCATGGGGGTAAAAATAATTGTTATGCTATCTGAAACTGCAATAGATTCTGGATCAATGCTTTCAAAAGGCCCATAAGGAGTCAATGGAAAGATCATAAAATTGTCTGGATTTTCTTTAAAGGCTGGAGTGTTGTTTATCTTTTTGTAGTCTGGTCTGGTCTTTTTTCCATTTTCGGTAAATAGATATTCTGGATAAAACTTTAATGCAGGAAAATATGATTTTTCATTAAACCTCAAATATAAAGGAGCGCTGTTGCAGATGAGTTCCGAACATAAACTCACAGCATAAAGAATAACAAGAATCCACAATGAAATATGAGCGCGCTTTATCTCCTTAAAACGCAAAAGCCTTTTTTTTGTTGTTGGGTTATTAAAGGTTTTAATGATCATTATCGAAAACACGAAACAAGAAGTGAGTCAATTTTATCAAAAAGTTTATGAACAACGACAAAGCGTTATTTCGTCCACGTTCCTTCTATATGGGAATACGCAAGGATACAATATTGTTGCCGGATTCACTGTGTACAACAATACAAGCCTTATACTTTTTCAGAGGCACTAATGAATAATATAATTCTAATATATTTTTCACATCCCTTGGGGTTAATTGATCCATAAAATTGTTGTTCGTGTCACTTATTACTATATCATCTTCTTCAAATACCTTTGATCCGTCGTTAAAGAAATCTATCTGAATTGTCTGGTTTTTAACTACGCTTTGCACTGTTATTCCAGTACAATTGCCAAGCAGTATGGACTGATATGAATAAAGCAGGAGGAAGTGTATACTTTGTGCAAAATCAGAGTATTGGCCGTAAACCGATGGTAAAACCTCTTTGGGCAGATAATTAATATTATATTTTTTATCGGTTAATTTTATTATAATATTTTGAAAAGAATTGATCTTATCTTCTATCATACGATTTAGATCTATACGGCGCCTGGATTTTGCCATGCATGCATAGTGTTGTTCCTTTAAAGACCCAAAAATGGTTGCAATCTCATTAAACTTGCCGGAGACGAGTTCTAACGTAGAGATTGCCTCCATTGCTTTGCTTTTCGATTCCGAATCAGCCGGAAATTTTTCCATTTGCTTGTAAAACTTTTCAAATCGGAGCAAACTTAATCCGAGTTGTCCTGCAAGCTGAGAAAAAAGTCTATGAATAGGCTCTGAAAATGTCCATGACAGCCCCCCCCAATATGTAAGGTGCTGAAAGGCTATTATGCTTTTTTGAAGTAAATCACTTTGTTTATCAAAACAATCAGCAGATGAATTTATCGTTTTCTGCGTATAAGGTTTTGCCATTTCTTCATATAAAGGCAGATCGAAAGAGACTTTTTCCTGAAATTTTATTCCCAGGTAACGGGTTTTATCTTTTTTGCACCACCACCTTACAGCTCCCTCGGTTTCAATCTGTTTCCCTGTTTCAGGAGTCTCAAAAAAGAGTTTTAAGAAAGTTTCCTCCGGCAAAGAAGTGGCCGCCCTGACAAGAGCTCCATTAGAGCTTATATTTTCTATGTACCCACTATAAGGCTTTTTCGTGTCGCCATTGAAAAAAGTAACCGGTATTGCCATTGGAACTCTGTATTCGCGTCTTTTTTCTATTAGATGATCAGTATGCATTATGCGACCGCTTTCTCGAGGATCATTGCAAAATATACTATATTATTTCGTCCTCGTTAATTATATATGATTGTGTAGGGATACCATCATTTCATCATGTCAAGTTTACTTGAAATATTACTCTCAAGTGCTTAGGAGCATGGACGAAATAACTTCCCCAACTATGCATCACAGCTTCAAGCCGCTTTTGCCAAATTTCAAATCAGGACTCAAATCACAAAAGCATCAAAATGGCTCGCTATTCCTTCAACTTTTGTGATTCAAGATCGGATTTGAGATTGGGCAAATCCGACCTAAATCTGTGCGCCTGCCTGGGGAAGTTATTTCGTCCACGTTCCTTATATCAAATTGATATTGCAGAATTCAAGTTCTATTTTCGTAAATATTCGGTCAACGCCTTCTGCTGTCATTTCAACAACCCGTAACTCGCAACAACAATAACATCTTATTGTATAGTTGCAATTTTGATACCATTTTTTATGAGTTTAAATATAACATAAAGCGGAGCTTTTATGAATTAAGTTTTATAAGAACACCGATGAAACTTTTAAAACTTAAACAAGCAAAAAAGTTGCAAATAGCAGATAATAATAACATACTGATAGTAGAGCATATATCATAACATTTATTTATACGCTAACATAATGCAGGCACAGCATATCTCTGTCAACGATACGGATACAAATTATCCTGGCGCTATATGCTTGAACAGAATCGAAATAAATCTCTATGTTTGATGTTTGATAAAAGTGAAATGCAGTGCATATAAAAAGAGATAAGCTTTTCACTATAATGGAAAACTATTTCACATTTGATTATCATTTTTCTTGATTTTTTCATTCTTGTTATGTTTAAATGACATTGATTATTCATTGTTGCTTTTGCACTTTGAAGTAGCTCATAGTGTTTGTTTTTTTGTTGGAACTGAAAAATCAGATAGTTTAAGCCGTTAAACTTATCAGGCCTGAAGACTGAGAAGAATTTTGAATGGAAAGATTCTTCAATTTTGTCAAGAAGTTATAAAAGCCATTAACCATTAACCATTAACCATTAGCTAACAGCTAAAAGAACAGGTAACCGTTCACGGGGAGAACTGGTAGTAAACAAGACTGTTTCCCACCAACATGTAAGCTTTTAGCCCGCACGGAAGGTGCGCTAACCTGATTATGGGTCATCAAAATGCCTGAAAAAACCATACTTCTTATAGAAGACGATGATGTGCTTCGAAAAATCATGGAAGAGTTTCTCGAAGAATCGGGATACCTTGTATTGAAAGCAAGCGATGGACTTGAAGGAATAGAAATGATCGACAAGGAAAGCTTTGATCTGATCATTACAGATGTTGTTTTACCCAATGTAAGTGGTATAGGAGTCATCAAAATGGCAAAAACCAGGCGCCCTGGGGTGCCGATCATTTGTATTACGGGGTATGGCTATTTTCCGGAAAAGTTAGCCGAAGAAGAACATGCCGACAAGGTATTCCATAAACCTTTTGAATTTAAAGAATTAGCTGAAACCATTAAAACCTTATTGAAATAATGCTTATGTCTATTCCGGAACCCATACTTTTAGGTAACAGTAAACCGATTAAAAAGATTAAAGAATTGGTCAGAAAATTAGCCGATATTGATCTGAATGTACTCATTAGCGGAGAAAGTGGTGTGGGAAAAGAACTGGCAGCTCGTTCTCTTCATTATTATTCGAAAAGAAGGCGTAAACCATTCATAAAAGTAAATTGTGCTGCTTTACCGGCAGAATTAATAGAAAGCGAACTTTTTGGTTATGAGAAGGGGGCATTCACAGGGGCTGAACGACAGAAATTAGGAAAATTTGAGCTTGCCGCTGACGGTTCTATCTTTCTTGATGAGATTGGAGAAATTCCACCATTTGTTCAAGCCAAGCTGCTGCAGGTTTTACAAGATCGACAATTTCCAAGGGTAGGGGGCTGCAGGGATGTTGAGGTAACTGCAAGGGTGATTACAGCCACCAATCGCGATCTTAAATCCGATATAATTTCCGGTAGTTTCAGGGAAGATCTTTACTATCGCATAAATATAATAAAAGTGGTTGTTCCTCCATTGCGGGAACATAAAGAAGATCTGGAATTGTTGATCAGCTATTTTTTAAAACAACAGCAAGAAAGGTATCAACTTCCCGATATCAAGATTTCTTCTCGTGTTATTAATCTTTTTTATCAATATCATTGGCCAGGGAATATCCGTCAGCTTGAAACCTATATAAAGCGCTTGGCCATACTCGGCAATATAGATGAATTTGAAAGTGAATTCCTGGCGCAAATAAACAAACAGCAACAAACAAACAACTCTAATGCACAAATTGAAATAGAAAATCCTTCTCCAGATATTCACGCAGATGAACTGAATAGCAAGAACTTTTCCTCGTTAAAGGAAATCAGAGACAGAGCTGTTTATAAGATTGAGAAGGAAATAATTGCAAAGGTGCTTGATGACAACAACTGGAACAGGAAAAAAACTTCTCAAATTCTGAAAATCAGTTACAGAACCCTTCTTTATAAAATCAAGGATATGGAAATTAAGCCGCAATAACATGAACCGAAAAGTTTCAACCTGTGCGGTTAGCCATTAGCATTGAAAATGGGTGGAAATGAGAAATTTCAGAGAACTTAAAGTATGGGAGAAAGCCCATCTTCTTACATTACAGGTCTATAGAATCACAAAGAATTTTCTTTCTGATGAACGATTTGGACTTACGGTTCAGCTACGCAGGGCTGCGGCATCCGTTCCGACGAACATCGCTGAAGCTTGCGGAAGAAATAGTGAACGAGAACTTGCCAAGTTTATGAGCATCGCTGCCGGATCTGCAAGCGATGATCAGCTGCTTCTCGCTTGCGATCTCAATTATATACAGGATGAAACATATAAAGAACTTAATCAACAGGTCAATGAGGTAAAGAGGATGTTGAACAGTTTTATCCAAAAGCTAACCGCTAATGGCTAAAAGCTAACCGCACAGGTCGAACTATTTGACTATAAATAAGGGGATTCAAATTATGACACCAAAACAGGTACTGGAAATGGCGAAAGAAAATGAGGCCAGAGTTGTTGATTTACGATTCCTGGACTTTCCCGGGGTATGGCAACATTTTACCGTGCCTATCTGCGAACTCAATGAGTCCAGCTTTGAAGACGGTTTTGGGTTTGACGGCTCAAGCATCAGGGGATGGCAGCCAATCCATGCCAGCGATATGCTCGTGGTGCCTGATCCTGATACTGCAAAGATGGATCCATTCTTTGAAATTCCGACTCTGGTTCTTATTGGAGATATTCTTGATCCGGTTACCAGGGAGTCTTATTCGCGCGACCCGCGTTATATCGCTAAAAAGGCCGAATTAT
>JAUWOS010000117.1 GCA_030611985.1 Desulfobacterales bacterium | reverse complement strand
AACCGGATCATCAAAAACAACAACCCGATCAGTTGTTATACCGCTTTCTGTTATACTGCCCTTTAAAAGGTGATAGAAATAAAGAAATGTTATAAAAGATTGTTCGCCTTCACTTAGAGTTTCTTTTGCGTCCGTTCCGTCAGGACGCTGAATTTTATAAAATCCATTTCTTTCTGATTTTGCCAAGAAAAAATCGTTAAAACCAAAGAATTTTAAGATATCATTTATTCCGTCAATAGTCGGTTGAAGACTGGTGGTATTTTTCTCCAGTTTTTTTATTTCTGCTTCTTGATTTTTATATTCTTTTCGCTTTTGCTCTATTTGAATAATCAAGTTCTCAACAGCTTTTTGCAAGCCTTGTAGCTGATAAGTATTTGCTGGTAGTTGAAGCGGGCGCAGGTCGAGTCGTTTCTATAAATTTAGAAACAGGTATAGGTTACCACTTTGATCAAAGATTTGGAATTGGGTTTACCTGCTGTGCCTGGAATGCCTCCCACGTGGATTTTTAGTGATATTACTCAGGCTCCTGACGGAACCCTTTTCATAACCGGTGATCGGGGGCATATTTTATACAGAGCGAAATAAGGAACGTGGACGAAATAACTTCCGCAACTATGCATCACAGCTTCAGGCCATATTTGACCAATCTCAAATCTCAAAAGCATTAAAATAGCTCGCTATTCCTTCAATTTTTGTGATCTGAGCCCTGATTTGAGATTTGGCAAATCTAACCCAAATCTATGCGCCTACTTGTGGAAGTTATTTCGTTCACGTTCCTAAAAACTATTTGTTGTAGCCGGTCGTTTCACGCCCGGCTACCATCATCTTTTTTAATGTTCTTGTTGTGTAGGAAATGATAAAATTGATGCTTTCAATTTAATTCGCCCGAAGGACGCTTTGTTCTTTTGCAATATTTTTTCAGCAGTCGTGATTTATACCTGACGATTTACGCTAATAACCGGACAACCGGCACGCATTACAACTTGCTCCAGTGTGCTTCCGATAATTGCTTTATCTGGATCCTTTTCTTTTGAGTGATGAGCCATAACAATTAGATCTGCCTCTTTTCTCCTGGCGAACTTTACAATTTCCATGTAAGGGATGCCTTCCCAGGTTTTAATATTGTAATTATCAAAACCTTCCATTTTAGAAGCGTAAGTTTCCTTGATTTTATCTTTTATTTCATGAAGACATTTGTTTATCTCATTCTGGTCAAAAATTGCTGCACCGATTCCAGGAGTTATATCCAGAGCATGAAAAAGATACAGCTTAGATCCATGTTCTTTGGCCAAATCATAAGCAAACATAAACGCTGCATCCGACGGTTTTGAAAAATCTGTTCCAAAAATAACTTTCTTAAATTCCAGTTTTTCTTTGGGCACAGGACAACTAACAATCATAACAGGACAGCGCGCTTTCAGGGTTACGCCCTGCATTGTACTTCCCAGTATGCTTCTGTAAAGTAAAGCTCCCTTATCTTCCTTGGTATGGGGCCCCATAACAATAAGATCTACTTCTTCTTTTCTTGCAAGTCTTAATATTTCTGTATAAGGTACCCCTGCCAATGTTTCAATTGTATAGTTATCAAGTTTTTTTAATTGAGCTGCATAGGTCTTTTCAATTTCTCCCTTAATTCTGCTAACATATTCAGGGCTATAGTATTCATTCTCACCTGTTTTAAAGTCGACCACATGTGATCCGAAACCACGTGTGGGAAACCCAAGAACATGGAAAATATAAAGCTTTGAATTGTGTTTTTTTGCCAGCTCAATAGCTGCATTGGAAGCATAGTTACATATGGACGATGAAGTTGTTGCAAATAATATTTTATTAAACATATCCATCTCCTTTTCATTTTAACGTTATATAGGAACGTTTCCGACACCTAAGTTTGCCACAATATGTTCTTGAACTAAACAACAGGATGCTATATTCTTACTTTATATCCGCTTGACTCTTTACCGCACCCAAGCATCTTTTGAACCGGTTCCTCATATTGCGGCTTGTCATAGGTCGGATGTCCTCCCCCTTTAAATGGATCCCAATGATCAACAAAAATATTCCGAAAAATCTCTTTATCTGGAATTTGAGTCGCTCTCAGTTTCATGGCAACATGCTAAACACAAAATTATAGATATATGCAACAACAAACTGATCTAACAATCAAAAAAATGGAAATTCCTATACTGTCGGGTAAGCGGGGGGGGGTGTTGATACATATGCATCAAGCTAAAATTTGTTCAAGGTGTATCTAATTGATATTATATTGTATACCAAGACTAATGGTTTTAAAATATTGTGTTTAAATCTTTTTTTTATGCAATAAGATAATTTTTTACTTTAATTACATGGGTTTTCGAATTTTTTATCTTGACTTTTTTGTAAATTTATGAATCCTTTTATTTTCAATAAGTTGTAAATAATTAACTCTAAACTATAATTCTAAAATCTATTCTCAATAGATAAAAATATTGAAATAGCCATTTTTATAAATGGCTTGTTATTATTAGACAATAAGAAATTCTTAAGAAAGTCAAGAACTATTTTTCGAAAACTCAAGTAATTATTGTTTTTTACAATATCAATTAACAACAAGAGGTAATGATGCCATGAAAATGCAAAAAAAATCAGCTTTAATCGAGGGAAAAGTAAAAGAGCAAATCAGTACCGTAATCAACAATAATGATTTGAAAGAGTTAGCACGTGTGAAATATTTCAATGGAAGAAAACGAAGAAAATGGCAGTGGTAGGATTCCAGACCGATGGAAATGGCAGGGAATTAGTCCGGTGGTGACAGTAGCAATTGCGATGCTTTTAGACCCCTTCGAGGGGTCTTCATCAAACCACGTCCTATGGGCGTGGTAGGTGATTTAACCAACATATCAAGGAGCGTCCCGCATAACGTCTATCAAGGAGCGTCCCGCATAACGTCTAAGGAGCGTTCCGCATAACACTCTCTCTACTCTACGTAGCCTGCTTGTATTCGGTTTGAGGGTCACTGATTCAATACCCATTCACATGATATGGCAGAATCACATGATATATTGTAAAATCATTTTCAATATTAATATGGACGGTTTCATAACACGGATTGTTCTTTTTACTCAGCAGAGGTGACATCTTAAGTTTCACAGGTTGTTTTATTTTAAGAGTATTCTTATATGTCTTTAAAGCTTTGTTTATGGCAGATATAGCCTTTTTGACATCATTATCCATTACATAGCCAATCATTCCCCCACAATCGCTGCCACCATCATATTGACCTGAAAGAAAACAGCCCATACCACCTGTCCCAACATATTTTCCAGATAGACTGGAGTATTTACCATTGCGAATTACATTTAACCGTTTGCACTCAAAGGCAAAGAATACTTTGGGGCGTTTACCATGCATGACCCTGATGTCAAGTTCACCTGTTTCGGTATCTTTTTCTGCTTCAACAAGTTTGACATTTGCATCAAAGAAGAATGGAAGTTGCCGAGTCTCCTGGCAAGATTGCAGGTGCCCCACAAAAGGCTTTGTAATTCTGTTCTCTAAAGGATTTCTAATCGTCCTGGAGAAATTGTTCCATTCTTTAAAGATAGTTCGAAAAACCCAGGGCAAAAGACTTGGCGGAAAGGTATCAGCAAAAGGATCAAGGCTCCCAATTATGTTCATGTATTCCTCTTCGGGGAGGTGATAATCAAATCAAAAAGATCCTGGGCATCATTTAAAGCTGCTGTTCGGGTCCATTTGCCAAGCATATCCGGTTTTAAGATATGAATTTTATCGTTTTCTGCAAAAACGATTCCTCTTAAATAAATAAGACTACCTCGTTCACTGATTGATGCGTTTGAAATCCTTTTAAGGGCATTGAGAATTTCTTTACTCTTAGAATCACGCTCAATACTATTTTTTTTGATTTTTGTTTTGCAAAGAGTTATTAACACTTGACCCAATTTATTAAACTGGGTCGATTCTGCAAAAAAGAAAAATGATGGTCGATCAGGTTGCCATGCTTCCAATATCCAGTTGTTGAGAGTGCTGCATAACCATTTTGAATATTGTAAACGATCATTCATCGTGGTTTTATCCAAGGTTTTTATAGCTTTGTTATAATGTTCAGGCGTTGTGCTCTTCTCATAAATCTCATACGTATCTTCGACCAAGGCAATTTCTTCTTTGGTCAGCCCGAAATATTCATATACAAAGGGTTCCAGTTCTTTTGACAGCTTTTCTGATTTTCTCTGACGAGCTTCATCAAACGTATCGCCATGAAGCGTAATGCCATTTTGCGTGTCTTCATATTCCTGATGGAGTTCTTCCAATCTTTTTTTGAAGGCCCTCACTTTTAAAGCAATTTTTTTTACAATCTGTTGCGCTTTCTTTTTATTCATTCCCATATTTTCGGGTTTAGGAAATGGTAGCTGTAGCAATTCATGCAGCCTAACCTCAGTTCTTTCAATTCCCCAGCTACCCGATGTATGATATTGGAAATAAGCAGCCAGTCGAGACTGAGCATAAACCGACAGGAAAATAAGAAGATCTTTATATTTTTTGTGCCCGGATATTCCTGTTACAGAGTCTTGATAAAACACAAAAATATCAGAAAATAAAAAACGATTAAACCCTTTGTTAATTAGAACCATTGGGGGTTCGAAAATACATTTTTCAGGACTTCGACGGAATCCTTTTAAAGAGGCATGTCGTTCTGAATCAGGTAAATTACTGTCTTTATATCGTGCTGTTTCAAGCTTTTTTTTAAGGGTTATGTAGTCACTTGATAATGCGATAAATTTTGCTTTTTTATTTTTTGCTTCAATAAACAAATCATCAAGTTTGCCAGGTATTGGTTTGGGGTCAGAAGGATATGTTTCAGGATTACGGTCATATCCGGCTTTATACCAAACTTGAAATCCCTTACCTGTTTTCCATGGCTTATTTGACTTTGGTGGACCGGCAAGTTGGCTAAGAGTTGGTAACTTTTGTAAATAATTAATTAATCGCCAATCACGAGGTGATCCTGAATAACGACTTTTCCAAAGAACGGAAACTGATTCATTCTCTGTTGCATCAATCACATCTTTTAAAAGGATTGTCACAGAATCATCAGAAGCCACCGGTATTTTACCGACCACAGGGTCTTGTCCTAAATATTTGGGAACTACATAATCAATTTCATAAGAATCTATATCAGGTTTATTTGGATTAAAACATGCAATAAAGCATGGGCGAATTGCTTTTTCGAATAATAAGCGCCTATAATCCGCCAAATGGATAATTTTATCTACAGTAGTTCTCTTGAACCATTCTTTTTGAAAATTATCTGTTTTATTAAGCAGCACTTCTGATGGCAGAAGCATACAGCAATTGCCGGATTTTCCAAGATGAAGCAGCGCTTTCCACATAAAAGCATGCGCAACTTGATTTGAAGGAAAAAAAACACTTTTCCGATATGTCTTGCGCTTAGGAAGATCAGGGTCACAAAGAAACGAATTGTAATTTTTATCCTCTAACCAATGCATGAGAACTTCATCAGCCATAGAGGTTCGTCCTGGCCAGGGGGGATTGCCTATAATTACATCAAAGTTATTTTTAATGGGTAGGTCATACTGAAAGAAATTTCCCTGGAAAATACTGGCACGTTCAATATTTTGCCATTGTTGATCTTCATACGCGAGAAGCTTTGGCAGTATTTTTCCGTTTCTATTTTGAAGCTTGTGCAAATAGCGTGGTTCAAATTGATCTAAAAACGCGATATAAAGACTAAAACATGTGATGCGGCAGGCAGTCGGATTAACATCAATCCCGTATAAGTTTTTCTGTAATAATTTTTTAAGCTCATTAATTTTGGAATTTTCATCTAATGTTTTATTTCGTTCATAACATTCATCAGCCATTCGATTAAACAATGTCACAAGAAAAATACCAGATCCGCATGACGGATCTAAAAAAGTTTTATCCAGTAATGTCGGCAAACCGGAAACTGCCTCATCAACAACCATTTCAGCCAGATAACGCGGGGTATAGAATGCACCTTTGGATTTTTTATCATCCGGATTTTCAATCTCGAGCAGGGCTTCATATATAGCACTGATTGTCTCAACAGGTATGACAGAAAAATCATAGGCCCAAAACCCCAATACCATTTGACTTGAAACCATTTTCTGACCTTGAAGGAATTGCCGCAGAAGAATAAAATCCTGTTCTGTCAGCATTGAAAGTTCCAAGTCAAAATCCTCTTCAAACATACTTCCGTTAAAGTCTTTTTTTAAAAATGTAAAGAGAATAGTCAGGCATTGCCGAATTTTTGAAATGGAATTCAGTTCAAATAAATCCAACAAAGATCTTATTTTTTGTTCTGAAAGAATATTGTAATTATTAAGTGAGATTATTCCTCGATCTATCAGATAACAGGTGAAGATAAGGTGCCCCACAAATGAATTAATTTTTCTTCTATACTCGATAGTGTCTTTATGGGCTAATTGATCACTTAAACCTTTTAATTGATCAATCAAATAGTGATCTACCGTCCCTTTGGGGTCGAATTTTTCCGGGCGAGAACGATAATACTCTCCTGTTGTAATTCGTTCAAACAACTTATAATGTTCAAGCGTGTCTGCAACCCTGTCAAGCATTTCAATAAGAGCTTCATGTTCTTTGATAGGCTTTTCAATATCATCCTCCGGTTTGACCAAGCCTGAAAATATATAAAGCATTTGAGGATCTTGGAGAATAAGAATTGTAGCTATGGACTGATTCCAGAATTTTTTATGCCATTCGTTTATTTGAGAACGGTTAAGAGAAGAAGTGAAATTTTTCAAATATACAGTTGGCTTGCCTTCGATACAAAAAATGCCGTCAAGCGCCATTGACTGAAAAGCTCTTCGCATATAGTGGGCTTGCCCATCAAACGCATATTTATCTACATCTTCCATGGAGCTGAAATATTCCTTTTCAGGTATGGATTTCAGTCCGAAAATTTTAGCTGATATTAATTTGTTCATGCATCAATTTTTCTTGTTAATAAACCGGCCAATTTGCCTGCAATCCTTATATGACTATAATCGGATTTTGGAATTACAATATCAGGGAAGTCCGGATTCTCACTTTGCAGTTCAACTCGGTCTGTAAATTTAAAAAATCTTTTTAGAGTTGCTTCATTCTCAAGAATCACAGCAGCAACCTCTCCATTGTCAACCGTAATCTGATGTCTGATAATAGCGATATCTCCTGTATTAATGTTGATATTCTTCATACTGTCGCCCGTAACTTGCAAAGCAAAATATTCGCCCGAGCCTAAAAAACCAGTTGGTACTTTCAAATGGTCTTCTGCTTCCTGATTGACAAATATGGGTGCCCCGGCTGCAATTTTTCCAATAATCGGGATTTGGTCATGACAGGATAGTTGTTCCGGTCTCATACTATTTAATGATTTAAGAACCTGAATTCCACGCGATTTCCCTGGATGTACTTTGATGTATCCTTTTTTTGCGATTAAGCGAAGATGATCTCGAACAGCATTTATACTTTTATAATTAAAATTTACAGCAATTTCATCTAAAGTAGGTGGAATACCTTCTTTGTTTGTATGTTTTGTAATGTAGGAAAAAACGTTTTTCTGTTTTGATGTTAAGTTTTCCATAAAATTTATATACTGTAATTATATACAGTACGCAAGAAAAAAAATAGCAATTCTCATTATGGAATATTCTACAATATATCAAATGGTTGTGATTTTTTGTCTGTTGTTGACAACTTTGTTTTTCGTCGAATTTAGTAGAAATTCTCATTTTTTTGAGATAGCTTGAAGTGTATCATAAAAATATC
>JAUWOS010000180.1 GCA_030611985.1 Desulfobacterales bacterium | reverse complement strand
TGCCCTTGACGCCTTAATGCAAACAAAGGATGTGAAAATTGACGGTTTTATTCTGCCCGGACATGTTTCCGTGATTATCGGCACAAAGGCTTTTCTTCCGTTTTTTGAAAAGTATAAAATACCATGCGTGATTGCCGGTTTTGAACCGTCCGATATATTGCAGCCGATATCGATACTTGTTGAACAGATAGAATCAGGCGCTCCGGAACTTATTAATGGATATTCAAGGGCAGTGACATTTGATGGAAATAAAAAGGCGCAAAAAATCATGGGGGATGTTTTTGAGACAGTTGACGCTGAATGGCGCGGTATAGGGGTAATACCAAAAAGTGGTTTAAGAATCAGGAAAGGTTTTTCTACCTTTGATGCGGAAAAAATGATTGAATTTTCAGCGCCTGAATCAAAAGATCCCAAGGGATGTGCTTGCGGCGAGATTCTTGCAGGCCTGAAGATACCCCCCGAGTGCCCTTTATACAAGAAGGTCTGCACACCCATGGTCCTGTAGGCCCGTGCATGGTGTCCAGCGAAGGAACATGCGCGGCATATTATAGATATCATAATGTATAAAAAGGCAACCACTCCGTCTTTTGAGATGCTTTTCAGCGTTGCATTGACATACATTTGTTCGGTTTTCCCGGCCTTTTTTGTAATCTGTACGGCCGTACATGAAAGAAACAGAAAGCATATAATATCTGTCTTTTGACACCCATATCGCAGGCGCTTTAAAGGCCTAAAATTCTCCATCAACTATGTTCATGAAATTAAGGCGTATCAGCTCCGCACATTGCTGACTCAGTTTACGTGTCAATTGCTTCTGCTCTTTTTTTGCAAGTCCATTATATTCCTCGAGGTAGTCTTTGAAAAAGTCATCAAGTATATCTTTTGAAAAAAGTTGTATGAGTTTGCCGAATTCCTTTTGCCCAATCGGCCCGGTTTTTGATAATACGTTGCGAAGTCGGTTTTCTGTGATAAGGCTCTCCATCTCGTTAAATAGTTCCCCGCCTTTTTCAGACAACGTCATCTTAGGCTTTTTTGGCCTATCTCTTGCCTTTGCTTTTTCCGCCCATTTCTCATTCTTGTTTTTAAGAATTACTCTTGTTTTATCGCTAAGAAATTTGGGAATTGCCGGTTTTATCACAATACCTTCACATATGTTATCTTCGAGTTCGGGAAGACCCAGCCATACGGAAATCTGAGAAGGAAAGCTGTTTGAATATTTCAAGCATTCTTCAAACGTACCTCTGAAAATAGTTTTTGCATACAGAAAACCGGCCTTCTCCATGACCTGGTTGAACTTATCTACATCGATCAATTGGCCATCTATCGCCACATCAATGGCATAAAACTCGTTGTGCGGTGTGTAAAAAATACCTTTCTGAATTCTTGTGGCAGAAGTATCCTTTTCCACATCCTTGTGAGGATATGTTCCTCCAACTAATTCACCATATACACCCAACTCACTAAAATCACAGCCTTCTTTCTTTAAAATCGCATAGAGCTTTTTAACTCTTTCCCTGTTTTTGTCTTCAACCGGCATATAGTCATAAAAGTTATCTTGTATAAAACTGCTCCTCTTGGCGGATTTCAGATCCTTTCCGTCATACCAGAAAGAAAGATTGGCGCCATGCGCCTTTTCCTGAACAACAAATTCGCCTTCGTCTAACTTTTCCACAGCAAGAATATCAAGAAACTTTTTGCGATAACTATTTTCAATGTCGAAATATTTTCTAAACCTCATAGTTTCTGTCCTTAAAAGAGCCCTTTGCCTTTCCGATGTCATCTATAAACTTGTAAAGTGAAAAAATCAATAAATCTATTGTCTTCCGCTATGTTTTGCATGACCGTCGGGGAACTATGGAAATATTCGGCCACTTTCTCCGGAACATCTTCTTTGGATAAAAAAACCCAGCTCATCCGGTAGATTTTTGGTGATTATACGGGGGAATTAAAATCTGCATTCCATCGCAACCCCGGCCAGCCCCCACAGCTTTTTACGAATTATTTTTGAATATATTTTAGAAATTTATATTTTTAAGGTGCAGGATTATATTTTGGTTCAGGATTTTGAAGTGGCGGTACTGGGGCAATGGGGAGCGTTTTGGGTGGTTCATACGTTGGGACTGGTGATTCAGGATTTCGCTGTTCCGGTATCGCAACTACGGGCGGCTGGCCTTGAAGCGGATTGGCGATTGCTTCATATTGAGATTGTTGCCGTAGGATACTTAACGTTTTGGCTTCTTGGGATATTGTAACTATGTCTTTCGGTTCGAGCGGATTTACTAAAAAGCGGCTTTTTTGAGATGTGGAGCTAGACCTGATCACAGGCTGACTGAAAAACTCAGTATAAACGGAGGTCACGCCTCCTGAACTAATAGGTAATATTTTCATAAATTTAGAGTGAGGATCGGTGTTAAAGGTCTCGAACAGTGAATAACGCATCTGTTCACTATTTTTTTAAAATAATCATACCAGTTATTCGCTTTAAAAGCAAATGCTTTAATGGTCGGCATGGAGCAGTTATAGCATTATGCATAAAAGAGAAAGCTGTCTTGATGGCCGGCAAAGGATATGATATTATAATAGTTTAAGAAAAAAGGAAGACAGAGATATTCTTATGAAAAATGACATAATAATCCGGCAGGAAATATCTACGTTAAAGCAGTTTTACGATCTTATGGCAAAGACAAGAGATTTGCGTTCGCAGATCGTGAAAAACATCTTTAATAAAAAACCGATAGATTCTGCTTTTATAGACTCTCTAATAAATGCGCATGCCTCACTTGAAAACATCCCTGTTAAGCAGCAAAAAAGAAATCTTGTTATAAGCGGTTCCAAAGTCGTGGAAGTCGATTTGACGTATGAGATTACGGAACTGGAAAAAGATATTTTCTATCTTAAAAATGACGAGCAGTCATTTCTCAAGTATATGGAAAAGATGCATACTGATTTTCGCAGGCATGTGGATAATGGGCTGGCAACATTGCAGAACTTAAAGTTTAACTGTTTTATGACAGATCGCGACGGGACAATAAACAACTACTGCGGCAGGTATCGCTCTTCGGTTCAGTCAATTTACAACTCGGTTTTTCTTACGCGTTTTGCAAAAAACATGGCGCAATATCCAATAATTTTAACTTCTGCGCCTCTTGAAGGTCCAGGCATTGTTGACGTAAGCATTAATCCGAAAAAATCTGTTATTTACGCAGCATCAAAGGGCAGGGAATTTATCGACCTTGCCGGAAAAAGAAGATATTGTAATATAGATGAAAAAAAGCAGATTATTCTTGATAACCTGAACCAGAGGCTTTCCGACACGGTAAAAGATCCGGTTTTTGAAAAGTTCTCTTTGATTGGATCAGGACTTCAGTTTAAATTCGGCCAGACTACTATAGCTCGCCAGGATATAAGCGGTTCCATACCTGAAGCTGAATCAGATGCTTTTCTGAAGACAATTAATGAAATTGTTTTCAAACTTGATCCTGAAAATAGAAATTTTGTTATTGAGGATACCGGCCTTGATGTAGAGATAATTTTGACAATTCAGGATCCTCAATGCGGGTTGAAGGATTTTGATAAATCTGATGCAGTAAAATTTCTTGCAGCACAATTACAGATTGATATGTCTAAGGGGCCTCATCTTGTATGCGGGGATACACCTTCTGATATTCCAATGATAGAAGCGTTTATGAATGAGACAGGCAATACATGGTCTATTTTTGTTACCAGGGAT
>JAUWOS010000181.1 GCA_030611985.1 Desulfobacterales bacterium | reverse complement strand
AACGACGTCTCCATTGCATTGCTTGCAAGGCAGATAGGGGCGGTAATTGTGACGACAAATATCTCCCAATTTAAAAAGATCCATCAGGTGGTTGATTTCAAATTCAGGAAGGTGATGTGAGCTTTAGGCCTGTATTCTGATTTATAATCTTCAGGCATAAAAGTTTGATTTTATCTTGGCTTTTATTGTTTGTAGTTGCAATATACCAAGGTGAAAATAAACTTTCATTCCATACCCTTGTAAAATATACGAACTTTAAAAAAGGTCTGATCATCACCAGAGATTATTTACAGAAAAAAAAGACTCAGGACAGGCAGATCCTGTACATGCCCGCCTGTGTATTGTATTGTATTGCATTGGATCTGAACTTGACCAACCCGGATAAAAAATAAATTATGGCATTCTCTGAAGATGGCAAAATGTCACAAACTGTGGCAATATCGGCAAGTGGTGGTGTTTCCGAAAAAGTGCCACAAGCTGTGGCACAAATTACCTGGTATCACAATTTGGTTCTAATGGAAAAACTGAAGAAACCTGAACTGCGTATTTCATAAAGGCTCCAAAAGCTCAGCCATCAGGCGAAAGGGAATTTGTATTGCAGCTTGTAATAAACAGCCCAGGCACTTTTATAACACAAAAGGACGGTCTTTTCAGACTTAAAAATAAAGACAAACGTTTTGATGTTTCACCCCTGAAAATAGAATCAATCGTCATTTCCAACCAAGCCATGATTACTACCCAGGCTATTAGTGCCGCTCTTGAAAATAATATAGATATTGTTTTTCTTGATGGGTATGGTGATCCGATCGGTCGAATATGGTTTGCCAAGATGGGAAGTACTGCCCTTATCCGCAGAAAGCAACTGGAAATCGCGGAAGATAAAAAAGGGTTCGAACTTGTCACAGATATGATACGGCAGAAAATTAAAAATCAAGCCGATTTTCTAAAAAAACTGATGTATTCCCGTCCAGGTAAGGAAAATCTATTTGAAAGCCCGATTAAGATTATTGACAGCGCTCTTTCCGGCCTTTCCATGCATGACGGGACAATTGAAGATGCAAGAAACAACATAATGGGGTTTGAGGGCACGGCAGGCAGGGCCTATTTCCAGTGCCTGTCCAAACTCATGCCTGAAAAATATATTTTCAAAGGAAGATCGCGACAGCCTGCCAAAGACCCATTTAATGCTGTTTTAAATTACTGCTATGGAATCCTTTACTCCAGAATCGAAAAAGCCTGCATCCTTGCAGGGCTTGATCCCTATGTGGGTTTTCTTCACACCGACAACTACAACAAAAAATCGATGGTATTTGACCTTATCGAACCTTTTAGAATATTTGCGGAACAGACCGCTGTATATCTTTTTACAGGCAAAAAGATAAAAGATGAGTATTTTCATGTGACTGATAATGCGGTTTCTTTAAATGCTAAAGGGAAACCGGTTGTTGTTGATGCGATGAACAGTCATATGGAAGAAACTGTAAGATACAAAAAGAAGAATGTAAAAAGAAAGTATATCCCTCAGCACGAAGCCCACAAGCTTGCGAATATACTGCTTTCAGGTGAAGACGAAAAAAGGCCGGAATGGCTGGAGATTAAGGAATTTTGAGGAAATGAGCGTCCTTGTCTGGATAATATACGATATTGTTGAAAACAAACCGAGAACAAAGATCGCGAAAGAATGTAAGAAGTTCGGTCTTATCAGGGTTCAAAAAAGCGTTTTTTTAGGAAGGCTTGAATCAAGCCGTTTTGATGAACTATCTGAAAAATGTAGTGACCTGATTGATGAAAAAATAGACAGTGTTTACCTGTTTCCTTTCTGTCAGGAGGATTTCAGGAATATAAAGGTTTTGGGGCAGGGCTTTGACAAGAAGCTGGTGAATGATGAGATTCTTGCGAAATTTTTCTGAATCAATCTATGCGTATAAACAAGGTCGTTGTTTCATTTGACAAAGACATGAAAAAGTTAAAAGCGGTCAGCGAGATTTTATAAAAACAGGGATTGCCTTTGTTAATGATGTATGGGGGAAGCGGAGAAGGGAGAGACGGGGAATCGGGGAAATAAATCACCGCTTCATCGGCACACCGTTTCACGGTTTAAAGGATGTTGTCAAAATCAAGGATAAATTTCAAAGTGTAACAATTTAATTTTTATGATTTCCTAATAATAACAACGCTCATCTTGTCAAAGAATGTGGCTCATTTATATCAAATTGCAAATGTATGTATATGCAATCTCATATAAATTAATAAAGGTAACTTCATCCTTGACCAAGCACCTAATTTTAATTAGTTTTTTCGAACTTTATTTGCCCGTATGTTCCACTTGCCTCAAACAGTAAAAATATTCTTGAAATGAATAATCGGTGTAAAGCGCGAGGTCGTAACTGCGAGATTTTTCGAAATTTCAGCGAATACGATTGTGCGGATGGCTAAAAGGAGTTAAGAAGACATATGGTTGATATTCTTTCTGATAAAGACATCGAAGGATTGATAAAGGAGAAAAAGCCTCTCCCTGACGACTACAAGACAAAAATTATGGTCAGACCAAAAAGGGGACATAAGGAACGCGAGCTGGATGTTAATGGTGAAGATGGAAACGAATTTCGCCTCATTTTAAGGCAAAGTCTTTTTAATCCATTAGATTTTTCAATTATTCTGGTTTATAGACCACCACAGTCCAATACACTCTTTCGTTTGCGACGATATAATGGGAAAAGTCATGAGCATACCAATCCAATAGAGGGGGAAACATTTTACGATTATCACATCCATCAAGCCACTGAACGGTATCAGCAGATAGGGGCAAGGGAAGATACCTATGCAGAACCAACGTACCGATTTTCTGATTTCCAACAGGCCATATCATGTATGATCAACGATTGTGCATTTGAGACCCCCTTTGATCCGCAGAAGAAACTTTTTGAGGAGATATAAGCTATGAACACAGAAATGATTGAACGCGACTTCCGCGAAAAAGTATGTGAAAAACTCACAATATCAACCGAAGGCGTAGGTCGATTCCGTGTTTTTACCCCATTCATGTTCGAGGATGGGGACCATCTCGCTATTACCCTTAAAAAAGACAATGGTACATGGATACTTTCAGATGAAGGGCACACGTATATGCATTTGACCTATGACCTTGACGAAAAAGACATCCAGCGAGGAACCAGACAAAAAATCATTACAAATGCGCTTTCCGTATTTTATGTACAGGACAGAGAAGGCGAACTAATTATTCCCATTGAAGATAATAGATATGGTGATGCCCTGTATAGCTTTGTTCAGGCCCTTCTCAGGATAACAGACGTCACCTATCTTTCACGAGAACGGGTTCGCTCTACTTTCATGGAGGATTTCCGGGCATTTATGGAAGAAACAGTTCCTGAAAGCCGGCGATCATTTGACTGGCATGATCCGGTTCACGATCCAGGCGGGAAGTATTTAATTGATTGCCGAATAAATAGTATGCCAAAGCCGGTTTTTGTCCATGCTCTTCCTAATGACGATAAAACTCGTGATGCAACTATTACCTTGCTCCAATTTGAAAAGTGGGATGCTACTTTTCGTTCTCTCGCAGTTTTCGAGGATCAGGAGCAAATTAACCGCAAGGTACTTGCCCGATTCAGCGATGTCTGTGAAAAGCAGTTTTCAAGCCTTGGCGCTAACCGAGACCGGATCAGGCGTTACTTGGAAGAATCGATGATATGACAATTGAAGAT
>JAUWOS010000047.1 GCA_030611985.1 Desulfobacterales bacterium | reverse complement strand
AAGAATTTTTATATCTTCCGGCCGCATTTTTTCTCCTTTTCAGTGTTATCCTTCCGCAACCCGTTAAAAAGTAAAATAAAATGTCGTTCCAACATCTATCTCCGATTCCGCCCAGATCCGGCCGCCATGCCTGTGAATTATGCGTTGAACAATTGCCAGACCAATGCCTGAACCTTCAAATTCTTCCGCACGATGGAGTCGCTGAAATGGAATAAACAGTTTGTCAGCATATTTCATATCAAAACCTGCGCCATTGTCTTTTATAAAAAAGACTGTATGGCCATCTTCAGTCATGGAACCTGTTTCAATTTTCGCATTTTTTCGGATTCTGGTAAATTTCAACGCGTTGGACAGCAGGTTTGTAAACACGATTTTTACAAGATGAGAATCAGCAAGAACGGGCGGACATTCATGAATAACAAAGTCAACTTTTCTGTCTTTTAATTCATTTTCAAGTGAGTCATAAACTTCTCTGACAATGGACTCCATATTGATTGTTTTTTTGTCCATAGCATGACGTCCACTGCGGGAAAGACTGAGGATGTCATCTATAAGTCGGCCCATATTCTGCGTGCCTGCCCTTACTCTTTGCAGATAATGCTGCCCCTGTTTATCTAAAATATCTGAATAGTCTTCCAGCAATATCTGGGAAAAACCATCAATGTTCCGCAGCGGGGCCCTGAGGTCATGGGATACGGAATATGCAAAGGCTTCCAGCTCCTTGTTGGCGGCTTGAAGCTGCTTGTTTAAAACATCAAGTTCAGCCCGCGATTCGTTTACATCTTCCAAAAGATAAGTAAGAGAAAGTTTGGATTCTTCCAGTTTTTTGGTTCGTTCTTTTACTAATGCTTCAAGGTGTTCGCGGTATTTTTCCAATTTACTGATATTATCAATAACTTTCTGTTTCTCTTCCTTCAACTGTTGATTACGTTCAGCCAGTTTCTCTGTCGTATCATTAAAGGTTAAGGCGAGTCTTCCAAGTTCATCATGTGATTTATCGGACAGCCGGTGATTCAGGTTTCCTCTCCTGATCTCGGAACACATATCAGTCAAACTCTTAAGCCTGTTTAATATGATTTTTTTAGACAGAAAATATATTAATAAGAACGATAATATTATACCAAATATATTCAGGAAGAGAACAAACAATGTATATTGTCTGATCCTGTCGTTAGATTTTTCAAATGAAAGTTCAAGGTGAAGAATGCCAACCACTGTATTTTTGACAATAATTGGGTACAGTGAGATTTGAACAGGGATTTTGTTCTGTCTGATATAAGTTATAATATAACCTTGAAATGCTTTGTCGATCTGTTCTTTGTTAATCTCATATTCGGAACCGCCGGTAGTAAAGGCAATACTGCGGTCTCTTTTTATAAGTTCGGCTGATAAAACTTTCTCGTTGAGAAGTTTTTCTATTTTTTTCTTTTGTTTTATGCTGTTAAAGCTTAAATCACCACTTTCCAATAGAGTTACAAAAGATTCAATTCTGTTTGAAGTCAGTTCTCTTTCATTTTTTATCCTGTTTTGAATTGATAATATACTGATTATTATAATCACCAGAACAAACGGCATCATAGTAAATACAAATATTTTTGTTCTTAAGCTCAAATCAGACAACTTGCTTTTTTTCATTTAACCTCTTTTATAATCTCATCATAAGCCTGCTGAGCGGTTATATTGCAGTCTAATAGCTGCAACAGTTTTTTATTAATATTCTGTTGCAAAAGCTGGTTCTTTTCTCCCATGATGTATCCTGCATTGTCACTATAATGAACATTGCTGCCATATTTATCTGTAATTTTTATAAGGAATTGATCGAAAGGGTCATCGCCGATGTCAGAAGAACTGATATTGCCTGCCAATCCTGTAGGCGCTTTTGCATATCGCACCCATCTCTCAGCAACCTGTGGTCTGCTCCAGAACATCAAAAGCTTAATTGCTCCTTCTTTATTGGCAGCATTCTTCATCACTGCCCATGTAGGAATGAAACTACCGGAATAATGATTTACTTTCCGGAATACAGGGAGTTCGGCAGGGATCATCTTTTTCGTCTTTTCCTCATCTATACCCATCCAGTGATTATACATCCAGATACCATTTATAAAGAACAGGCACTCATCATTCAATACAAGATGCCTGGTCTGATAAAAGACATTATCCTTATATGAATCTATAAGAGGATTATATTTGCCAAGCTGTTCAAAAGCCAGGAAGGTTTTTAAAAGAGCCTTGTTCTTTTCATCAGAGCCTGCTTCTTCTTTAGCTGTGCTGAAATTCTCCAGCTCTGACTTAAAAAGATGCTGGAACAATACTTTCATTGTTATCCAGTTTGCAGATTCATAGAAAGCAGCAATATTTGTATTGTGCTTATTGTTGTATTCCTCAACTGTTTTAACATATCCCAAAAGATCTTCAAAGGTCATGTTGTATCGTTTTATTTCAATGCCCATTTTTTCAGCAACATCTTTATTATAGAAAATTGCCATGCAATAACCTTCAATATAAGGTCCGACCAGGATTCCACCGGTCTGCTTCCTGTAAACAGGATCATCTATAATAAAAGATTTCTGCGTCTGCTTAAAACCTTCAACTTCTTCAAAATTGACAAGATGTTTTTCACCCCAGTCCAGGTCATCTAATTGCTCCGCAACATGTTGGTAGATGAATTGATTCATCCTCACAACATCCCATTCAATGTTCCCGCTCTTTATCATATCTGCAATGAATTTACCGGTTGTTTCAGGACCCCTGGAGTTCATTATTTGTTTGGAACTTTTCAGGTTGACATTTATATCCGGATTCAGCAACTCAAAGTTTTGTGCAACTTCTTTGACAAGAATTGCTCTGTCATGCTCATGCATCCAGTGTCCCATCCAGTTCAGTCTTTTTTCGGTTTGTCTGGAAGTTCCCTTAAAATCATCTCTTTTCTTTACAGTAGGCTCGTTATCATCAACACATCCAATCAGGAGTAGTATTAATAGAAGGCATAAAACAAGTTTTGATTTCATAGGATTATTCCAAAATCTCATTTTCCACTTCCCAGCACCTCCCGCGCTTTGCGCGCCAGACCTTCCGGTGAAAAAGGCTTTTCGATAAAATTCAGCTCCGGCGCCAGAACACCGTGATGCACAATGGCGTTGTCTGTGTATCCTGACATATAAATTACCTTAATCTGAGGATAAAGAGGCTGTAGCCTTTCTGCAAGTTTCTTCCCGCCCATTTTCGGCATTATCACATCGGTTATCATCAGATCAATCTGACCATCGAGTTCCTTGCAGACTCTCAGGGCATCTTCGCCATTTTCAGCCACCAACACTTTGTATCCATACCGCCTGAGAGCATTTTGCGCCATATTTCGAAGGAAATCATCATCTTCTACAACCAAAACGGTTTCAGAACCGCCAGGATCGTCCACAGGGGTTTGTTTTTTTTCTGCATTTTCTGCATCATTCTTCATCTTCGGCAGATAGATTTTGAAGGTGGAACCCTGTCCAGGTTCGCTGTAAACCCAGACAAAGCCATTGTTCTGCTTGACAATGCCGTAAATTGTGGACAGGCCTAATCCGGTGCCCTTGCCGACTTCCTTTGTAGTGAAGAAAGGCTCGAAGATACGCTCCTGTGTTTCCTTGTCCATCCCGCTGCCGGTATCGCTTACAGCCAGTATCACATAAGGGCCCGGTTCCTCTTCAATATCGTGCTCGTGAAAATAGTTCTTGTTCAGATCAGCGTTAGTTGTATCAATGGTGAGCTTTCCTCCCTGCGGCATGGCGTCTCTGGCATTAATTACCATGTTTATAATTATCTGGTCTATCTGTCCGAAGTCTGCATAGACCTTCCAAAGCCTGGGTTCTAAAACCGTTTGAAATTCAATATCTTCTCCAATCACACGCTTAAGCATCTTTTTTGTCTCATTTACCACTATATTGATATCCAAAACCTCAGGCTTTATTATCTGCTTACGGCTAAAGGCAAGAAGCTGCCGGGTAAGAGATGCCGCTTTCTCCCCGGCTTTCTTAATCTCTTCTATTCCATTGCGTAAGGATTTATCCTCGATGGCATTCATCAATGAAAGCTGGGCATTACCGATGATGACGGTCAGCAGGTTGTTGAAATCATGGGCGATGCCGCCTGCCAGAGTGCCTATGGCTTCCATTTTCTGGGACTGGCGAAGTTGGGCTTCAAGTTTTTCCTTTTCTTCCTCTGCTTTCCTCTGCTCTTTTTCTATCTCTTTTTCTATCTCTTTTTCTCTTGTTATATCCCTGGCGCAGCCGACTGTTCCTATCAGGTTGCCCTTTTCATCCAGAAAAGGCGCTTTGTATACATCAAGATGAACAAGTCTTTTCTTAAGATTCCCAAACTCTTCAAATCTTAGCGGTTTTTTTGTTTCCAGAACCACAAGGTCAGAACCTGTGCATGTCTCTCCGAACGTATGATACTCAGGATTTTCAGGATGGGATTTTTTTTCCCTGTCGGCAAAATACATATCTGTTTTTCCAACAGGCTCATCAATATCTTTGGCATTAAGCAATTTTTCACAACAAGCTTTGTTTGCAAAAATAAACCTGTTTTCTAAATCTTTTGTCCACATAAGTTCAGGCAGGTTGTCACACATCAATCTGGTCATAGAATACAAGCGTTTGTATCGGCTCTCGCTTTCCCGCAGCGACTCCTCTGCCTGCCTGTTTTTTCGGTATGTTTTCATTTCCTCAAGCGCCCGTTTTACAACGGGGCACAAACGAGAGAGATTGTCTTTCAAAACATAATCCGTGGCGCCGGATTTCATACATTCAACAGCCATCTCCTCGCCAATTGTGCCTGAAAAAATGATCAGCGGAATCTCAAGTTTAAGTTGCCTGTATATCTGCAATGCAGCTACAGCATCAAAAGACGGCACATGATAATCAGACAGGATCAGATCGGGTTTTTCGGCAAGCGCTTCTCTAAAGGCTTTTTCCGTATCCACCCTGGTCCATTTTACGTCAAACCCTTTACGTTCGAGTTCCTTTACTGCTAATTCAGCATCATCCGGATTATCTTCGAGAATTAATAAATGTAATGTCGTCATTTTCACAATTCGTCTCCTGGTTTGAGCGAGTGCTTCAGCGTGTGCTTTTTTGCTCGGGCTTTCCAGTAATAAGGGCTTTTCGAATAACTTTTGATAGTTCTGACATGCTAACAGGTTTCATGACAAAGCCGGCTAATCCTAATTTTTTAGCCTTTTCTTCATCGACAATGGCGCTATACCCTGTACAGATAATGATGGGAATATCCTTGCGAATATCCATCAACTTTTCAGACAACTTGACACCGGTCATTTGCGGCATGGTCATATCGGTTATGACCAGATCAAAATAGTCCGGATTTGAGTTAAAACGTTCCAGGGCATCAAGTGGCGTCAATGCTGTTTCGACTTTATATCCCAGATGCTCCAACATTTTCTGTGCCAAAGTAACGATTGGTTTTTCATCGTCAACAAAAAGTATTGTTTCATTGCCCATGAGAAATTCTTCTGTCGTTTCAGTTTTGACCTCAGGTTTTTCATCAGTCAAAGGAAATAAAATATTGAAAGCAGTTCCTTTTCCAGATTGACTATCAATGGAAATGACACCGTTATGATTTTTGACAATACCGTGAACAACTGCCAGCCCCATACCGGAACCTTTTCCAACTTCCTTGGTTGTAAAATAAGGATCAAATATTTTGTCGATCATTTCGGGAGCAATTCCGGAACCTGTATCGCTTACCGTCAGCTTTATATAACGGCCCGGTTCTAACCCTGATTTCATATTTAGGGATTCCACATTTCGGGATTCCACATTTCGGGATTCAAAATCCGAACGCAGAAGGCTTATTTCCAATGTTCCGCCTGTTTCCTCCATAGCATGGGAAGCATTGATGCACAGGTTCATTACAATCTGATTGATCTGGGTAATGTCTGCAAAAATGATTTCATCTGTAGCCTGAATATTCAGGCGAATATCTATAGCACTTGGAATCGTTGATCGTAAAAACTCAAGTGCATCTTTAATAACCGGAACGATTTCTATCGGTTTTAATTTTCGGTTTGTTTTTCGAGTGAATCTAAAAAGTTGCCGGACGATATTTTTTGCTCGCAGTCCGGCAGTTTTTATCTCCTCAAGGTTCAAATGAGCGGAATTAGATTCCGGAACATTTTTTAAGGCCAGTTCCGTATTTCCAATAATTACGCCGATAATGTTGTTGAAATCATGGGCAATGCCGCCTGCCATGGTGCCTATTGATTCCATTTTATGAGATTGCCGGAGTTGCTCTTCAAGTTGTTTTCTCTCGGAAATATCTGTAATAACACTTAGGCTGCCTTTAAATCGACCATCTGCATCAATAATAGCGCTCGGCGATACGATTACAGGAATTTTTTGTCCGTCTTTTCTAATGAATGTAAGTTCATAAATTTTGTGGTTGTCTTTATTACGTAATTTCATCTGTTCGTCAAAAATACGCTGGTTGTTTACATCAAGGAAATGATGTACGGGCATTCCGATAATTTTGTCCTTTGGGTATCCTAATATCTCAAAGAGTCTGTTGTTGGCGAAAGCGATTAGAAAGTTTTCATCTATCAGGAAAAGGCCATCGTTCATTGTTTCGACCAGCATCCGATACCGCTTCTCCGTGTTTATACGATTATTTATTTCATGTTTCAGTTGCTCGTTTGTTCGCAGTAATTCGGCAGTTCGTTTCTGCACTGTACGTTCCAGCAAATCTTTTTGTTCGCGCAAACGATCTTCTGCTTTCTTTATCCGCAAGGCTGTCTTAACCTGTGCAATCAACACGTATTCATCAATGGGTTTGGCCAGATAAGCATCAGCCCCGTTATCAAGCCCTTTAACAAGGTCTTCTGATTCTGTTTTGATGGCAGAAATCATAATAACCGGAATATGTTTTGTTGTTTCATCGTCTTTCAGTCTATTGCAAACTTCATATCCGTCCATTCCAGGCATTTTGATATCAAGCAGAATCGTATCAGGCGACTGGGTTTTTGCCTTTTCCAAACCCTCAACTCCTGATTGAGCGGTTATCACATTGCAATCAGGAATCAAAACATTTAATAAAGCTGAAATAGCAATCAGGCTATCTTTTTTATCGTCAATGGCTAATATCTTCGACATGGTTTTCTCCCTAATTCCTAAATCCCTAAATTCCTAATACCCATTTCTCAATCTTACTCAACACCTCTTCCAAATCAACAGGCTTGGAAATGTAGTCGTCGCAGCCAGCTTCAATAATCTTTTCCCTGTCGCCCTTCATTACGCGGGCAGTAAGCGCAATAACAGGGATATGGCTGGTTTTTTTGTTTTCTTTAATCTTTTTTACCACGGTAAAACCATCCATTTTGGGCAGAGATATATCAAGAAGAACCAGGTCGGGACTTTCCTCAAGCGTTTTTTTCAGTCCCTCTTCTCCATCTGTCGCTTCCAGTATGCTGTATTTATTTTGTAACACAGCTTTTATTGTAGTCATGTTATCGGGATTGTCTTCAATCACCAGAATAGTTTCGAGTTGCGAGTTGCGAGTTGCGGGTTGCTCGGTATCAGGTTTTCGAGTTTTCGGTTTTGAGTTTTTGGTTTCGGGTTTTACCTCAGGTTTTGTGTCAAGCATTAATCTGGTCTTGAATAATAAACTTTGCCGGTCCACATCTCCTTTTTGAATCAACTGCTGGATATTGTTGTGGCTTAATTTGTTGAAATCTTCTTGCGTCAGATCTTTGGCTGTGAGAATCAGAACCGGAATTTTTGCTGTGGTTTTGGAACCGCGGATTTTTTCCAGCACCTCAAACCCATCTATTTCAGGCATCATCAGATCCAGAATAATTCCTCCAGGGATTGTTTGCTTAACATACTCAAGCGCTTCCTGACCGCCGCGCACCACATCCACCTTATACCCCTCGCTTTCCAGGACTTCTCTTACCTGGATGACAGCAGCTTCATTATCTTCAACCAGAAGAATTCTATTGCCGGCTTCAGGTTTTTTGTTCTCCTGGCATTTATGCCGGTTTTCAATTTCCGGCTCGTCGTTTGCAGACAGGATAGTTTTTTGCGTCGGAGTGACCTCAGCGGGTCTTGTCAGGGGTAGAGGTTCTGCCGGCCCCTGCCATTTAAGCGGCAAGGTTAAAATAAATGTGGTTCCCTTTCCCGGGGCGCTTTTTACTGATAGATCTCCGCCCAGTATTCCGGCAGTCTTATAGGCTATGGCAAGACCAAGACCTGCGCCTTCATAAGGCCTGGAAGAAGTGCCGTCAATCTGTCTGAACTCTTCAAATATACAGGACAGGTCTTTATTGAACATCCCAATGCCCGTATCTGAAACTTCAATATAAAATTTGTCCGCATCACTGTGAGCGGAGACTGTTACATTCCCTTTCTCTGTAAATTTGACGGCATTCCCCAGAAGATTCTGCAGGATTTGATGCACCTTTTGTTCATCGCTTTCAATTTGCGGGAGATTTTCCTGAATCTCTTGATTCAGATCAATGCCCTTTTCTTTACCCACAGGTTCAAGCCTTTCCATAATAGTCTCAACGGTTGAACTTATTGAAAATAATTTTGGTCTTATATCCATCCTGCCGGCTTCTATCCTGGACAGGTCAAGGATGTCATTAATCAAAGATAGAAGCTGCTTTCCATTTCGTTCAATGATTTCAAGGTAGTTTACCTCTTCTTTGGAAAGTTTGTCCTTTGCCTGAATCATGAGAACTCGTGACAATGCCATGACAGAGTTAAGCGGAGTTCTGAGTTCATGACTCATATTGGACAAAAACTCGCTTTTCAGGCGGTTGGCTTCTTCAACCTGCCGGCTCTGTGTTTCAAGCTCCACATTCTGTTCCTGTAATTCTTCTGATGTTTGCTGGAGTTCCTCTGACTGAGCCTGGAGTTCTTCTGCCTGGGCCCGCAATTCCTCTGCCTGGGCCTGTAGCTCCTGATTCATGCCTTCTAACTCCTCGGCAAGCCTTTTTGTCGCTTCATTTGCCAGCAGGTTTGAAATGCTCGTGTTCATAACGCCCCAGACCTGATTCAGAATCTCCAGACTTTCTTTAGAATAAATATTGAGACTTGCAAGCGAGACAACCGACGCCACCAGGTCGTCAATGACCACAGGAATGGTAATAATCTCTTTGGGTAATATGGTCCCGGTAAATGTCTTGAATTTAAAGACCGTATCTTCCGAAATGTTTTTTATATGAGATATTTTTCCGGTTGCAAGAGCCTGTCCGAATTCACCTTCAAAAACAGAGGCATCAAACGGCTCCAAAAGCCCGGGACTGATGCCAATGGAGGTAAAGCGCTCAAAAGTATTATTCTTTGAGTTGCGCAGGCAATAAGCGCCCATATTGGAATTCGTAACCTCAACAAGTTTTCTCAAGACGTTTTTTCTAAAATCGGTCAGTTTTTTGGCAGTCGCCATGGTTTCTCTGATATCAGCGCTGCCTTTTTGAATTTCAATCTGGGAGACCGCAAAATCGGCCGCAATATTGAATGATTGCGCCAAAAATCCAAACTCATCAGCGCTCTGCGTCCGATTTCGGGCAAAGAGGTCTCCTTCCCCGAATTTTTTGGCAACCTCGGTCATTTCCATGACTGGTTTAGCAATACTTCTTGCAAGAAAACTTGCTATAAAATAAATTAATACGCATGATAAAATAAAAAGAATCACAAGATTCATAATTAAAGAATATATAGGAGCGTATATTTCTTTTTGATCCTGTTTGGCTACAAATCCCCATTTGGTTTTTGGAATATATGTATATGCCGCAAGCACCTTTTTATCCTGGTAATCCATAGACTCAAGAATGCCGGTTTTTCCCTGGGAAGCGAGTAATACCGGCTCTGCTTCAATCTTGAGCATTAGAGCTTTATGTTCAGGGCTTCTTAGCTCATTTAAAGCTGTCAAATCTTTATTTACGATTATGGTTTCTCCGGTTTTTCCCATCCCTGTTTGAGACAAAAGCAACGGAAAGAGTGAATTCTCTAAATCAACACGGGCAACCAATACACCCGTGATGTGTTCGCCGTTATGGTCAAGACAGAATATCGGAATAGAAAAAGCCATGACGGGTTTTTTTTCGGTTTTTGAATAATAGATGTCTTTGATATATAATTGTCTGGTCCTCAGAGGTTCCGTAAAATATAAATAATTTGATCTTTCTTTTCCATCAGACTGTTTGCTGGTAGAGATTACAATCTTTCCGGAATGAGGATTAAGTATAAATATTTCGCTGTATACCGTTTGATGTTCCAGATATTGTTCTAAAATTCTCCTTCCATTTTCAAGCACAGCTATGTCACTTTTATTTCGGTCTTTTTTCATAATTGCTTTTTCCAGCCCTATTATTTCAAAATCTTCCGAAATGATCAGCAAATCGCCGTGTCTTTCATCTAACCATGAATTAAGTTCTTTAACTTTTAAATCACGGATCGCCAATAGTTTATTGAATGTCTCTTTTTTGATAGATTGGGAGCTTTGAAAATATGTTAATGCCATGCCTGTAAGTAATGGTAAAAGCGCTAAAACAAGAAACCAGAAGGTCAGACGGGTTTTAAAACTTTTAAATTGTATTTTTAGTTTCATTTTTTCTCCATTTACAAATTATGCATGAACATAATGCCTTATTCGCCCCTATTTGCACCAATCCGCGATTCACATTTTCTGATAAACATGGCAGCACTCATTTACCTTTCTGAAACGCGTCTGAAATTTCATTGAAGGCCTCTCTACTTCACCTAATACCAGATAACCGTGTTTGGCCAATGCGCGATATAACTTGTCGAATATCAGATCCTGATATTCTGTGTTAAAATAAATCAGAACATTTCGGCAGAGTACCACGTCAAAATCACCGTATATGCTCTCAGAGGGCGCGTAACTTTTTTTCTCAAGCATATCATAAAAAGCGAAAGCTACCATCTCTTTTATTTTTGAAATTAATCTGAACGACTCGCCTTGAGTTTTAAAATATTTGGTCAAAAGTCTGTATTTGACATCCTTGATGCTTTCAAAGGAATAGACCGCCTCTTTGGCCTTTTTTAATGCCATGCTATCAATATCCGTGGCAAAGATATTCAAATTCAGATTGAAATCTTCCTTCTCAAAAATTTCATTGATCAGGATAGCAATGGAGTATGGTTCTTCACCCATTGAACATCCGGTTGACCAGATTCGCAGACAATGATCATCGGAATTCTTTTTTTCATAAACAATAACAGGGAGAATTTTTTCGGCAATATATTCAAAGCTCAGCGAATCCCTGAAAAATCGGCTCACATTGATTGTCAGAACATCTATTAGATTGTCAAGTTCATCAGGGTGTTTCCTGATGAAGCGGAGATATTCATCATAATCTTTACACTTTGAAGCTGAAAGTCGCTTTCCGGCCCGACGTTCGATCATGGAAGCACGGTAACCGGAAAAATCAAAACCCCGTTTCTCATTTAAATACTTGAGAACTATTTCAAGTTTTTTCATCATGTCAATATTTCAGCAATTCTAATCAGTGTATGGACGAAAACTCAAAACACCTGAAATTATAGTCAGTTGGATGCTATTTTCAAATCAAAGATTTTTAGCTGTTAGCTTAAAAAATCAAACGAATAACACATTCATCTAATCCCTAAATCCTTCAATTCCTAAATTCCTAAATCCTTCAATCCCTAAATTCTTCAATCCTTCAATCCCTAAATTCTTCAATCCCTAAATTCCTAAATCCTTATCTCTCAATACTTCAAAAATAGACGGAAGAAGAGACTCAAGGCCATTGAAAAGACCTATTTGAGCCAAAGCACTCCGGGATATTTCATCCACACACATTTTTTTTGCCGAAATTAATTCCTAAAAGGCAGCTAAGGCCGCTTGCCGCATGAATTATTGCTGTTAATTTATGCTGATCTGTTGTTCCATCAGGAGGATTTTTGAAATCAATTGCCGCTCTCATTATTTGAACAGGAATGTTCCACTTTGTCAGAATAATTTCCCCGATTGTGTCAACATTTTTCTCAAACATATCCGAATCTATTTCAAAAAATTTATTCTGAACGTCTTTCCGCATCAACAAGGCTGTGCCCAGCCTGCCTGCACCGTGAAGCAACCCTGCGGCGTATGCATTTTCACTTAGCTTTGGTGATACCCGTAACGCTAAACATCGGGCAATCAAAGCGGTTGAGCGTGTATGATTGCTGAAATTTTGAGCAGCCATGCATGTATCTGCTGAAGTGTTTTCCTGCTGCCTCATGGTTGCGGCCACAGTGGATATCAGTTTTAATTGATGACTTCCCAATAGTTTCACTGCTTCGGGAAACGATGAGATCCTGTTTGGAAGACCGTAATACGATGAATTGAACATCCTGAAAATGTGGTATGCCAATACGGCATCTTCTGAAATAATTTCCTGAATACATTGTATTGAACTGTCTGGATTGTGCAAGGTCTCCAGCAGTTTTCCGGCAGTTGTCCAATCAGGATTCAAACGTTCAATTTGTCGTATGAGTTGACTCTCATCATCGTCTGTCAAAATTCCTTCATGTTTGCCGGCAGGTTTCATGGACTGATAAAGCAATTTCAGTATCTCTATTTTTCCGGTCGCAATATCCAATATGATCTTACGACCGGATTTTCCTCCTGTATCTTTTTTTTGTATTGGAATATCATAATTTTTCAATATTGTGACAACTGAATCCACATTGCGTCTGCCGATGGTATTTTCTCTGCACAACTCATGCGATGAAGATCCCCCTATAACATTTGCCACAAGGTTTTCTCTGAACGCTCCGGCTTTGCACATTTCTTCAACCAGCAACGGAACGCCTGTATCAGCGTAATAGGCATTCCGGTCATCTTCACGCGGGTGTGTTCTTCTGCCTGGAAGAACAACGTGAACCAGGCCGCCTATGTGTTTCTTGATGTCATGGAAAGTAACGGCTACGCATGACCCGACAACAGTCATTAGCTCTTCCTGAGAATCGGTTGACACATGGAATTTTCCAACATTTATCATTAATTGTTTTTTGTAAGTATTCATGGGTTTTTAAGATTTAAGATTTAACCCGACTTCCGCTCTTTTTTAAATTTAAAATGCATAGAATTTTTACCAAAATTATAAATCACTATAAAATCAAATGATTATATATTTATATCGTTTGAGTGTAACACTTATATCATTTTTACTAAAACCATAACATGTTGATAATAATGGTAATATAGTTTTGAAGTTCGAATGTAGTGGCGGCGCTGGAAAATATATAATCTTGACACTGCCCATTGTATTTTTATAAAGAAAACCCGAAAAAAAATTAAAAAATTCTCGTTAAAAATATCAAATTCAGCTTAAAATACTGGAAATCATTATCACATACAAGATGGAACTGCAAGCTATGTTGAGCTACACACAACTTGCATTTTTACTTTAAATGGTTTAAACTTCTTGCATGGAATGCCTATCATGAATAAAAGATATAATGATCTAAACACCTGTTTTAGAAGTATATTCGGGTGCAGGGTCCAGAAAATAAGCATAGATGCAGGACTTTCGTGCCCGAACAGGGATGGCACAATTTCAACCAAAGGATGCATATATTGTAATGCAAAGGGATCCGGAACCGGCGCTTATACTAAAGGACTTTCCGTTACGGACCAGCTTGTCAGAGGAAAAAAATGGCTTTCAAAGCGATACAAGGCTAAAAGATTTATAGCTTATTTTCAGTCGTTTTCCAATACATATGCCCCGTTTGACAGACTTAAAAACCTTTATGAAGAAGCTCTGACAGTAGAGGATGTAGTCGGTCTTTCAATCGGCACAAGACCTGATTGTGTAGATAAACCTGTTCTGAAACTTCTGCAAAGTTATACAAAAAATTACCTTGTCTGGATTGAATACGGCTTGCAGTCTGTTCATAATAAAACGCTTGCCTTTATAAACAGGGGTCATGATTTTCAGAGTTTTAAAAAGGCAGTGGATATAACAGGGAACAGAGGGATAAAAATATGTGTTCATATTATTTTAGGACTTCCAGGAGAAGACAGAAATCACATGCTTGAAACCGCAAGAAAGATTGCCGATATGGGAATAGACGGTATCAAGCTTCATCTTCTCTATGTTGCTAAAGGAACAGAACTTGAAAAGTTTTACAGCGCAGGAAAATACAGATGTCTCGAACAGCAGGAATATGTTGATATCGTCTGTGATTTTCTGGAACTTATTCCGCAGAATATGATAATTCAGCGCCTTACAGGAGATCCTTATTCTAAAGAACTTGTTGCGCCGGCATGGTCTATCAGAAATAGAGAAACACTCGTCCTCATAAGAAATACCCTGGAAAAACGGAATTCATGGCAGGGAAAAGAACTGGAATTGGTAACCGTTCACGGGGAGAACTGGTAGCAAACAAGGCTGTTTCCCAACATGTAAGCTTTTACAGGTGCTGTAGATGCACGTTTTCAGGGCAATCAACTATAGTGTTGCTATGTTGGTTGCCCTGAAAACGTGCATATGCAGTGCCTGTGAACGCTTACTTTCTTTGTAATATTTCAGCCGG
>JAUWOS010000070.1 GCA_030611985.1 Desulfobacterales bacterium | reverse complement strand
TCCCTTCATGGCACAACTATTGCTTTACATCTATATAAAAATAGGAAATCAACTGATATTCTATAATAATTTTAAGAACAGTTACTCTCTGGAAGACAATATGCCAAATGCCTGTCAAATTCTTATTCACACTACGGATTACAATTATGGAGAATACATAAAGAGTCTGGTAAACCAGTTTGGTATTCAAGATACTGTGCTGACAGGTCGCACTTTGAAGTGGAACATGTTTACCGGGCTGAATCCCCAGTTGGCCATATTCGAAACCAGCCATAACTTCTCTCCTGTCCTTATTAAAGCAATAAGAAAAAAGCCCTTTCCTCTTATTGTGATTTCTCAAGCTGATATCTCTGCTATAGGGGAAAATAAGGATTTGACATACCTCGGAAAGCCGCTTCATCCAGGTATTTTAAAAGAGGCCATTGGGAAACAACTCAACCAAAATAGCGAGTGGTTTCCGCATAACGTCTTGAATGAACCATTCATTGTCGGCAATACAAAAGAAGTACATAAAATTCGAAATGTTATTTCCAGCATCAGCGATATTGAACCTTCTGTTTTAATTCTGGGTGAGACCGGTACGGGAAAAGGGCTGGTGGCTATGGCTATTCACAACAATTCCAATAGAAAAAATAATCCTTTTTTAGAAATAAATTGTGCAAGTATTCCGTCTCTGCTTTTTGAAAGCGAACTTTTTGGATATAAAAAAGGGGCATTTACCGGTGCCATGGAAGATAAGCCAGGTAAATTTAATATAGCCGACTCAGGGACTATATTTTTGGATGAAATTTCTGAAATGTCACAGTCTATGCAGGCAAAATTTTTACAGGTGCTTCAGGACGGTGAATTCGCTCCGATTGGAAGCATTGAAGATTCTAAAGTCAATGTCAAAATAATAGCTGCTACCAATATGGATCCAATGGAATTAATCGAACAGGGGCGCTTGCGTCAGGATATTTATTACAGACTGAATGTCATTAATATAGTAATCCCGCCATTGAGAAAACGAAAAAAGGATATAAGCTTACTAAAGGAACACTTTATTGAAAAATACTGTCTCCTTTATAATAAAAAGCATGTAAAGCTATCGGAAAGATTGTGCGATATGCTTATAGATTATGACTGGCCCGGAAATGTCAGGGAATTAGGAAATATTATAAAAAATGTTATAATGCTCGACAATGAAAATTTTGTGATAGATGAGTTAAAAAAGAAAATCGCTGATAAACTTTCTGCATGCAATCAATTAGAAGTAAAATCGAAAACATATTATGATGACATTGCCCTGTTTTCTTTAAAAGAAATATCCCGAAAAGTAGCCATACAGGCTGAAAAGCGCGCCATAAAAAAGGCATTGAAAGCTTCAAGCGGAAAAAAAAAATATGCTGCCATGCTTCTTAAGGTCAGCTATAAAAGTCTCCTGAATAAGATTAAAGAGTATTCGCTATGACGGGGAGAAGGGGAGACGGGAGACAGGAGTAGCGGGTAGAGTGTTTGTAGTTTTTATTTAGTTATAACAACAACTTAAAAAAGATTTTCTATGTAAGCCAATGGGCGGAGCTGTGTTTGCGCATGACTCTGAGATGATATTGGGAGGATGAAAAAAGACCATGATAACAAAAGTTATTGCCAAAAAAAATAATGTGACGTGGTTTAACGGCTGCGTGCGTCGCGAGGATCGAGAAAAACTTCATGACCACAAGGGAGCGGTTATCTGGTTTACCGGTCTTTCAGCCTCCGGCAAATCAACTATTGCACACCTTGTTGAAAAAGAATTGCACAATAAGGGATGCTCTACTTATACTCTCGACGGCGACAATGTCCGTCACGGGCTATGTGCTGACCTGGCTTTCAGTTCTGAAGACAGGGTGGAAAACATCCGTCGTATCGGCGAAATAGTAAAGCTCTTTGTTGACACCGGTATCATTGTTCTTGCGGCATTTATTTCTCCTTATCGGAAAGATCGCCGGAAACTTCGGTCGCTCTTTCACGATGGGCAGTTTCTGGAGATATATGTTGACTGCCCGCCGGAAATTTGTTCCAGGCGCGATCAGAAAGGTCTTTACGCCAAAGCCAGGGCGGGAATCATTAAAGAATTCACAGGGATTTCAGCGCCATACGAATTCCCCGAAAACCCCAGTTTGACAATATCTTCTCATAAACAAAATCCAAAAGAAGCCGTAGATAAAGTGATGCGCTTGATACGGCAGCAGCATATTATTGAAGAGCATGGGTTTGCAATTAAGCAGGCGGGTGGAGGTGTATCATGAAAGCAGTTATTCTTGCAGGAGGATTAGGCACACGCCTGTCTGAAGAAACCGGTGTAAAGCCAAAACCCATGGTAGAGATCGGTGACAGGCCGATTTTGTGGCATATTATGAAAATATATTCTGCCCACGGTATTAATGATTTTATTATTTGCTGCGGTTACAAAGGATATATCATTAAAGAATATTTTGCTAATTATTGTCTTCATTCATCCGACATTACTTTTGATATGGCAGACAACAAAATGGAGATGCATCAGAACAATTCTGAACCGTGGCGTGTAACACTGGTTGATACCGGACATAAAACTGCAACAGGAGGAAGACTAAAGCGAATTCGATCTTTTCTTGGAGAAGAAGATTTTTGTTTTACTTATGGCGATGGTGTTGGCAATGTCAACATTTCGGATTTGATATCTTTTCACAAGTCAAGAAAAACCCTTGCCACGGTAACTGCTGTCCTTCCTCCGTCAAAATATGGTATTCTGGTTTTTAAAGAGGGTCTCATCAGTGCTTTTGAAGAGAAACCCGAGGGAAATGGAGGGTGGATCAACGGTGGTTTTTTTGTGCTTTCCCCCAAAGTTATTGATTATATTGACGGAGACGAAATAATGTGGGAGCATGCTCCCATGAAACAGCTTGTGAAAGAAGGTCAATTCTCTGCTTTCCAGCATAGAGGTTTTTGGCACCCTATGGATACACTTCGCGACAAGAGGCGTCTGGAAGAAATGTGGAATTCAGGAAAAGCTCTATGGAAGGTCTGGTGATGAACGCAACTTTTTGGAAAGACAGGAAGGTTTTAATTACAGGGCATACCGGATTCAAGGGAAGCTGGCTTTCCATGTGGCTGAAAAGCAAAGGAACTGATATCACAGGATATTCCCTGCTTCCACCAACGAATCCGAATTTGTTTGAAATAGCTGATGTATCAGAGAAGATACGATCCGTTACAGGAGATATTCGCGACTTAACACATCTTAAGACTGTTTTTACACAATATCAGCCCGAAATCGTAATTCATATGGCCGCTCAATCCCTGGTGCGCTGTTCTTACGATAATCCTGTAGAAACATACAGCGCTAATGTTATGGGTACGGTAAATGTTCTGGAGGCTGCCAGACAAACAGACAGCGTAAGGGTTGCTCTTATCATTACCAGCGATAAGTGCTATGAAAACAAAGAATGGATATGGGGATACAGAGAAAACGATCCCATGGGTGGACATGATCCCTACTCAAGCAGCAAAGGTTGCGCCGAACTGGTTACATCGGCATATCGCAGTTCCTTTTTTTCAAACACGGATTATCCGGGTCATGGTGTGGCCGTAGCAAGCGCCAGGGCAGGGAATGTGATTGGAGGCGGGGACTGGGGTCATGATCGGCTTGTTCCTGATATCATGCGAGCCATTATGAAGGACAGACCCGTTGCAATCCGTAATCCGAATGCTATACGACCATGGCAGCATGTACTGGAGCCACTGGACGGATATCTATGTCTTGTGGAGAAATTATGGAGGCACGGATCAAAGTTTGCCGAAGGCTGGAACTTTGGACCCAACGATGAGAGTTGCAGACCGGTTTCCTGGATCGTTGCGAATCTGAGCCGCCTTCGGAGCGGAAGCATTCGCTCGGAGCCGGACTCTGCGGAGAATCCTCACGAGGCTGCTTATCTGAAGCTGGATTGCTGTAAAGCAAGAAGACTGCTTGGGTGGTCACCGAAACTGGATTTGGCTACTGCTCTGGAGTGGATTGTGGAATGGTACCGAGAATATTCTCAAAGCGGAAACATGCGTGAATTTTCAGAAAGTCAGATTTTGCGCTATGAAAATATGAGGCAGGTATGAATGTAATTAAATGTCGTTTTTGTGGAACTACTCTTAAATACTCATTTGCAGATCTGGGTATGTCGCCTTTTGCGAATTCTTATATTGAGCAGGAAAGCTTGCAGGCAATGGAGCCTTTTTATCCCCTGCATGTTTATGTTTGTGAAAATTGCTATCTAGTTCAGCTACTGGAGTTTCAATCACCCGAGAAAATTTTTAGCGATTATGCCTACTTTTCCTCCTATTCAAAAAGCTGGCTTAATCATGCCAGGTCATATGTGCAACTAATGATTGAGCGATTTGGATTTACTACCGATAGCCATGTTGTTGAAATTGCCAGTAACGATGGATATCTCCTGCAATATTTCAAACAAAAAGGCATATCTGTATTGGGTGTAGAGCCTGCACATAATGTGGCACAAGTAGCCAAGGCTGCAGGTATTCCCACCATTGTAAAATTTTTTGGTGTTGCGACTGCCCGGGAGCTGGTTATGGCCGGCAACCAGGCAGATCTCCTGACGGGAAACAACGTCCTGGCGCATGTGCCTGATCTCAATGATTTTGTTGAGGGCATGAAAATTGTACTCAAACCCTCGGGCGTCATTACTATGGAATTCCCCCATTTGATGCGGTTGATTGAATCAAACCAGTTTGATACCATATACCATGAGCATTTTTCCTATTTTTCCCTGATTACGGTCGAAAAAGTTTTCAACGCACATGGTCTCACCCTCTTTGATGTAGAAGAACTATCAACTCACGGTGGCTCTTTGCGAATCTATGCACGCCATGCTGAAGACACTTCTCAACCGATTAATAAGCGAATATCGGAATTACGAGATAGAGAAAAAAGCGCCGGATTGGACAACCTGGACTACTATTTATCCTTTGCTGATAGAGTTAAAAAAACAAAGCGAAATATTCTGGACTTTCTGATTAAAGTGAAAAGAGAGAAAAAAACTATTGTTGGCTACGGCGCTCCCGCAAAAGGTAACACCCTTTTGAACTATTGTGGCGCCGGCGCTGATTTCATTGACTATACTGTTGACCGCAATCCTCATAAGCAGGGGCATTACTTGCCCGGGTCTCATATTCCTGTCTATTCTCCAGATAAAATAAAGGAAACAAAACCCGATTATCTGCTGATTCTTCCCTGGAATCTCAAGGAAGAGATAATAGAGCAGATGTCTTATGTGCGTGATTGGGGGTGCAAATTCTTGTTGCTTATTCCCAGAGTTGAGGTAATAGTGTGAAATTTTTAGAAACTCCATTAAAAGGCGCATACGTTATTGAAGTTGAACCGATAGAAGACAGCAGGGGTTTATTTGCGCGGAGCTGGTGCAAAAGAGAATTTGAATCTCACAATCTTGATTCTAAACTTGTACAATGTAATATTTCCTTTAATATCAAGAAGGGAACGCTGAGAGGAATGCACTATCAAGCCGAACCATTTGAAGAAGCAAAGCTGGTAAGGTGTACCCGAGGCGCTATCTTTGATGTTATTATTGATTTGCGGGCAGACTCACCGACTTTCAAAGATTGGTTTGCAGTAGAGCTTACTGATAAAAATCAAAAGATGTTTTATATACCGGAGCGCTTTGCTCATGGTTTTCAAACCATAGAAGATAATACTGAAGTCTTTTATCAAATGTCTGAGTACTATTCTCCTGAACATTCAATGGGTATTCGATACAATGATCCTTCTTTCTCTATTTGGTGGCCGGAAGACAGGCAAATTATTTCAAAAAAAGATCAACAATATCCGGATTTTTCACAATGAAAAGGATCTTGCTTACAGGAGCAACAGGATTTATCGGCAGGTATTGTCTCCAATTGCTGTCGGCAGCGGAAAATTTTGAAATTCATGCCGTTTCTTCAAATAAACAGCAAAAAAATGGATTGGATGTACAATGGCATCAAACCGACCTACTGGATTATGGGCAAGTTTCGGAATTGATAACAGAGGTCAAGCCGTCGCATCTTCTGCATCTTGCCTGGTATACCGTACCTGGAAAGTACTGGAATTCTACCGAAAATATTCGATGGGTTCAAGCGAGTCTGGCTTTATTGCATGCATTTTCATTGCATGGCGGGCAGAGGGCGGTTATGGCAGGAACCTGTGCCGAATATGACTGGAAATATGGCTATTGTTCTGAGAATATAACTCCACTCGTGCCCGCAACTTTATATGGAACGTGTAAACATTCTCTTCAGATGATGCTGGATGCTTTCAGTAAACAAACAGGAATCAGCAGTTCCTGGGGTCGTATTTTCTTTCTCTATGGACCGCATGAATATCCGCAAAAACTGGTATCTTCGGTTATTCGTTCAATAGTGCGAGGCAAACCCGCCCGCTGTACGCATGGCAATCAAATACGCGATTATTTGTATGTGCAGGATGTTGCCGAAGCATTTGTTGCATTATTAAACAGTAAAGTTCAGGGACCGGTAAATATTGCTTCAGGGTGTCCAGTTACTTTAAAAGATATCATACTTAAAATTGCAAAGAAAACAAACCGACAAAATTTAGTTGAATTAGGTGTGATACCAACGCCCGCAAATGAACCGCATTTACTGCTCGCCGATGTTAAACGTTTATCTGATGAAGTGGGCTGGAGTCCGGGATATGATTTGGATTATGGTCTGGAGCGGACTATCGAACAGGTACGATTTTGAATTTTTGATTTTGAATTTTGGATTAAGCAAAACAATCTTAGGTACGATTTTGAATTTTTGATTTTGAATTTTGAATTAAAAGTGAAATCTTTGCGTCTTTGCGCCTTTGCGTGAGACAATAAATTTACAAATTATGGAAAAAATAGCAATACTTGGCGCCGGCATTACGGGATTTAGCGCAGCTCATCGACTTCACATTGAAGGATTGGAATCCGTCATATATGAAAAGAAATCCCACTATGGCGGTAATTCAGCGTCGTTTAAGAATAACGGTTTTATCTTCGATGTCGGGCCGCATGTATCGTTTACGAAAAATGAACGTATACAAAAGCTGTTTGCAGAAAGTGTTAATCATGAGTACGAGGTCGTTCATGTACGTGCGAACAATTACAGGAAAGGACATTGGATCAAACACCCTGCACAATGCAATCTTTATGGTCTGCCCGAAAATCTTGTAGTTGATGTTCTGAGTGACTTTATTGATGTTCATGGCAGAGAATTTAAAAAGATTAATAATTACAAAGAATGGCTTATCGCAAGCTACGGCAAAACGTTTGCAGAGAACTTTCCCATGCAGTATGGATTAAAGTTTCACACCACAACGGCAGACAATATGTCCACTGACTGGGTGGCCCCGCGAATGTACAGGCCGGAGATGAAAGAGGTTTTGCACGGCGCATTATCTCCAAGTACACCGGATGTTCACTATGTGACTCATTTTCGCTATCCGTCACAAGGTGGTTTTGTGTCGTATCTTGATCTATTTTTGGATCGCACAGATCTTCAACTCAATCATGAACTTATCGGTCTTGATCCGAAAAAACGTGAGCTTCGTTTCAAGAATGGAATTGTGACTTCATACAACTATATTGCATCCTCATTGCCGCTGCCTGAGTTGATTCCCATGATTTCCGGAGTTCCCTCCGACGTGCTTGAAGCTTCACAAAGATTAGCTTGCACAACATGTGTTGTTGTCAATATAGGCATCAATCGTGAAGACATTTCGGATGCACATTGGACATATTTCTACGATCGGGATATCTTTTTTACACGATTAAGCTTTCCGCACATGCAATCAATCCACAACGTTCCGCCTGGCGCCGGCAGTATTCAGGCGGAAGTATACTACTCAAACAAGTACCGACCTCTGGATCGAACTCCACAAGAGTGTATCGAACCGGTTTTGTCGGATCTGCGGCGTTGTGGTTATATTCGTGAAGATGACAGGATTTTGCATTGCCACGCAAGCATTATCCCATATGCAAATATAATTTTCGATCTTGATCGAGCCGAGGCTCTATCCACCGTTCATGAGTATCTCGACGAGATTGGAATCTTTTACTGCGGGCGCTACGGAGAGTGGGGTTACCATTGGACGGATGAGTCGTTTGTCAGTGGCGAAAATGCTGCTCGGAATGTTTTGGATGGAATGTCTTAAAAGTTGGGAGTTATATGAATAGATCAAGATCAATTAGCGATTCGGTCACTGTTGTTGAGCCGGCTTCCGGTTGGCAGATAATAAATTTCAAGGAACTTAAACAATATAGCGACCTGTTTTATTTTATGGTCTGGCGTGATATTAAGGTGCTATACGCGCAAACGGTATTAGGATTTTCATGGGCTATACTGCAACCGCTGATACAAATTATCCTTTTTACCATAATTTTTGGAAAGGTTGCCAGGATATCTACAGAAGGGATTCCTTATATTCTGTTTTCAAGCGTTGCTATCATTCCCTGGACATATATGTCCCAAGCTATGGCACAATCCAGTCAAAGTCTTGTGGGAGGGCAGAACATGCTTGGAAAAATATATTTTCCCAGGCTGATATTCCCAATCACCCCCATACTGGCAAAGTTGGTTGATTTTGGGATTTCATTGGTGATTATATTGGGGTTGATTATCTACTATAGTGTCCAACCGACATGGAACCTGCTTTTCTTTCCTGTTTTAATTCTATTGATGATGAGCATTGCAGCAGGCGCAGGCCTTTGGTTATCCGCACTGGCCATCCGATTTCGTGATGTGAGACACGCAATGAATTTTATTCTTCGCATGCTGATGTATTCAGCGCCGATCGTTTATTCGGCATCATCAATACCGGAAGCCTATCGGTTTATATATTCTCTCAATCCGATAGTAGCGGTGATTGAGGGATTTCGGGCATGCTTGCTTGGCACACCGATGCCGTGGCAGTATGTTTGGCCCGGCTTGACTACAGCCGCTATTTTGCTTATCAGCGGTGCATTATATTTCAAACGCATGGAGCGGATTTTTGTAGATGTAATCTAAGGAACGTGGACGAAATAACTTCCCCAACTATGCATCACAGCTTCAGGCCGCCTTTGTCCGATCTCAGATCACAAAAGTATTGAAATAGCTCGCTATTCCTTCAACTTTTGTGATTTGAGATCAAACAAATCCGACCCAAATCTATGCGCCTACTTGCGTAAGTTAATTCGTCCACGTTCCTAAGGAACCATTCAACCATTCGCAACCATTCAATTATTCGCAACCATTCAATTAAAGGTCAAAATGAGTTTCAAAGACACAGCACTCAAAGTAGAAAATATTAGTAAGTGTTATCGTATTGGATCGAAAGAGGAAGTTTATGAAAACCTTGCAAGCGCTACATTCGAGTTCATAAAAAGTCCCTTGAAAAACTATCGCAAATATCGATCGCTTTATAAATTTGATGATATTAAACCTGACTCGGGTTCGGCTTCAGACCCAGATCCTTCTGACGTAATCTGGGCTTTGAGAGATGTTTCTTTTGAACTTGGAAGAGGCGAAGTGCTTGGTGTTATAGGTAGCAACGGAGCCGGCAAATCCACCCTCCTTAAGATACTTTCCAGGATTGCGGATCCAACAGGCGGACGCGCCCAAATACGTGGTCGGATTTCCAGCCTTTTGGAAGTGGGCACAGGTTTTCACCCTGAACTTACTGGAAGAGACAATGTTTATCTCAACGGAACAGTGCTTGGAATGACAAAGAAAGAGGTGGGCGAGAAGTTTGATGAAATTGTGGCTTTCTCTGGCGTGGAAAAATTTATCGACACCCCTGTAAAACGCTATTCCAGCGGAATGAAGGTACGCCTTGCTTTTGCTGTTGCGGCGCATTTGGAGCCGGAGATATTGATAGTGGATGAAGTGCTGGCAGTAGGTGATATTGCTTTCCAGAAGAAGTGTTTAGGGAAGATGTCCGAGATTTCAAGGGCGGGGATAACGATTCTGTTCGTAAGTCACAATATAGGTGCGATAGAGAATCTGTGTACTCGCGGTATTTGGCTTGATGATGGCAGAGTGGTAATGGATGGCGATATAGAAGCCGTCACCAGCTCTTACCTCAAAAGCACTAATGTGGATGACAGCGAGACCGCTCCTGAGTCCTGGAAACACACGGGTAGCGGAGAAGCGCTTATCACGAATGCAAACTTGCTTGATACCGGTGATAAAGAGTGCAGTACTTTTAAAATGGGAGAAACAATACTCATTGAATTTTGTGTCGAATTCAACAAATCATTTCCCGCTGTTGATGATATGGCAGTAGAGGTCATGCAAGTGAATACGGGACTAAAAGTTTTGCATCTGCTTTGTCAAGATTGCGGATTTTATTTAGAGAATGTTACGATCGGCAAGCGGAGATTTCAAGTTGAGATCCCCAAGTGTTTACTTTATCCAGGGCATTATCAAATATCAATCTATGTCGGGGATGGAAGTTTTTCCGGATTTGATTATGTAAAGAATGTTTTGAAATTTACAATGGTTCAAAGTCGTGTTTCAAAGCGCACAAATCCTTTTCTTGCGACTCATGCTATATATCACAATCAATCAATCTGGAAGGAACTATAAACCGCTTGCAGCATGATGCTTATTAACTTTGAGCGATGGAGCGCTTTGAAATCTAAAGAAATTATTTCGTCCACGTTCCTTTAATCTTTGGTAGGGACTTTTTGACAGGATTGACAGGATTTATATCCTTTCTTGTTTTATATCCCATTTCTTTAAGTGAATGATGAGTAACTGTGAAATCTTTTTCATAATATGTGAAGCGAATTTCATAATATGTCATCTTAATTTCACAAATTGAAGATCTCTTTTGTCCGCCACATTTCAGAAATGTTAAAAAAATTTCAACTGTAATTTTTTTATAACATGCTGATAATTCAAAGCAAACTCCGAATAAAACTCTTATAATACAAAAGTTAATGAAAGCATTTAACATCAATGGCACTTTTGTTGCTAATGAATCAATATATACAATTTTTTGTCAATATCGTTTTATTACTCAACAAACATAAAAGAGGGCACTCGCTATGCAAACCTTTGTAATTTTTATCGCTATTACCGTTTTATTTGGCTCACTTGTTGTAGTTCATTCGGGACGGTCAAAGAGAGACGACGAAACACATAAATTGTTGAACGAATCAAGCCAGGCAGGAGGAATGTAAAGATGGAAACTAAAAAGATAGCAACTAAAAAGATGGAAACTAAAAAGATAGGAACTAAAATGCACTTTTTAGGTCGTAATGCTTTTGTGCTATTGGCTACGTTCATGCTTTTGTGTTTTGGGTCGGTTGCTTATGCTGATGATGCACCCGTGATTACCAATCAGGTTGCGTTAAGCACTCCTGAAGAAACAGAACTGACTATTGTTCTGACAGACTTGACGGTTGATGATCCTGACGATACCTATCCGGATGATTTTA
>JAUWOS010000121.1 GCA_030611985.1 Desulfobacterales bacterium | reverse complement strand
GCGGCTTTGAGGTTCACTAGCGATCCAGAGAACGCATTGGTCAACCGCGTGAGGCGGCGCATCTGCATGCGCATGGTGAGGTTCTGGCGCTCCACGTATGAGTCAATAAGTCCAATCAGGGTATTTTTAAATCTTGCATTCTCGTTTGTTTTCTCGGTTTCAGTCGTTTTATCTTTAATGCAACGGGCAAAAAATTCAATAGGCGTCTCTTCCGGCACAAGGTAGAGAGTTAGTGAAACCTTGTCATCGCACTCTTTGTCAACCGGCGCTTTAATATTGCTGTCGATTGATACCGGCCAAGAGTTTTGTGCTGAATTGTCAAGGTGTTGCATTAAATCATCCTGCCATCTTTCTATCTTTTCAGTCCTGTTTTTGCATACAGGTATTGAATCAAACCTGTGTGCAATTTTTGCTTCAGGCGCTTTATCAATTAAATAATCAAATACCGACTTGCTACCGGTAATAAACAACCCTGATATTTCCCGATCATGCCGCATAATATGAGCCCAGGCTTTTATCCGATCTGCTGTCATGTAATCGGTATCATCTATTAATGTTTTGTTGAGAGCATGTTTTTTATGCGAAAGCTCATTATCACCTTTAAGATTTTTAATGAGATCCTGTTCCATCTCTTCAAATAATAAAATATTCCGGTTTACTTCCCAATTTTGCATATCAAATTCTTGTGCAACGTGAAGGAAAATTTTGGCATTAAAAAGAGAGTCCTCGCTTTTTTGATCCTGGTCTTTCTTTTTAATATCTGCTTTAATCTGCGATATTGAGCAATCATCAAAAAAAGGGATCTTGCCTGCCTGTGTCTTGAAAAAGGCTGCCTTGCCACTTCCGTGGAGATTTACCCATGCTCTGTAATCTTTTAAAAGAGCATCAAGTCTGTCCTCATCTCCCTGTACCGGCACGCGTATATCAAGAATGCCGCTTTTTTCCAGCACTTGCATTTTTTCAGGAACTTTTCGACATGAAGGCTGATATACAACAAATTTCCTAAAGCATGCATGTATAGCTTCGGCAATCGGTTTTGAAATATATGTAAATGGAAAATATATTGGTTTCATTTTTCTCTCATTCTCATCCGCAGATTTTCGCAGATTTTTTAAATATCCGGCACGCATACCGGCCATGCTATATTAAATTTCTCAAATCGTTCAAATCACAATTTCTACCCGACCTATTCATCCAATCCATCCAATCATCCATCTATCCATCCATCCATCCATCCAATTCCTAAATTCTTCAATTTTTTATTTTTTATTTTTTATTTTTTGATCTTTTATTGTGATTCCACAAGATTGCAACTGATCGCGAATCTTATCGGCAAGATCCCAGTTTTTTTCTAACCTTGCTTTATCTCTTTCTTGTATCAGATGCTCTATTTCAGGATCAGTCAGTTCATCGCTAAAGTCGAATATTTTCAGCACCGAATCTATATCGCGAAATACATCTACAATTTTTGAGGCTCCATCCTGATCTATTTTCTTTTCCAGAATAAGAATGTTTACCTGTTTGACAATCCTGAAAATTGAAGCTGTGGCCGCTGAAATATTCAGATCATCATCCATGGCATCAATAAAACCATGTTTAAAGTTGTATATAAGTTGGTCCAGCTCAGGATAAGGATGCCCGTCTTTAACATTAAGCAGACCGCGAATGCATCTATTCAATCTTTTAAGGGAATGTTCGGCATATTTAAGCCTCTCACTGGAAAAAGCTACCGGCTTTCTGTAGTGACTTGAAAGCAGCCAGTGCCTAATCTGTTTTCCGGGATAGCCCATGTCGCCAAGATCTGCAAGAGTAAGTCCGGTCTCTTTTCCATTTACCTTCTTGCCGTCAACCAGCACCCTGTCGCAATGTATCCAGTATCCGGCAAGAGGCTTTCCGGTTACGGCTTTGGCAATTGCTATCTCATTTTCGTGATGTGGAAATACAAGTTCCCTGCCGCTGGTATGGATATCAAAGCTTTCTCCAAGATATTTCATGGACATGGCCGCACACTGGATATGCCACGAAGGCCGCACATTACCCCAGTCGGTTTTGACATATATTCCCCTTTTCAGTTCCGAAAGTCTGGATCTTTTCAGAAGAGTGAAATCTCTGGGGTTGTCCTTTTCATATTCATCCAGATCCACAGTAGCGCCAAGCTTTATTTTGTCAAGATTTATACCGGACAGCTTTCCATAATCAGAAAACCTGGAAATATCAAAATATAAAGAGTGAAGTTTTTCGTAGGCAAAGCCTTTCTTGACAAGCCTTTCTGCCAGCAAAACCATATCTTCAACATGTTCGCTTGCTTTTGGGTATTTTGCAGCGGGCTTGATTTTAAGGAAAGCCAGATCTTTTTTAAACGATTCAATATGTCTTTCGGTAAATTCAGACAGACTCAGACCTGCCTTTTCGGAACCATCTATGGTTTTATCATCCATGTCCGTTATGTTCATAATATGGGTTACGAAATAACCCCTGTATTCGAGATAACGGCATAGCAGATCGGCAAACACAAAACGCCGACATTCTCCCAGATGCATTCTGGCGTGTGCTGTCGGACCACATGAATACATGGAAACTTTTCCGGGAAGAATCGGCTCAAATGGCTCTTTAGTCCTGCTCATTGTGTTGAAAAATTGCAGCTCAACCTTGTCTCGCAACGCAAAAAGCTGTGTGCTCAGGTATCGCTCGCCGCTATCGGGAAATACCACAACAATTGTGCCGTCAGTCATGGCTTCAGCTTCCTTCCCTGCAACAACCATAGCTGCCCCGCTGCTCATGCCGACAAAGACACCTTCATCTTTTGCAAGACGTCTCGTCATTTCAAAAGCTTCTTCGTCATCAATATTTACTTTTTTATCAAGGCGCTTCTTCTCGAAAATTTCCGGACGATAAGCCTCCTTCATATTTTTTAATCCCTGTATGCCATGACCAAGGTAAGGCTCAACGCCAACTATCTGCACATCGGGATTATATTCTTTCAGCCTTCTTGCAATACCCATAATGGTGCCGGTTGTTCCAATTGTTGCAACAACCATTGAGACTTTTCCATGTGTCTGCTCCCATATCTCTTCGGCTGTTCCAAAATAGTGGGCCTGCCAGTTAGCTTCATTATTGAACTGATCCGTCATAAAATAGGCTTCCGGATTTTCGCGCGCCAGACGATATGCCTCTTCAATGGCTCCATCAGTGCCAAGATGACCTGGAGTAAGAAAAATATCCGCTCCGCGAGCCTTTAGAATTTTCCGCCGCTCCTCGCTTGCCGCTTCAGACATAGTCAGCAGGAGCTTATAGCCCTTTACAGTACACACAAGAGCAAGACCTATCCCTGTATTCCCACTCGTGGCCTCAATCACTGTTTTGTCAGGAGTAAGTTCGCCTGATTTTTCACCGGCCTCAATCATGGAAAGAGCTATCCTGTCCTTGATTGAACCCCCCGGATTAAAGTACTCAAGCTTTGCCAGAATTTTTACCCCGGGATTTGGATTGAGTCTCTTTATTTCAACAAGCGGCGTATTGCCTATGGTATTTAAAATAGAGTAAGTCATGTCATCTTTTGAACCAAAGCTTCTATTATTTCTTTGCGAACATGATTTTCATTCTTTGAGGCATCTATAACCCGAAAACGTTCAGGCTCAATGCGCGCAAGCTCAAGATAGCCTGCTCTTACTCTTTTGTGAAATGAGAGCGTCTCTTTTTCAAAACGGGTTTCAATATCCGTCCTTGCACCGCTTTTTATCTGTTTCCAGGCACGCCCAAGCCCAATTTCAGGTGGAAGATCAAGAAGAATGGTGATGTCCGGTTTTAAGTCTTTGAGAGCCAATTTATGCAATCTGTTTATTAAACTAATATCAAGCCCTCTTGCATAACCCTGATAAGCCACCGTGGCATCATAATAGCGATCGCATACAACTGTTTTTCCCGCAAAAAGGAATGGATTTACAAACTCATTTATATGCTGAACCCGATCAGCCACATACAGAAGAAGCTCCGCCAAAGAATCCATATCCTTGCTTTCAGGATCAAGAAGGATTGCTCGTATCTTCTTTCCAATCTTTGTACCGCCAGGCTCTCTTGTCACAACACAATCATGTCCTCTGCTTTGCAAAAATTCAACTATATGCTCCACCTGTGTTGTTTTTCCGGAACCTTCTATTCCTTCCAAAGTAATAAACATTTATACTATTAAATCTTCCTTATTCAAACAGTTAATACGTTAGACCGATCCATGCCACATTAAATTTCTGTAAGCGTTCACAGACACTGCATATGCACGTTTTCAGGGCAACGTAAAGCTCACCGGCACCAGAAGCCAATGAGGGCTTGGCAAAAGTGACGTTTTGTTCTGGAATGGCAAATGCTAAAAACGTGCCGGCTTCCGGTGTCAGGTGAAGCGCCGTGTTATTCGATTTTTTTTATTGAAAGAGCCTTGCAGATTTTTTTAGCAAGCCTGTTGGGAATTTCAGTATGCCTTGGAACAGCTTCGGAATGCCCTGTTTGTGGATTACACCACAAAGAATGACTTGCTCCTTCTCGCTTAAGGTAACAACCGTTGAGTCTTAAGTGTTTAAGAAGGTTGTTACGTTTCATCCGATAGCCACCATTTCCGAAAAGGCATCTGAAGGAATAGCTCGTAAAGAATCTTGCCGTTTGTCATCAAGAATCAATTTAATTGCCTCTGACAAACTTTTAAGACATTTCCCTTTGGTTTTTCCTTGTCCATTTGCTCCTGGAAGTTCGGCACAATAAGCAATGTACCAGCCTTCATCTTTTTCGATAATAGCAGTGAATTCGTTATGCATGATCATGCTCCGTATTTATGTTTAATTAAAATACTGCGCATCCTGGCAATTTTACAAGCTTCATTCATTAAATTCCTAAATTCCTAAATTCCTAAATCATCACATACTTTCATTCTTTCCCATATAAAAATAACGACCCAGCAGTTTATGGTAAGAAGTCCAGGTTTCATTTGGATTTTCTGCAGCAATAAAGTCTTTTATGCCTTTTATCTTGGAATCTATTTCATCAATGTAGTTAAGGAGAACTGCTTCAATCGTTTTGGGCGGTTCCGGTGAACCGAATTCTCTGGTTCCATGATGACTTGCTATTAAATGCTTAAGTAAAACAGCTTGTTCTTCCGGAAAATTTTCAATCTTTACAAGTTTTTCATCAATCATCTGGATCCCGATTACAATATGTCCAAGCAGTCTACCTTCATCTGAATAGTCTATCCTGGTTGTGTAATCAAATTCCCGTATTTTGCCTATATCATGAAGTATTATGCCGACAAGAAGAAGATCTCTGTCAATACCGCTGTAATGACCCGCAATTTTATCTGTCAGAAGAGCCATAGATAAAGAGTGTTCAAGGAGACCGCCTATATAAGCATGGTGCATTTTCTTTGCTGCGGGAGCGGTTTTAAATTTACAGACAAATTCCTCATCTTTCAGAAACTCTTCAAGAAGCTTCTTGAGATACCATGTTTTAACGGAATCAGCTATCTGTAATATACGTTCAAACATCTTATCTGTATCGCGGCTTGTTGCCGGCAAAAAATCCGACGGATCAATTGATTCAATAGGGCATTTGGACATATCTTTGATAACAAGTTGAGAGGCGCCTCTGTATTCGGAAACACTTCCTTTTATATAAACAAAATCACCGACAGATGCTCTTGATGTTATCTGGTCAACGTTGTCCCACAAAACTCCCTGTATGCTTCCGCTTTTATCGGAAAGAGACACGTTTAAAAAATTATTTCCATCTTTTTTCTGCAACAAGGTTTTTTCAGATAACACAAATACATCATCAACAAAATCACCAGCCTTGATCACATCCACAAACTGTTTTTTCATAATACACCCATTGGATTGTCGATTGAGGGATTGCAAATTGGAGAACTAAAATCAGTAGAATACCCTAAATTCCTAAATTCCTAAATTCCTAAATTCCTAAATTCAACTTAATACTTAATACTTAATACTTAATACTTAATACTTAATACTTAAATATCTACCATGTCTTTCGAACCTTTACCCCACAAGAATCCAGATATGACTTAATTTCTGAAATAGTATAAGTTCCATAGTGGACCATTGATGCGATAAGCGCTGCATCAGCTTTTCCTTTTGTTAAGACATCACAAAGATGTTCAGGTCTGCCGGCGCCTCCAGATGCAATTACAGGAATGTTTACATTTTCGGAAACAAGGGAAGTCAGTTTCAGTTCATACCCATTCTGCATTCCATCAGCATCGATTGAATTTAAACATATTTCCCCAGCTCCCAGTTTCTCTGCCTGTATAGCCCATTTCATGGCATCGATTCCCGTATATATTCTTCCGCCATTTATAACGATTTCATAACCTGAAGGGATTTTTTCACTTTTTTTCACATGTTTTACATCCATGCCAAGGACAATACACTGACTCCCAAAAGCTTCGGCTCCTTTTGAAATAATCTCAGGATTCTTTACAGCAGCAGAATTGACGCTTATCTTTTCAGCTCCGGCCAACAGGACTTTTCGCATGTCATTAACATTGCGTATCCCTCCGCCCACGGAAAAAGGTATAAAAATGGTCTCAGCTACACGCCTTACCACATCTATCATGATATCCCTTTTTTCATAAGACGCAGTGATATCGTAAAATACCAGTTCGTCTGCTCCAGCCTTATAATAAAAACGGGCCATTTCAACAGGATCGCCGATATCAACATTATTTTTAAACTTGATGCCCTTTGTCGTTTTTCCTTCACGAACATCAAGACATGGTATTATGCGTTTGCTTAACACGGTTTCCACATACAAAAATTCTTCAATAAAGTAATTCCCTGCTTTCCGCTCTTTTCAGGATGAAACTGGGTGGCAATTATATTATCGAATCCAATAATTGATGCAAAGGAAATCCCGTAATCCGTTGTTGCTATAACATGCTCTTTGTCAGCCGGATCCGGATAAAATCCATGAACAAAATAGAATTCATCGTTCTCACGCACACCGGAAAGCACAGGATGCTGTTTTTTGCTCTTGATGCTATTCCAGCCCATATGAGGAATTTTCAACCTGTTCTCATCTCTTGACTTAATATCAGATGGAAATGCTCGAACACATCCATTTATTATTCCAAGGCATGAGGTATCGTTTTCCTTGCTGTGCCCCATAATAATCTGGGTGCCGAGACATATGCCAAGCATAGGTTTACCGGTGGCAAACGCATGTTTTATGGCTTTATCAAGGCAAAGGCGTTTTATGCTTTCCATAGCAGAACCGGCAGCGCCGACACCCGGAAAAATTATCCGTTCCGCCATTCCTATTAATTCTATATTATTTGTAACAATACACTGAAAACCTATATGCGACACAGCCCGCGCCACACTTGTAAGGTTGCCTGCATTGTAGTCTATGATAGCAATCATATCAATTTATCGTAAGCGTTCACAGGCACTGCATATGCACGTTTTCAGGGCAACCAACATAGCAAATCTATAGTTGATTGCCCTGAAAACGCACATCTACAGCACCTGTA
>JAUWOS010000034.1 GCA_030611985.1 Desulfobacterales bacterium | reverse complement strand
GAAGCTCATCCTGGATGAAAAAATGTTGACCGAAACTATAGAATATATCCACTATAATCGAGGTGAAACGAGGATATGTTGACAAGCCTGAGCATTGGAGATATTCCAGCGGACGTGACTATATCGGATTAAAAGGATTGGTGGCAGTAAAACCGCTGGTTTAAAAAAAGGCAGAGCCTGGGAACGAGGGCAAAATCACACCCCAAACAGGGAAACTTCATCTGGTCCTAAGTTTGGATTTTCTGCCCATTCACGTACGAAAGCCTCAAAAGCGAGAGGTGCAAATTCATTTTTACCTGATAAAAATCCAGCTATTTTTTTGCCACCTTCAATATTTGCTTTTAGGGCGAATTCGCTTTTTATCTGCTGCGTGTAGAAATTTTTGAATATCGGTATCGCAAAGTCTTTTGAGAAACCCATAATATCTAAAAGTGCTACAGCGAGTTTCGCAAAATCTTTATCATTAATATTGCCAGATTGGCACACATTATCTATAGAACCAAGGAAAAACAAAATGGCACCTACCATTGGTCTTGGTTTTTTTATTAAATTTTTGTTTACCCCCAGCATACAGGCTTTATGCCATAAAAGTATTCGGTTGCTAGCGGCTTCGATTTTCTTATTTTTATCCGATTTAAAGAAATTAAACATAATAATCTGTTATTTTACCTCTCTATTATATAGGTTTCTTGTTTTTATTGTGAGTTTCGGCAGAAAAAGCAAGAATTACGAAATATAACAGACGGGGCATTCCTTCTCCTTAGTCCCATCTCCCCCATAATGCTTTTCTCCTCAACTCTTCAACACCATAACGACCGGCTTGCGCCGGTCGTTAGCCCAACTCCCCTATTTACAAGCAATGACGTCTCTTTTATACGTCGCATTATATGCCCATTTTTATATCATTCTTGGTAGAACCCCTCAGAGGGTTCGTTAGCCCAAAGCAACATTTACTCTTATCTTTTGTTCTGGTATTGAACAGTTAATCGTTTGCAAGAAGTCATAAAGTGCGCTTTCTATATAACCATTTGTACTAATAACAGCTATATTCAGTCGTAACAATTCTAAATATTGATGATGAGTTTTTGAAATCTCAAAATTCTCACGATAATTTTTATCGGCTATTCCTCGAATCTCAAAAGAAGCGTTTTCTTGTTTGTAAAAGACATAAATAACATTGGCAAACCTGCCATCTTCCCTATACATATTGGACAGATTGCCAATAACCAATTCATTTACAAAAGAGTTTAATACATTATTTACTGCTCCAATAAATAGAGTGGCAATTTCTAAGCCTTCTGTGACTTCATTTTCTGAGGGTAATTTGTATTCATGTTCTAATAAATTGCGTAATCCACGAATTTTTGAGATAAGACCTAATGGGGCAACATCTAACGCGTACAATAGTCGCAATTTTTGAGAGAAATCGGCTCTACTATTAGGAATTATACGGCGTTTTATATACTCTTTGGCGTTTTGCGGTAATTCAGTATTAGGCTCATATCCAATACAAGCGAAAAATTTATCAATTTGGCAATCAATAGCTCGCTTTGCATTCGTTAGTCCATTAACTAACCCTTTCTTATCTCCACTGTTGAAGTCTTGATGAGCAAACCTTAGAAAATCAGCGGGAGTAATTTCAAACTCAAAATCTAAAACTGTCTTACCAATATGTATTTCAGTTTTTGTCCAATCTATTCCAACAGATTTTGCAATACGTTCTAGTGACATAGTTTAACGCATTTCACGAGTTAAGATATAAGGGCTAACGATTTAATAAGCGGCGCGGTTTTTGCGTCCGCTTGATTTTTTTGTTAGAAGCCATTAGCCACCAAACTTGTTGTATGACAACTCAATGTACTTCTTTGTTTCTTCAAATTCTTCTGGCGTTGAGATAGTGAACTCAACTTCTCCGGTGCCAAAATGACCAATTTTACTTACATCTCTAAAACTCTTTGGTGGTTCAACTACCTCTGAAGGTTTTATCTTTACGAATAGTTTGATGTTTTTGCGTTTAGCTTCCATACATACGATATTTTGAGACGCTTTATAAGCTATGTAATACTTTTTTGGAATCTCTTCAATTGCCGAATCCAAGCCAGTAACAAATTCACGAATGCTATGCATAAGTTCTTTAATATCTTGTGTTTTACCTTGAAAATGTTCATCAAGAGTATATGTAGCTGTTGCTCTTACCTGTGCGGCCTTTTTACCAGCTTCAACCATAACTGGATTTTTATTAGATGATTGAGAGATGGTTGATGTGGTTTTTGTATTATGGAGTACCTCTTCCAAATACAAGGAGTTATTTTTAAATAAACGGTATTTCCAAAGCTCAATATTTGCTCCCATAACTTGAACCGCATGAAGGTCGTATTTTTTGTAATTTGGAGCTATACAAATAACTCGGACATCTGACCAATCAACCTTAACACCGTTGCCAAGTGTTTTTTGAACCGCTATCTCAAAATCTCCTTTGTGGTCTTGAATCCAGTACAGGTAAAACAGACTCTGATTGATTAACTCTGATGATTCAACTTTTTTGTACTCAATAATGACTGGATTATCTTCTTCGGACAATGCCAGGGAATCAATTCTTCCAGCATGTTGAGCACCAGTTGAAAATTCAGACGCAATAAAACGACAGTTAAATACCGTGTCTAAATTGCCCTCAATAAGGGTTTGTAATTCCTTTTCGAGAGAGAAATTTCTCTGCTCTACTGGCAGGAGTTTATTTTTTGAAATTTCAAATATTGGCACTTTTCTTTTTTCCTTTGGCTTTTAACGCAACAGAGGCGTCACGTCTTTATTCTTGACAAAAGTGAAGAATAAAGACGTGACCCCTCTGTTGTTTTTGACCCCTCTGTTGTTTTCGCGACACCGAACCCGATTTTAGTGATATTGTCGCCATTTTGTGAGTTCCGGATTGTTGTGGATTCGTTGACGATTCATCCGTACCGTCCATTTGCCCCATCGGGTTTGTTGCCACCATCGTACCGTCCATTCGTTCCATCGGGTTTGTTGTCACCATCGTAGAGACGATGCATGCATCGTCTCTACACCCAACGCCATTGCCACCATCCACAATTTCAAATATTCCGTGAATATGGTTGGGCATTTCTCGTTCCAAGGCTCTGCCTGGGAACGAGGGCAAAACCGTTTCATTGCCTGCTGCCTGTTGCGGTGTTGCACGATCAGCACAAAGCCTGCGAACAGCAGAATCCAGAGAAAGTGCAGTATCCACGCATGTGCAAGTGTCATGGAATTGTTCTCAGTATAGTTGTGCGGATTGTGATTTCCATCAATAACAGGAAGAGTGCCGGAACAAGAAACCATGGATAAAGTTCTTTAAAGTGGAAAAACTCCTTGACCTTGATTTCGGTTTTCTCCTGCTGATCAATGATATTGTATATTTTCTGCAATTGATCTGTATCGGCCGCTCTGAAATATTGTCCATGACCGATTTTTGCAACCTTCATCAGTGTTTCTTCATCCAGATCAACTCTTTGACGGATGATCTTTGTGCCGAAAGGAGTTTGCACCGGAAATGGCGCCGGCTCTGTTCCTCCCACACCGATAGTATATATTTTAATTCCCAGCGCCTGAACCGCTTCAGCAGCCTCGCCGGGTGTCAGACTCTCGGCGGTTTGTCTGCCGTCTGTAAGAAGAATCAGAATTTTTGATTTGGCTTTCAGATCCTTCAGCCGCTTACCGCCCACGGCAATTGCAGATCCAATGGCGGTTTTATCACCGGCCATGCCGATTTTCATTCGTTTCACAAGATCCATCAGAAGGCCCTTGTCCAATGTCAAAGGCGACTGGGTGAAAGCCTCTGTTCCAAAGACCACCAGCCCTATTCTGTCCATATCTCTTTTCTCGATAAATTCACCGACCACTTTCTTGACGGCAATCAATCGGGAAACGGGTTTGTCGTCCAAGGTAAAATCCAGGGCCTGCATGGAACCGGAAGTATCTATGCAAAGCACGATATCCACCCCCGATGACCGGATTTCTCGTGAGACATTGTAAAGCTGTGGGCGAGCCGCGGCAAATACCAGCAGCACAAGACATACTGTCCTTAAAATTATCGGGATTTTACCTGTTAATTGACCGGTCCTGCCGGCCAGCCTGGATATCATAGCAGTCACGGAACAGGTAATACCAATTGGTTTGCGTTTGAGATGCCAGATAAACTGGCCGACTACAAGCACAAGAAGTCCCAATAATACGGGATGTGCCAGGCGAAACATCATTGCCCCACCTCCATATCACACTGTCCATTCGAGGTTTTATCCGGCGCAGGACAGGTTTGCCTGATATAAGCGCGAGCTATTTTGATATCCTGCGCTTTGCGATCCGGAGTTGGAATCACATCGGCAAATTTCACCAGATCTGCCTGTCCGAGTACCGGAAGAAACTGCTGGTCGCGGGTATTGGTCAGGGCATGTCGCATAATCTCTTCGGTAGTCATTTCCGCAGCAGGAAAATGCCGGATAGATTCCATGTATCGTCGCATGATTTCCGAAAAAACAAAGTAAAACGTTTTCGCATCTCCTTTTTCAAACAACTCGCGGGCCACCAATTGATCAATCTCCTTTTCTGCCCGCACATGAGGCTGATCAACTTTTGTGATAATATTGTCTGCGCCATGTTTTCTGCGCCACCATATCAAACCGGTTGCAACGCATAGCAATATGCCTGCAACCGCAGCAGCCCAGAGCAGATACGACATCCATATCGGGGAAAGAGGAATGATATCCCGGATGGGTCTTAGCGTGGCTTCTTCCGGTTTTTCGCCCCGGCTGGAAATCAGGTTGGAAAGAACAGTGATGGCAACCGGGTCTGTTTCGATTGTTCGTTCATTTCCATTTTTATCGAAATACGCAAGGTTAATCCGATCTATTTTGAACGATTCAAGTTGGTCAATTAGAAATCGGATTTTTATTTCTCCAATGCGCACGACCTGTTCGACAACATTTAATTTTTCAATTCCGCCAACAACGGGATCTTCGGGAAGTCGGGCTCCTTCGGGAAGATTATAAGCCAGTGTCAGCCACACAGAATCGCCTACTCTGGCAGCGCTTTTTTCAACGGATGCCAAAAGAGTCGGAACAGGTAGCGTCGGAACAGATGGTGTCGGAACAGGCGGCGGCGATACCGATACAGTCTCGGACCATGTCGCCGATGCCGCAAACAGCACAAAGCCCATTACCCATAAGACGATCCGCCAGCGTCCAGTATATATGCCATGAACCGGAAAAATCCTCAACAGCGCTTTCTCCTTTTATTAAACAGACGGACCAAAGGCTCGGAAACTGATTTATTTGTCTTTATTTCCACAAGATCCACCCCTGTTCGGCGCAAAAGATCGGTGAGATCGGCATGCTGCTCCATGCGATGGACACGCCATTTTTCTCTCAACGATTTGTTTCCGGTATTTAGCAATACCACCTGATTTGTTTCCGGATCGCGCAAATACGCCAGTCCCACATTCGGAAGGTTTTCCTCTGAAGGATCCGATATGCGAATCAAGGTCATCTCATGTTTTCGGGCTGCAATTCCAAAAGGGATCGCAAAGTCAGTGTCCATGCAGTCGGATATGAGAAAAACGATGGAATGACGCTTCACGACCCGGTTTAGATATTCAAGAACCCCTTTGATATCGGTTCCCAAATCAGAAGGCTCATAGGTAAAGATTTCTTTGATCAGCGTCCAGACATGAGAAGCTCCTTTTTTTGGAGGTATGTATTTTTCCACCTTTGAGCTGAATAATATAGCGCCCACTTTATCGTTTGTTCTGATTGCCAGAAAGGCCAGCATTCCAGAAATTTCAGCGAGAAGTTCTCTTTTGAATTTCTTTTTTGTGCCGAATAATTGCGACCCTGACAAATCCAGAAGAAGTATAACTGTCAGCTCCCGCTCTTCGTGAAAAACCTTGACATACGGATGTCCGAATCGAGCAGAGACATTCCAGTCTATGGTCCGTATATCGTCACCTGGCTGGTATTCCCGGACTTCGGCAAATTCCAGCCCATGGCCCTTGAATGCGCTTTCATATTGACCGGCAAACAGATCGCTTGCCAGGTGTCTGGTTTTAAAATGGAATCTCTGAATTTTTTTAAGCTGTTCATCAGATAGCATATCAGGGAACCTCTACTCGCTCCAGCAATATATCAATAATATCGTCCGTTGTTTTACCTTCCGCTTCTGCTACGTAACTTAAAATAATGCGGTGCCTGAGTACTTCCGGAGCCATGGATTTAACATCCTGCGGCGTAACATACCCCCTTCCGTTTAAAAATGCGTGCGCTCTGGAGGCTGCTTCAAGCCAGATCGACGCCCGCGGGGAAGCTCCGTAACTGATCATGGACCCAATATCCAGCTTGAATTCGTCCGGATTTCTGGTCGCCCGTGTCAATCGGACAATATAATCTAACAACCGATCTTCCATATGAATACTTTGTATGACTTCCCGCACCGATTGAAGATCGGAAATTTCTACTGCCGCGGAAACATGTTGGGAATCACCTGAGCGGATTCGCCTTACGATCTCCTTTTCTTCTTCTGCCGATGGATAGTCCACTTTGATTTTCATCATAAAACGATCAATTTGCGCCTCGGGCAGCGGATAGGTTCCTTCCTGCTCGATAGGATTTTGGGTGGCGAGTACTATAAAAGGGTTGTCAAGCTTGAATGTTGTGTCCCGGATCGTTACCTGTCGCTCCTGCATGGCTTCCAGCAGGGCACTTTGCACTTTGGCCGGCGCGCGATTGATCTCATCCGCCAAAATAATATTGTTAAATATCGGTCCTTTGTTTATTTCAAAAGAGCCATTATCCGGTCTGTAAATCTGGGTGCCGATGATATCCGCCGGCAACAGATCCGGTGTAAACTGAATTCGTTTGAAAGATGTGTCGATGGCCGCCGCCAACGTTTTTACAGCAGTTGTTTTGGCAAGCCCGGGAAGACCTTCCAGCAACAGATGTCCCTCGCAGAGCAGACCGATCAACATCCGGTTCAACAGATCTGTTTGCCCCACAATTATTTTTTCGATTTCAGCAGTGATTTGCCGGATCGTCAGACTCTCTTTTTCAACCCGGTGAGTTATCTCTTTGATATCCATATGAATAGTTGCTCCTATAGAAATTGCCCTTTTTCAAAGGCTGTTATGAACTTGAAATTTGTGTAAGCATTCACAGGTACTGCATATGCGCGTTTTCAGGGCAACCAACATAGCAACACTATAGTTAATTCGTCCACGTTCCTTAATATTGCACATTCATCAAAAACAATCCATGGGGAGGGGCTGTTGCGCCGGCCTGCTTCCGATTTTTTGAAAGGAGTATCTGCTTAAAATCATCAGGCGTGGTTTTGCAAAGCCCTACATCCACAAGCGTGCCGACAATATTGCGCACCATAAACCTTAAAAATCCATCCGCTTCTATCTCAAAAACCAAGTATCCTCGATCCTTTTTCGCAAGTTCCGCTCTTATAATAGATCTTGTTGTGTGAGATCTGGGACTACCAGCGCCTTCAAATGCCTTGAAATCGTGTCTGCCGATTATATGGCGGATCGCACAACGCATGGCATCAAGGTCGAGCTTTTTAAATATGAACCAAGCATATTGCCGGCAAATGGCGGCTGGAATTTGACGGTTTAAAATCCTGTAATTGTAAGTTTTGCTTTTCGCATCATATCTGGCATGAAACTTTTCATCAATCTGACCGCATTTCTTAATTACAATATCCTTTGATAGAAGGCTGTTGAGTCCTTTCTGCAAAACTTTGCAAGAAAGCTCCGTATCGCAGATAAAATTTGCTGTCTGTCCACAGGCGTGGACTCCGGCGTCGGTTCTGCCCGAACCTGTCAGGACAATTTTCTTTTCTGTCATGGTCGTTAACGCTTTTTCAATCTCTCCTTGAATTGTACAATCATTTCTCTGCTTCTGCCAGCCATGATAAGAACTGCCATCATATTCTATTGTGAGTTTAAAGTTTTTGAACATATTTCAAAGATTACGGTAAATAGATTTATTTCTTAAATTAGCGCACCTTCGGTGCGGGCTTTTAAAACGCTTGAAACCTAACCCTGGTGCAACTTGTTAGCGCAACAGTAAACACAGTAGTGAACGGCCTCCGTGCCGTTCACTGGCAATATGGAACGGCAGAGACGCCGTTCCCTACACTCATTTATTCTATCATATTGAATTCATTAAGCATAAAATGGAAATTCCTACACTATTAAATTAAAAATATCATACGGATTCACAGAATGCAAGTTTTTCGAGTTTTTTATAGAAGGCTGAACTATTACGAACAAAATCGGACAAAGGCGGCCTGAAACTGTGATGCATAGCTGGGGAAGTTAATTCGTCCACGTTCCTTAATGTTGGCAGCTCAATAAATTCTTTAGAAAAATGCTTAAAAATGTTGATTTTTTTAAAAAAGAGATTTATAAAAAAGTGCTATTGATGGTGTACCGGTTTCGTTCTTAAGGGAAGATCTATTTGTCAAAGTGACAACAACCTGAAGTTTGGAACCATTAGATTTTTTTTTGAAAAGGAGGTTGTTATTATGGCTAATGGAATTGTGAAATGGTTCAGTGATCAAAAAGGTTATGGATTTATTGAACAGGAAGATGGTCCGGATGTATTTGTTCATCATTCAGCAATCATCGCATCTGGCTTTAAATCTCTTAACGAGGGTGATCGAGTTACATTTGACATCGAACAAGGGCCAAAAGGTCCCACCGCTGTAAATGTAACTGCAGTTTAGTTGATTATCTATTAAAGAAGGGCGCTCCGTCAAGTTAGCGTGGAGCGCCCTTTTTTCTTTACTATTCTGCCTGCTGTTCTTTAGCCTGCTTTGAGGTCTGCTTTGAGGTTTGGCAAAAGCGATCTGAAGTTGGAATGTGTAGTTGGGTAAGGAACGTGGACGAATTAACTTCATCAAGTTAGGCACACAGATTTGGGTTGGATTTGTTCGCTCAGAAATTTGAACTCTTGTAACCGTTCACGGGAGAACCGGTAGCATAACAAGGCTACTTCCCAATATGTAACTTTATTTACTATATGGTGAATACATAATGATAAATATAACATTTCCCGATGGAAGCATAAAGGGTTTTGAGAATCTCCCCACAGGTTTAGATGTAGCAAATAGCATTTCAGAAGGTTTGGCGCAAAATTCAGTTGCCATGGAGCTTGATGGAATAATTGTTGATTTAAATACAAAGATTGCCTCTGATTCAAAAGTAAGGCTTATAACAACTAGAGACAGGGAAGCACTGGAAATTCTTCGTCACAGCACAGCACATATCATGGCTCAGGCTATTATGCATCTTTATAAAGACGCCAAACTGACTATCGGTCCTGTGGTAGAAGACGGCTTCTACTACGATATAGACATGGAGCCGGTTTCCGAAGATGATTTTCCAAAGATCGAAGCTGAAATAAAGAAAATAATAAAAGCAAAAATTTCATTCAACAGAAAAGTTGTCTCAAAATCAGAAGCATTAGAGTTTTACAAAAATGAGCCATATAAGCTCGAACTGATTTCAGAGTTAAAAGATCAGACTATATCATTTTATGAGCAGGGTGATTTTACCGATTTATGTCGCGGTCCGCATCTTCCCCATGCAGGATTTATCAAGGCAGTAAAGCTTATGAAGGTTTCAGGGGCCTACTGGCGCGCTGATCAGAAAAAAGCCCAGCTCCAGAGAATATATGGCACAGCCTTTTTCAGCAAGAAAGAGCTGAATAAATATCTTCATCTTCTCGAAGAGGCAAAAAAAAGAAACCACAGGAAGCTTGGCGCTGCGCTTGATCTTTTCAGCTTTCACGACGAAGCGCCTGGAATGCCTTTTTTTCACCCAAAGGGAATGGACGTCTGGAATGCTCTTATAGATTACTGGAGATCCGAACACAGGGCAGCGGGCTACGTAGAAACAAAGACCCCGATCATGCTCAATCGCAGCCTTTGGGAGAAGAGTGGTCACTGGGACAATTACAGAGAAAACATGTATACATCCAGAATTGATGAAACAGATTATGCAATAAAACCAATGAACTGCCCCGTCGGGATGCTTTTGTACGGCATGAGGTCTCATTCATACAGGGATTTGCCTGTTCGGGCTGCCGAAATCGGACTTGTTCACAGACACGAATTGAGCGGCGTATTATCCGGTCTGTTCAGGGTCAGGGCTTTTCATCAAGATGATGCGCATATTTTTATGGCTCCCGACCAGATAGAGGAAGAAATCCTTGGAGTACTTAAACTGGTAGAACGTATTTACTGTACTTTTGGTCTGGGGTTTCATCTGGAACTTTCAACCCGTCCTGAAAAATCTATTGGAACAGACAGCCAGTGGGAAACAGCTACGCAGGGTTTAAAATCAGCGCTCAATGCTTACGATAAGGATTATAAAATAAACAAAGGAGATGGCGCTTTTTACGGACCGAAGATAGATATGCATATAAAAGATGCTCTTGGCCGGACATGGCAGTGCGGAACTATCCAGCTAGATATGGCTCTGCCTGAAAGGTTTGATCTCTCATACACAGGCAAAGATAATGAAAAACACCGCCCTATTATGATTCACAGGGTAATCTACGGTTCTATTGAGCGATTTTTAGGTATTCTGATTGAACACTATGCAGGAAAGTTTCCTTTATGGATGACTCCTACGCAAGTCGCCGTTCTGGCCATAAATGATGATCTTGCGCCTTATGCAAACGATGTTAAAACAGAGCTTGAAAAAGCAGGACTGCGGGTAGAAATAGATAGCAGGACCGAAAGTCTGAATAAAAAAGTCAGAGATGCCCGGCTTAACAACATTCCCCTTATTCTGACTATTGGCGCAAAAGAAAAGGAATCGCAAACCCTTTCGGTAAGAACCCTGGACGGCAAGGTCAGGTTCGGGATTGCCCATGAAGATTTTCTAAACAGGGTTCTTGAACATATAAAAGAGAAAAAACCGGATTTTGACATTTTGTAAGGAAAATCGTAATTCAGACGGTTTTTTTGTTTCTGCACTAACGCTGAATCAGGAACAAGGAAATTATTTCGTCTACGTTCCTATGTGTTTTGGTAACCGTTCACGGGAGAACTGGTAGCAAATGAGGCTGTTTCCTAACTTGTAAGCTTTCACAGGCGCTGTAGATGTGCGTTTTCAGGGTAATCATATATATATATAGTTGCCTATGTTGGTTGCCCTGAAAACGTGCATATGCAGTGCCTGTGAACGCTTACGTGTTTTGAAAGGATTGCGCATGACTAAGGAAAAAGAATTACACAGATATTATACCCGCTTGCGGACAAAATTTATGAGCATCATTTTTTTCATAGCTTTTATTCCGTTAATACTCCTGGGCGGAACTATTTACTATCACTATAGCGCCACGGTCAAGGAGAAGGTCATAAATGAATTAAAATTTGTAGCGGAAAACAGAAAAGGCACCATTGATCTTTTTCTGGATGACAGAGCTAACAGCTTAAGTGTTCTGGCCTATACACACCGCTTTGACTACTTGAAAGATAAAAAAAACCTGAGCAATGTCTTTGAGCTGCTGAAAATGGTTGACAGCGCTTTTCAAGACCTTGGTGTAATTGACAACGATGGCAATCAGGTTATGTATATCGGGCCGTATCAGTTAGCAGGCAAACAATACAGTGATGCAGAGTGGTTTAAAGCTGTTATGAAAAAAGATGTCTATATCAGCGATGTTTTTCTTGGTTTTAGAAAGGTTCCTCATTTTGTCATTGCCGTAAAAAGGATAGAAAATGGAAAGCCATGGATATTACGGGCAACCATAGACATAAACATGATAAATCATTTTATGAGTACATCCATTTTTGGCAAAAACGGTGGTGACGCATATATCCTGAGCAAAGAAGGTATCTATCAAATAAGTAGCGCCAATTACGACCGAATACTGACAAAATCCGATTTCAAAATGCCTCCTGTTTTTCCAGGCATAAGAGAAACGGAAAAGCGCCATGGAGGCAAAGTTCTCCTTTATGCCAAGGCATGGTTAAAAAACAACGACTGGCTGATGATAATCGAACAGAATTTAAAAGATGAGCTGGGCACTATGATTCATGTTAAAAATATTGTTCTTCTCATCTTTATTATCAGCTCACTAATTATCATTCTCAGTACTGTTCTTATTACCACGCAGGCATTTGCGAGGTTGGAAAAAAGCGACAGGGAAAAATTGGAACTTGCCGAGAAGCTTGTTCGCTCTGATAGATTAGCAGCCATCGGAAAATTAGCAAGCGGTATTGCTCATGAGATCAACAATCCCCTGGCTGTTATCGCCGAAAAGGCAGGCTGGATAGGAGATCTGCTGACCGAAGAGGATGTAAAGAATAGTCCTAATTACAGCGAGCTGGTCAAGTCTACCCAGGACATCAAAAAACATGTTCAGCGGGGAAAGAAGGTTATCAGCCGTCTCATGGGCTTTGCCCGTAAAGTAGATGTAACGCATGAAAAAATAGAAATAAACTCTGTTTTGGATGAAACGTGCGAATTTTTGAACAAAGAGGCTAAATTTCGAAATATAGTCATAATTAAAGAATTCCAGGATGCTTTGCTATATATAGTTAGCGACAGGGCACAATTACAACAAGTTTTCGTCAACATTGTGAATAATGCTATAGATGCCATTGATAAAGATGGTATGATACATATCACAACCAGAAGTCAAGATGGGGGCGTTCTGGTCTCCGTTGCTGATACAGGACCGGGTATGCCCGATGAGATTCGAGAAAAAATATTTGATCCGTTTTTTACAACCAAAGCAGTAGACAAGGGTACTGGCCTGGGGCTTTCCACCAGTTATGGTATAATTGAAAAATTAGGCGGCCAAATTACAGTCGAGAGCGAAGTCGACAAAGGAACAACATTTCATATTACGCTGCCGTTATCTTGCCTTCAGAAGAGGGAAAAAGCGGCACGCCTGCCGTAAATTATACTGATTGATAACGAGCTGATTTTGTTATTAAACTTTGAATTTTCGATACTAAAATATAAAGGAGACAGAAAATGCAGGAAATTCGGATGCTGCTGGTTGATGACGAGGACGACTTTAGAACAACTCTTGCCAACAGATTGAAATTAAGAAAAATAGATATCACGGATGCAGGAAGCGGCAAGGAGGCTATAGAACTGGTCAAGCAACAGTCTTTTGATGTAGCTGTTATAGATGTCAAGATGCCCGAAATCGACGGTATTGAAACCTTAAAACAGATCAAACAGATCAAACCGGCTATAGAGATTATTATGCTTACCGGACATGCTTCAATCAAGTCGGGCATGGAAGCCATGAAATTAGGCGCTTATGATTATGTAATGAAACCTTGCGATATCGACGAACTGCTTATCAAAACAGGAGAAGCTTATCAGCATAAGCTGCTCAAGGAAAAAGAAAAATAGTAAGCGTTCACAGGCACTGCATATGTGCGTTTTCAGGACAACCAACATAGCACACTATAGTTGATTGTCCTGAAAACGCACATATGCAGCACCTGTAAAAGCTTACATGTTGGGAAGAAGCCTTGTTTGCTAGTTCTCCCGTGAATGGTTATAAATAAAAGATGGCGCTAACTACTCAATCAATTTTCCACTCAACCAAGGAACGTGGAAATTATTTCGTTCACGTTTCTAAGGGTTCGCACAAAAATAAGTTCGCAATTTTAAGCGCTGAGTCGCTCGTCAGGTAAGGTGCGAAATTGCTGGAATATCGGGATATTCCGAGCTTTTGTAACGCAGTCAGGCGGGATGCATCGACGCTTAAAATGTGAAGTTATTGTTGTGCGAGTCCTAATTATGAAACTTTGTAAGGATTTACCAGAAGAACCGGAACAGGAGATGCTTTTGCTACACGTTCTGCAACAGAACCGAAAACGACCTTTTCCAGACCCTTCCTGCCGTGAGTGCCCATGACGAGCAAATCAATCCCTTTAGATTGAATATATTTCAAAATTTCTTCTGAAATATCTCCGGATGCAACCGTTGCCTTAGTATCCGGAAGATTTTTGAAATTTTCCTCCGTGAATTCATCCAATCGTTTTTCCGCCCCTTCTACTATTTCGGCCTCAAATTTATTGATAGAAGGATGGGGAACGTAAATGCCTGAAAAATAGTCAAAAACACGAGCTACAAACAAAAGATGAATTTCCGAATCAAACTTCTGCGCCATTATTGTCACAAAGGGAACGATTTTTGGTGATGATTCCGAAAGATCAACCGGAAACAAGATTTTTTTAAACTCTTTCATCTCAAACCTCCTTTTTGTTGTGTTGCGATTGTCGGATTTAGAACTCAGTAAAAATAACCTGGTAGAATCTACGCCCAAATTTGCCGTAGATTTAATGGCTACCAACTTAAGGGCTCGCGCAAAAATAACTTCACATTTTAAGCACCGATGCATCCCGTCTGACTTCGTTGCAAAAGCAAAGGAATATCCCGATATTCCTGAGCTTTCGCGCCTTGTCGGACGGGCGCCTCAACACTTAAAATTGCGAACTTATTTTTGTGCGAACCCTAAGGCGGGACACTTTTTCGCCATTTTGGTTTTATGGCAATTTCACAATCAAGCAAATTCTAAGGAGTTGCCAACTAATTGAATTTACAGGTTGTCCCGCCAGCATGTAAGCTTTTACAGGTGCTGTAGATGTGCGTTTTCAGGGTAACCAACTATAGTGTTGCTATGTTGGTTGCCCTGAAAACGTGCATATGCAGTGCCTGTAAAAGCTTACCGATTCTATAATAATTGCAAGACTATAGCCGTGCGCGTAGGAAGATAGATGCTGAGTAAATGCCTTTCTCTGTCACAAGAAGTATCAGGCAATGTCAGATGATATTGATTCGAAACCAACCGGCCATGTCCTCCATATTCAAAAGCATCACTTTCAAAGATCATCCGGTATTTTCCTGGGCGTGCTTCAAAAGAATAGTTGTCGTGAGAACATGTTGGATGAAAGTTGAACACAAATAAAAGATTGCCCCGTTTGAAAGCAATAACCTTATCCTTTAAATGTTCAAACAAAAGATGCAGTTCGGAAAACTCAAAAATCCGGAAACGTTTGGCCAATGCAATCATATCATGGTCGAAATGTGCAAGAAAATGATATTTCAGATCAGGATCATCAACAAGTCGCCACTGACGTCGTGCATAATGGTATGACCATTCATTTCCTTCACGTGGAAAATCAATCCATTCCGGATGTCCGAATTCATTACCCATAAAGTTGAGATAGCCGCTGCCAGCAGTGGTCAGAGTGATTAACCTGATAAGCTTGTGCAAGGCTATGCCTCTATCAACCACGATATTTTCATCAGATACGTTCATATGGCTGAACATATTTGAACCAATGAGTCGGAAGATGAGAGTTTTGTCTCCTACAAGAGCCTGATCGTGCGATTCGGCATAGCTGATAGTCTTTTCGTCTCTTCTCCGATTGGTCAGTTCATGCCACAGATCTCCAATATGCCATTTTTCATCCGGAAAATGCTTAATCAGCCGGATCCAGTAGTCAGGAATGCCCATTGCAAACCGGTAATCAAAACCGATTCCGCCTTTGGATAATGACATGGCCAACCCCGGTATTCCGCTGATATCTTCGGCAATGGTAAGAGCATCAGGGCGCATTTTGTGGATGAGACTGTTGGCCAGAGCCAGATACGTGAGAGCATCTTCATCCACGTTATCGTCAAAATACTGCACATAAGAAGTAAATGTCTTTCCCAGGCCGTGATTTCGGTAGAGCATACTGGTAATTCCGTCAAAGCGGAAACCGTCAAAGCGGTATTCGTCGAGCCAGAAGCGACAGTTTGAAAGAAGAAAATGAAGAACCTGATGTTTGCCGTAGTCAAAACATCTGGAATCCCAGGCTTTGTGAAACCCGCGAGGGCCTTCATGAAAATATTGATAACAAGTGCCGTCAAAGTGGCTGAGCCCTTCCACTTCATTGGATACAGCATGGGAATGGACTATATCCATTATCACCGCAATGCCGGCTGTGTGGGCAGTATCAATCAACTCCTTCAATTCCTCCGGTGTTCCAAACCGGGAGGAAGCAGCAAAAAAACTCGATACATGGTAACCAAACGACCCATAGTAAGGATGTTCGGGGATCGCCATTAGTTGCAGTACATTATAACCGCTATCAGCGATCCGCGGAAGGATATACCTGGTAAATTCCCTGTATGAACCGATCTTTTCTTCTTCCTGGGCCATACCTGCATGCGCTTCGTAGATGAACAGAGCGTTGGATGGACACCGAAAATCATTGCATTGCCATCTATAAGTGGAAGGTGGAAGCCAGACCTGGGCATTAAAAATCAATGTTTCAGAATCCTGCACCACACGTCGCGCATATGCGGGAATACGATCACCCTTCCCGCCATGCCAATGGATACGAAGCCGGTAGAGATCTCCATGCTTCAACGTCCCTTCAGACATACGGATTTCCCATACACCATCTCTTTTGATCCGTTTCAAAGCAAATGTCTCTTTTTTCAGCCAGCCTGTCATGTCTCCAATTAGATAGACTGCATCGGCATTGGGCGCCCATTCCCGAAAGATCCACTCACCGTCAAAGAAATGTAATCCAAAATATTCATGACCTGAGGCAAACTCAGCCAGGCTTATTTTTTCCCGGGTAAGCTTTCTTTTCGTCTCGTAGATATGTTCTATCCGACGCTTAAGGACTTTTTTGTACGGCCGCAGCAATGGATCGCTCTCTATAAGACTCTGCAATAGATCATCTGTTCCGCTAAATACGGATTTATCGTCAATTGTCACTGTAATCATCCGGATTAAAGTAGGAGCAACCCTCTGTGGTTGCCTCCTCTGTGGTTGTTGTCCAGCATTGCGTAATCAATTTGTAATCGGGCAGGCACAGGGGCCTTGCCCCTACGACCGTTGACCACTTGACG
>JAUWOS010000109.1 GCA_030611985.1 Desulfobacterales bacterium | reverse complement strand
GTTCGCCCTGATTAGGGCGAACACAAGGTTCGCCCCTACAAGGATTTGCAATCTGTTTTACCACGAAATTTGAATAGGATACGAAAAATGTAATTCAATTTTTGGCATCTTTCATATAGGCCAAAAAGTAGTTTAGAAGCGTGGATGAAAGGAAGGTTGCAGAAAGTGGAAATCATTGTATTGTTAAAACAGGTTCCTGCCACGGAATCATTTGTCGAGATTGCTGATGACGGGGTATCTATAAAGACTGATAGGGTCAATTGGGTCATTAATCCATATGACGAATTTGCAATTGAAGAAGCTATTCAGATAAAGGAAGCGCACGGGGGTTCGGTTACAGTTATTTCCGTAGGACCGGAGAAGGCATCGGAAGCAATAAGAACCGCTCTGGCAATGGGAGCTGACAAGGGCGTGTTGATAAATGATCCGGCAGCAGAAAAATGCGATTGCCTGGGTATAGCGCGGATTCTTTCGGAAGCTCTGAGAAATGTGCCGTTTGACTTGATTATAGCGGGTCAGCGGGCTGTCGATGATGATAATTTTCAGGTGGGACCTGCTGTAGCGGAATTTTTAAGCATTCCGCATATTTCGATGGTCATCAAAGAAGAGATTGCAGATGGCAAGATCAGGTGTCACAAGGTTGTTGAAGGCGGAACTGTGATACTTGAGGCTCCGTTACCGGCTCTTTTTACCACCCAGCGAGGATTGAACGAACCGCGCTATGCATCTCTTCCCGGTATTATGAAAGCAAAAAGGAAGCCGCTTGATATCAAAACCCTTGCAGATATAGGGCTGGATGCCGCAAAGGCAGGCAAGCCCAAGACAAAGATAGTCTCAATGAAATTTCCGCCGGAGAGAAAAGACGGAAGAATTATAGAAGGTGAATCCGCACAGGCAAAGGCTGCAGAACTTGTCAGGGCTTTGAGCGAAGAAGCCAAAGTTATTTAATGCCAATTTTTGTATAAGGAGATATAAGTATGTCACAAGGTGTGCTTGCAATAGCGGAGCAGTCGGATGGTGTTTTCAGAAAAGTTACATATGAGGCTTTAAGTGAGGGAAAACGCATAGCCGATAGCCTGGGGTGCGATCTCACAGCCCTGGTTTTAGGAACAAGCGAGAATATTTCAAAAGAACTTGCAAAATACGGTGCAGACAAAATACTGGTTGCCGAAACCCGAGCGCTTTATGAATATACGACTGATGCATATACAAATGTAGTTGCCGATATCGTTAGTAAAGAAAAGCCCGTTGTGATAATTTCAGGAGCATCCACCCAGGGAAGAGACCTTTCCGCGCGTCTTGCCGCACGTCTTAATGCGCCACTGGCTATGGATTGCATAGCTCTTCGTGTTGAAAATGACAACCTTATTGCAACACGTTCTATGTATGGCGGTAAGATTCTGGCTGATGTAGCTCTTGATGGAAAGCCGCAGATAGCGGCTATTCGGCCGAATTCAATGAATATTACGGAATCTGCCGGAGCAGGATCAATTGAAAAGCTTGATGTAGATGTCGGCAAAACCGAATTGCAATTTATTGAAAAAAAACTGGATACAGGCAGGGTTGAGCTTACCGAAGCAGATGTGGTTGTATCGGGTGGCAGAGGAATGGGAGGTTCTGATTTTTCAGTAATAGAAGAGCTGGCAGACTTGCTGGATGGCGCAGTTGGAGCATCACGAGCAGCAGTTGATGAAGGGTGGCGTTCCGCTTCAGATCAGGTTGGACAAACCGGCAAAGTCGTTTCGCCCAATCTTTATATTGCTTGTGGAATATCCGGAGCCATACAACATTTTGCCGGCATGTCGTCATCCGGAATTATTGTAGCTATAAATAAAGATCCGGAAGCTCCTGTATTTTCGAAGGCTGATTATGGAATAGTCGGCGATCTTTTTGAACTGGTGCCTTTAATTACAGAAGAAATAAAGAAGCTAAAGTAAATAGTGAAACTTTATATAGTTAGTCTGGGCTGTGTAAAAAATCTTGTGGATAGCGAAATTATGTCAGGCCGGCTCATGGAAGCCGGTTTGAGCATAGCGCAGGATCCTGAAAAAGCCGATATAATAATTATAAATACCTGTAGTTTTATTGAGCCTGCTGTTAACGAATCAATAGACACCATCCTTGAGCTGGCAAAGTTTAAAAAGACCGGAGCCTGCTGTCGTCTGATCGTTGTCGGATGTCTTCCCGAACGCTTTCAAAAGAAGATTGTTTATGCATTGCCGGAAGTCGATGTTTTTCTTGGCACCGGCGCTTTTGATAAGATTGTGCAGGCCGCGAAAGGTTCTTTGAATATTTCAAAGTGTCTTTTGTCTGATCCTGATTTGTCAGTTCTGCAAAGCTGTGATACACCAAGAATACCAGGTTCTTCGCACATTGCCTATCTTAAAATTTCTGAAGGATGCAACAAACATTGTACCTATTGCATCATACCAAAGCTTCGCGGAAAACAAAGAAGCCGTTTGCCTGAAGATATTGTTGCCGAAGCGGATTCTCTGATATTATCGGGTACAAAAGAGCTGATACTGATTGCCCAGGATACAACAAACTATGGAAAGGATTTGTCTCCGCCCGCCGACCTGTGCAGCCTGCTTGAAAACATTTCGGATAAATCAGGGAGCGCATGGATTAGAGTTTTGTACGGACACCCTGAAAGCATTGATGAATCTCTTATCAAAACAATTGCAGAACGCCAAAATATCTGCTCGTATTTTGATATTCCGATTCAACATGCGAGCAGCTTTGTTTTAAAACGAATGGGGCGAAAATATACACGTGATGATCTTTGCAGACTTTTTGACAATATCCGATTACTTGCTCCCGATGCCGCACTTCGAACAACTATTATAACAGGTTTTCCGGGAGAAACGGACAGAGACTTTTCGCTGCTTTTAGACTTTATTAAAGATGTCCATTTCGATCATCTTGGAGTTTTTATTTATTCCGATTCCGAAGACCTGCCATCTCACAGACTTTCCGATCATGTTCCAGAAAGTGTGGCAAAAGAAAGATACAACACACTTATGTCCTGCCAGGCTGAAATATCTTTGAAAAACAACCGGAAGCGACTTGGCAGTATCTGTAAAGTTTTGGTAGAAGAGGAGCTTGAAGAGAACACTTTTGCAGGTCGCAGCTCATTTCAGGCTCCAGAGGTAGATGGCATTACATATATTAATTCCAGGCAGTTGAAGATCGGCAGCTTTGTTAACGTAAGGATTACAGATGCTCTTGAGTACGATCTTGCAGGAGAAGTAGTGTGAGTGATTTAAAATACAAAATCCTTGCTATGGTAAAAAATGACCTTGCGGATATTGAAGTCTCTCTTAAGCAAAATTTAAATTCGTATCTCGATCTGGTCTCACAAATAGCCGGCCATATTTTATTTTCCGGCGGCAAGAGATTAAGGCCTCTGCTTATGATTCTTTCTGCAAGAATTTGCAATTACAAGGGGAGCTATGACAAGACTTTTTCCACTATTTTTGAGTACTTGCATACAGCTACTCTACTGCATGATGATCTTGTTGATGGAGCAACATTACGGAGAGGTAAACCGGTAGCACATTCCATATATGGCAATTCCACAGCAGTTCTTGTTGGAGATTTCCTCCTTGCTCGTTCTCTTTCAATTGCGGCTGAAACAGGGCGTCCGGAGGTTATCAAAACAATAGCAAATATCACGCAACAGATGTCACAGGGAGAAATACACCAGCTTGCAAGAATAGGAGAATCAGACCTTTCAGAAGAAGAGTACATGGAGATTATACGGCGCAAAACCGCTGTTCTTTTTCATGGAGCGTGTCGCAGCGGCGCCCTTATTGCGGATGCGCCGAAAGAAAAGGAAGAGGCTGTTTCAGATTATGGTTTCAATCTCGGAATCGCTTTTCAGATGGCAGATGATCTTCTTGACTACACATCAAAAACAATGGTTCTCGGAAAAGAGATTGGAGCAGACTTGAGAGAAGGAAAATTGACTCTTCCTGTTATATATTCTCTGAAAGAGGCTTCTCCGGAGGATCAGATCGTGATGAAAAAAATAATAAAAAGTAAAGATCTTTCCGCTTATGATTTTGAAATGTTAATAGAACTGTTAAGAAAGTATGGAGGGCTTGCATACACGGAAAAGCTGTCAGCAGAATATGTTAAAAAGGCAAAAGATGCCATTTCGATTTTTGACCCCTCAAAAACCAAAGAAATCCTTTTAAATATCGCAGATTATGCGCTGGTACGTAAAGTCTAAAATAATGAAACAGGTAAAACAGATATCCTTGCTTGCAGTCTTTTTCTTTACAGTTTTTTTGTCAGGCGCTGCCTATGCTGGAGAACAGAGCATTACAAAAATTGTAGAGATAACGGGAACAAGTGTGGTTTGCAATAAAGATGTTGTAAAAGCACGAAATCAGGCGATTTCAAACAGCCTGATTTCGGCTGTAGAAATGGTTGTCTCAGACTTTTTATCCACCGAATCTCTGGTCCGTAATTTTCAGATTTTAAACGAAGCGCTTTACGATAATACCGGTAAATTTATTCAGAACTATAAAGTACTGACAGAATTGATCTCCGGAAAGACATACAGAGTAATGGTGCAGGCAACGGTTTCGATAGATATGGTTAAGCAGCATCTATTGAGTGTCGGGATTCGGCTTGTTAAAAAGAGTTTGCCGAAAATTCTTTTTTTTATTGCAGAACAGAATATTGAAGATGCTTCACCACAATGCTGGTGGGGAGAAGATATGACTTTGGCCAAAACCGTTACAGAAAATGCCATGTCTGAAAATATGAGAAAAAAGGGCTTTACGGTAATTGATCATGAAAACATACTTAGAAATTTGAGACTTGATATTTTGAGCTATAAGTCTGATCTTGATAATGAGCAGGCTGTTAATCTCGGAACACGTTTGCAGGCGGATGTAGTAATAATCGGAAAATCTGTAGCTGATATAGCTCCAAATACCATGGGAGAAAATATCAGGTCATTTCAGGGAACTGTGACAGTCTGTGCGCTTCGGACAGATACTGGAGCAGAAATAGCTTCAACCATGCAGTCTGCTGTAGCCGTAAATACCGATGAAGTCGCGGGGAGCATAAAAGCGCTTTCACATGCGGGCTTTCTTGCAGGCGAGGAGCTTGCTTCTCAAATAGCCGGTGTCTGGCGGAAAGCAGTCAAGATGCCCACTGTGGTGGAAATCATTGTTGAAGGGACAGTCCAGCTTGCAAATTTTGTAACATTTCGCAACAATTTAAATGACATGGCCGGAGTAAACGGGATGCAGATCAAGGAGATGAAGTTTGATGAGTCAGCCATTATTGTAAATTTTCAGGGAAATGCCGAAGAACTCGCAGATGCCTTGATGCTGAAAGCCTTTGACTCGTTTGGCATTAACATCTATGAGGTATCGCAAAACCACTTAAGAATAAAACTTATTCCAATTAAAATACTGCATTGAAACAATCAAATTTAACCATAAATATACCCAATATCTTAACTGTTTTCAGAATATTGCTTACGCCTTTTTTTGTTATTTTTCTGCTAAAAGACCTCCCTTCTTTTGCTCTTTTGGTTTTTACCATTGCAGCAATCAGCGACGGCATGGATGGCCTTTTGGCAAGGTGGTTGAATCAGAAAACAGTACTGGGGGCATATCTTGATCCCATAGCAGATAAGCTGCTTTTAATCGTTGCTTTTACAAGTCTGGCTCTTCTTAAAATCGTTCCGTCCTGGCTTACCGTTATTGTAATAAGTCGTGATATTTTAATAATGCTCGGCATTGCTGTTTTTTCAATTACAGATATAAATATTGAGATAAAACCGAGTCTTGTCAGCAAATGCACTACTGTTGCCCAACTGTCGACTATTTTTTTAGCCCTGCTTGACCCGAAGATTCCAGGCGCATATATAATAACAATGTCACTATACTGGCTTACGGCAGGATTGACCACAACATCCGGCCTTCATTATATGTATATCGGACTTAATATCATACAGAATGCTTCGAAAAATAACCATAAAATGAGAAATCGGTAATGCATGAAGATAAGAGGCAATTTGCTGCAAAACACCCAAAAGGAACGAAGCTGAATCCACAAATTGCAAGGGCGGTCAAAGAGAAGATTTCCGATGGAAAGATAACCTGCGCGGCTTCGCACAAAATAGCATATGATTTGAAGGTAACACCGGCCGAAGTGGGTGTGGCTGTCGATCTGCTGGAAAGTCGTTTAAGCAAATGCCAGATGGGGTTGTTTGGATACAGACCGCAAAAGAGGATTGCAAATCCGGCAAAGACCATATCGCCTGAAATGAAAGAAGCGATTAAAAACGAACTGGTCGATGGCCGTATTTCGTGTGAATCCTGCTGGAAAATTTCAGAAAGACTCGGAGCGCCAAAGATGAAAGTATCTGAAGCCTGTGAAAAATTGGAAATAAAGATATCGCAATGTCAGCTTGGAGCATTTGGAAGATAGGAAACAGATAGGAGACAGGAGGAAGGAGACAGGAGGCAGAGGACAGAGGGCAGGGGTCTGAAAAATGGAGACTATGGCACATGCAGATAAAATTTGCAGAATACTAAAAACAATATATCCGGATGTCAAGACAGGACTGCATTACAGGAATACTTTTGAACTCCTTGTAGCAACCATACTTTCAGCGCAATGTACAGACGCGCAGGTAAATTCTGCAACAAAAAATCTATTCAAAAAACTACCCACTCCTTATGATCTTGCCGGCGCTCCCATTGAGATCATTGAAAAACTAATTCGCTCTACAGGTTTTTTCCGCAACAAGGCCAGGAACATCAAAAACAGCTCAAAAAGTCTTGTAGAAAAATACAAAGGCATAGTCCCTGACAAATTGGATGAACTGATAAAGCTGCCGGGTGTAGGACGTAAAACCGCCAATGTAGTTCTTGGCGTTGCATTTGGAGTTCCAGGCATTGTTGTGGATACACATGTTTCAAGGCTTTCAAAAAGGCTGGGGCTTACAGAAAACAAGGATCCTGTAAAAATAGAGACAGACCTTATGAAAGTAATACCAAAAAAAGAATGGAACGACTTTTCCCTGCGACTTATTTATTTTGGAAGAGCTGTTTGCAAAGCAAGAAAGCCAAACTGCGCATCATGCCCACTTTATGACATGTGTTGCTATGAACGTGGATAAAACAACTTCATCAAAAACAGCGCCACAGATTCAGATTACAAGCAAATGCTGCAATCCGTAAATCCATCGGCGCATAGTGTGCGCCAAAGAAAAAATCAAGGCAATGACTCTATGGTGATAGAAAAAGACACACTTGTGTTGGTTGTGGATGATGACACACACTTTTGTAATGTATTAAAACAAATGATTTTTCATCTCGGAATCAGAGTTGAAATCACCTCAAATCCTTTGGAGGTTCTTGATCTTGTCAGGAATACCTTCTTTAACGTGGTTCTGCTCGACATCAAGATGCCGGAAAAGTCAGGGATGGAATTGTTGCCGGAAATAATCGAAATTAGTCCTGATACAAAAATTATTGTTATTTCAGGGTTTGGTGACAAAAATTCGGCAATCAGCGCCTTGAGACTAGGCGCTTTTGATTTTCTGGAAAAACCATTTGAGTATAAATTGTTTTCTCATTCCATTAAACGCGCTATTGAAACACAAAGAATTGAACTGGCGTACAGTAATGAGAGAATCAAGCTTCAGGAAGCAAATAGTCGGTTGATGGAAAATAATAAAGCATTATCCACATTGGCAAAAAACATAGAACGGGTAAGAAGTGATGTCAAAGCAAGTATGGAAAAGAAGATTAGATTTTCCATCCTGCCAATCATAGAGGGGCTTCAGCAGAGCAACGATCTTTCTCAAAACGATCTGCGCGAACTTAAGCTGTTGCGGAACCTGATGACGGATCTCACATCAAGGTTGAATGTTCAGCAGGCGCTTTTTATAACTCTCACACCAACTGAATTTCGCATCGCGCTCTTGATTGAGAACGGATTAACCACTAATGAAATCGCCATGCATATGCACATTTCTCCTGAAACGGTTAAATCGCACCGGAAAAATATCCGGAAAAAACTGGGCCTTAATAAATTCCACCACAATCTTCGCACTTACATTCAATCCGTATTTAACCGGTAAAACGGTCGAATAATTTGTTTTTTCAAAAAAATCTTTTTTCTGAAATTATCCCCTCAGCACTCTAATTTTCAACTACTTGTTTCTATTTGTTATATATCGCAAAGGGGGAGAAAATATACCCATTTTATCCCCCTGAAAAACCCCCTTTACATTTGCGAAATTTTTGTTTTATACAATTAAAGATTGCGCGAGTTGGGCTACCAACGTAAGGCGGGACAATTTGCAGGGTGAGCAATGTCCACCATCAATGGGCGATCGCTGCAAACTGCATAGATTGGTGGGCGTAGTCCACCCTACTGCAACTCCTTGAGATTACAAGGTGTCCCGCCTTAC
>JAUWOS010000088.1 GCA_030611985.1 Desulfobacterales bacterium | reverse complement strand
AAAACTGAATTGAGTAGCCTTAGCGCTAAATAAAGTCAATCTCTTTTTTTGAAAAAGCGAAACGTAACAAATCTAACTTTTTATGATTTTGTAAAATTGTCAACACATTTTCTAAAAATACTGCGCTTTTTTGTTCTCGTTCCTAACCGCACAGGTCGAAATTTTTTAAAATGGCTATGGTTCAAATGCGTTTGCCATTGTGATATATCTTTTATATTTGACACTCAATCATTTTTTATTTTATATTATTTTTCCTGAAAATGCAAAATCTTATTATTGCTCACTTAGGAACGTGAGCGAAATAACTTCATTAGGCAGGCGTATAGATTTGGGTCGGCTTTGAGATTGGTCAAATCTAACCCAAATCTATGCGCCTACTTGCGGAAGTTAATTCATCCACGTTCCTTACAATGAAAAGGTCTGATTATGACACAAAGCTGCCAGAAATTATTTCGTTGCAGCGCTTCTACCGGTGAATTTCTGCTATGTGAAACAGATTCGAAAGTCAAAGATGATAAAAACGAGTTAATCGTTGGTCCGGACGAACTGTCAAAAGAGTTCCCGGATATTCTTGCCGGAAAAGCTTTCATTGATCATTCCATGGCTCAGCTTGATTCTTCATCAAAATTTGGAGCAATGGTTATCCGGATTGACAGCTTCAATATTGACAGCTTCAATCACAAAGATGAAGTAATGGAAAACAATCATGCGGTAGATATATTGTCCGATGTTGCCAAAACCATTGATGCTGTGTGCAAAATCGAAAACAGAATGTGGGGATTGCTTGATTGCGATATGTTCGGATGCTTTATTTCCGAAAAGAATGGAGATTTTTGTCTTGAAATAGCTAAAAAAATCCAAAAAAATCTTGTAGGATATCGAAATGAAACAGTTACCATAGGAATAGCATTATATCCGACTATCAACTTCAAAAAGAGTCGGATCCTTGATAATGCCCGTAAAGCTCTTGATCACGCCGTATTCTTCGGTCCTGGCAGTGTTGTTTGCTTTGACGTTGTGAGCTTGAATATCAGTGGCGACCGGTTGTATCAGAAAGGAGATATCAAAGAGGCTGTCAAAGAATTTAAAACGGCTCTCATGCTTGATCCATCAAACGTAAATGTTCACAATAGTCTTGGCGTCTGTTATGGAATTCTTGGCTCCTTTGAAGAAGCGATAGAAGAGTTTGAAACAGCCATGCGGCTTGACCCGAAAGAGATCATGGCCTTATACAACTCAGGACTTGCAAACAAGTTGATGGGCAACAAAGACAGGGCGCTTGAGCGCTTTCTTGAAGCAGACAGTCTGAAAAAAGACGTATTTGAAGTGGTGTTGCAAACCGGCAGGCTTTATGCGGAAATGAAAAGATCTGAAAAAGGGCAAGAACTCCTTGAAAAAGCAGTCGGGATCAAACCGGATTCAGGACCTGCCTTCCATTATCTCGGTGAATGTTATGCCGCTGCCGATATGATGGATGAAGCGGCCAAAGCATATAAAAATGCAATAAAACTAAACCCGAATGATGCTGCCTCGCTCTCGGCACTTGGATTTCTTTTCGACGTTCAGGGTGAAAATCCTGAAATTGCTGTTATATTTTGCGAACAAAGCGTAAAAGTTTCACCGGAAAATGGTCTTTTCAGGCAGAGGCTCGGCAAGCTTTATCTTAAGCAAAACCGGCCGGATGATGCTTTAAAAGAGTTTGAAAAAGCAAAAGAATTGGGTTATTGAATATTCTATAATGAGAATTGCTGAGGCACATAGTTGCGGATTGCGGTAGTCTGAGCTGTTTTGACCCAAAGGAGGCAGGAGGAGCGAGCCACAGGGATTTTCGCACCTTTGCATCCATAATTGCCTCTTTGGAAGGGGGGCGTTTACTTAAATGTAGGATCTGCAGTAATACTGCCCGAGATCTTCCTGAAGGCTATTGCACTTGTCCGCAATCTGGGCAATAGCATTGAAAATTTTACTACTGTTAATATGGACTTTTGTTAATATGGACTTTATTCGGCACTACCGCCCCGTGACTAATGTTGTCAACAGGCCCACTGCTAAAGGTGGCCAAGGTTTTAGCCTTGTAGGTCATCATGAAATTATGTTGCCGCTTATAGCAGCAGGAGTTATTGAAAGGAGCAAAAAAACTTATGAAAGATGAAAAAGGCTTGTTTTATTATCCATTTCCCCAAAACAAACAGATCCGGATGTATGTGCGTGACCTGGACGGCGACACCTGGTTCAGGCTTTGGAATGCAAGTGATCTTGATCTCTGGGAGGAACACGGATGGGTGCCTTACGGAGCGATTAAAAAAGCTGCCGGCATGTACAAGCCCAATACCGGTAACTTTGATCCGAACCAGGTATACGACATTAAAGTGGCTAAGATGCTGATTAAGGAAGCATAAGGAGAATTTAATTTGAAAAAAATAGCATTTCTTTTTCCGGGACAGGGTTCACAGGCTATAGGCATGGGCCTTGACTTTTATCAGGAATATAGTTTTGTAAAAGAACTTTTTGATATGGCAGAAGAAATTACAAGGATAAACATATCAAAACTCTGCTTTAAAGGTCCCATGGAAGATCTTACGGCAACTGTTAATCTTCAACCTGTTATAACTGCTGTAAATCTTGCATGTCTTGCCGCAATACAAAAAGAAGGCATAAAACCCGAGATTTCAGCAGGTCACAGTCTTGGAGAATATAGCGCACTCTGTGCATCAGAAGTTGTTTCAACGCAGGATATCTTCGAACTTGTTTTGAAAAGAGGAGAATTGATGCATAGGGAGTCGATAAAACATAAAGGAGCAATGCATGCCATTATCGGACTTTCCATAGATGCTGTTTCCGAACTTGTTGCCAAAGTTCAAACGGAGGGAATTGTATCGGTGGCAAACCACAATGCAGAGTATCAGATTATTATAACGGGGTCTCCTGATCGTATAAAGGAAGTTTCATCGCTTGCCGCAACCCAGAAAGCAAGGGTTGTGCCTTTAAGAGTAAGTGGAGCATGGCATAGTGAATTGATAAGAGGGGCGGAAAATGAGTTTAAAGATTTTCTTAAAACTATCTCTTTCAGTACACCAAAACACCTCATGGTTCATAATGTTACTGCTGATTTTGCAATGAATCCCGATGAAATCAGATCGATTATGGCAAAGCAGTTGTGCAGTCCTGTAAAGTGGTACGACTCAATGCGCAAGCTTATAGAAGAAAGAACTGAAATCTTTGTAGAAATTGGTCCGGGGAGAGCGCTTGCAGGTTTGTTAAAAAAGATTTTGCCGAATGATTATCCTTGTAAAATTTATAATGTAAATAATTTAAAAAATCTTGAAAAGTTTCTTAAAGAAGTTGCTTAAAAAAATTAAAAAATTAAAAAATTTAGGAATTAAAAAATTTAGGAATTGAAGGATTTACACTTTCGTTCCCAGGCTCTGCCTGGGAATGCATTATGCGAGGCTCTGCCTCTTGTTATGTAAACTGGTAAATGAAGGATGCCGATTTAGGAATTGAAGGATTTAGGGATTTATTGTCTGATTTTTTTGTTCTTTACATAAATATTGCATTGTGATATTAAAGTCTCTTTTTTAAAGGTGTAATTTGTATTGGAATTTTATTTTTGTACACGATCTGTCAAAGGCTTGATTATGAAACAGAAAGACATTGAATATTTTAAAGGGATTTTGACAAGGCAGATGGAAGATCTTTTGAACAAGGCAGATGATACTGTTACAGGCATGAATGTTCCAAAAGATAATTTTCCGGATCCAACAGACCGCGCTTCTCTTGAATCAGACCGAAATTTTCTTCTTCGCATAAGAGACAGGGAAAGTAAACTTATCAAGAAGATTAAAAAAGCAGTTGAACGTATTGAAAACAATGCATTTGGGATTTGTGAAAAGTGCGGTGAAGATATTTCTATAGAACGGCTCAATGCCAGACCTGTAACTACTCAATGTATTGATTGCAAAACAAAAGAGGAGGCTTTAGAAAAGGCCCTTGGATTATAACAAACAAGCAAGAATTGACCTTCATATTCACTCGACTGCTTCGGATGGAACATTTTCTCCATCTGAAATTCTTGATTTAGCCCAAAAACTTAACCTAAAAGCTATTGCTATCACAGATCATGATACTATTGATGGTTCAAAAGAGGCTATTGCTCTGGGCATACCTCCTTCCGTTAAATTTTTAACCGGTATTGAAATAAGTGCATCTTCGCCTCCATCTTTTCCCTGCTCCGAAAGCTTTCACATATTGGGTTATTCTATCAGACTTGATGATCCTGCTTTAAATAAAACGCTTGAAATACTGCAACAGGCCAGAAAGAACCGAAACCCTCAAATCATAGAACGTCTCAACGACCTTGGAATTGATCTCACTTTAAAAGAAGTCATTGATAAAGTCGGAGAATGTCAGCTTGGAAGACCCCATATCGCACAACTTATGCTTAAAAAAGGTTATGTTGAATCAATTTCCGAGGCATTTAATAAATACCTCGGAAAAGGCAAGCCAGCATATGTTGATAAATATCGTATCGACTGCGCTCAGGCAATTGAAATCATACTTGGCGCTGGAGGTATTCCCGTTATTGCCCATCCCTTTCTTCTTAAATTTAAAAATGATGCGCTTCTGGAAGATCTGATACTCTCTTTAAAAGAAATGGGACTAAAAGGAATAGAAGTTTATTATTCTGAACATAGAGCTGATCAAACAGCGAATTATGCTGATATTGCGAATCGCCACGGATTGTTAATGACCGGCGGTACTGACTTTCACGGTTCTTTGAAGCCGGACATTAAAATGGGGTACGGAAAAGGAGATCTTCTTGTACCTTATGAACTATATGAGAAATTAGTCAGGAAATGAAATGAGCCAAATAGATCTTTCCGGATTTGAACAAAAACTTCTATATAAATTTAATAATATAAATATTCTTAATGAGGCTCTTTGCCACAGTTCGTTTGCAAATGAGCAAAATGTTGCAGACATGCATGACAATGAGCGTTTCGAATTCCTTGGAGATGCTGTTTTAAGCCTTATTGTCGGACATATACTTATGCAGCGCTATCCGGATATAGATGAGGGTAGTCTTTCAAGAAAACGTTCCAGCCTGGTTAATGAATCTCAGCTTGCGACTGTTGCCCGCACGATAGATCTCGGACTTTACATACGATTAGGAAAGGGAGAAATTCAGACAAACGGACGAGAAAAGAACTCAATACTGGCTGATACATTTGAGGCTGTAATGGCTGCTATTTATCTGGATGGCGGTTTTGATGCTGTATTTAAAATCATTGATATCCATTTTTTGAAACCGCTTGATTTTATTGCAGCTCCAGCGGCAAATCATGACTATAAAAGCCGGCTTCAAGAGCTTGTACAGGTAGGTCAAAGGGCGATGTCTCGCTATAGTGTTATTCACGAAAGCGGCCCTGATCATGACAAGACTTTCAGGGTGCAATTGAAGGTGGGTAAAATCAGTACTGAAGGATCAGGCAAGAGCAAGAAGATGGCGGAACAGGATGCTGCAAAAAGAGTTCTTGAAATTCTGAAAAAAGAGTAAATGAAAACATCTGATTTCCGGCCTTTTATAATTCCGATTTTTCTACCCAATCTTGGATGTCCTCATCGGTGTGTTTTCTGCAATCAAGCAGTTGTCACGGGGGCAAAACAAAATATCCCCTCTCCTGAAAAACTTCAATTTCAAATAAATAAATTTCTTGATTACAAAGGAAAGCGCAGAAATAGAGTTCAAATTTCATTTTATGGTGGAAATTTTCTTGGACTGAAAAAAAATTATATCAAGTCCCTGCTTTATGAAGCCACAAAATTTGTAAATGAAGGTAAAGTTGAGAGCATCAGATTTTCCACTCGTCCCGATACCATAGATAATGATCGGCTTGATATTTTAAAAGATTTTCCCGTTAAAACAATTGAACTCGGTGTCCAGTCAATGGATAATCATGTGCTGACCATGGCAAAACGCGGGCATACTTCATCAGACACAGAAAAAGCGGTCAATCTGCTAAAGAAACGAAACTATGAGATCGGCTTGCAGATGATGATTGGACTCCCCGGTGATAACGAAATAAAAGCGCTCGCCACAGGCCGACGGATAGCTGATCTTTCTCCTGATTTTGTTAGAATTTATCCTGCAATTGTTTTTGAAAAGACTATCCTCGCAAGTTGGTACAAAAAAGGATCATACACTCCATTATCTCTGGAAACATGTGTCAGCCTGGTTAAAAAGCTTTATCTTTATTTCAGAAAAAACAGCATCCAGGTAATTCGCATGGGACTTCAGGCGTCGGAACATCTGGAAAAAAACTCAACAATTCTTGCCGGACCTCATCATCCTGCCTTTGGACACCTTGTTTATTCAGAAATTTTTCTTGATATGGCTGCATCTATCCTTGAATCAAAAAGAAGGGAATCAAAAAAAAGGGAATCAAAAAAAGACTCTTGCGATAAAGTTGTAATAAAGGTTCATCCGCAAAGTATTTCCAGGATGAGGGGCTTAAAAAACAAAAATATCGAAATTCTTAAAACAAGATTTCACATTAAATCGCTTAAAATTATATCGGATTTCTCTATCAAAAAAGATGAAATCCAATTACATTTCTGATTTAAAAAACTCTTCCGGTTCTGTAATTGAATTAGGTTTTTTTGTATATTCAGTTGGAGCTGTTCCTTCCTTAAAACATTCAAATATAGTTTTTTTAGATTCAGAAACAGGCAAAAGACCAGTTTTGGCATCTATTTTAGAAAAAACAATTCCTTCCGGTACCTGAAAAACTCTGACAGGCTTATTCACAAGAATTTTCTTCATAAAACCAAGCCATATCGGGCTTGCAGCTCTCGAGCCTGTTTCACCCTTTCCGAGAGAACTCTCACTATCAAAGCCTACCCATGTTCCTGTGATATAACGTGGCGTGTATCCCACAAACCAGGCATCATGCAGATTGTTTGTTGTGCCGGTCTTGCCTGCCGCAGGTCTGTTCAACGCTCTGGCCCTTCGGCCGGTTCCATGCTTGACTACACCTTCAAGAAGGCTGGTCATAATGTAGGCAGTATTTTTTTCCATTACTTTCTTTCTTTCCAGATCAATCTTTTCAATTATATTTCCATCCCGATCAACGATTTTTGTTATAAAAACAGGTTGTACAAAATAGCCAAGATTGGTAAAAACCGAATAAGCATTAACCAGTTCAAGTAGCGATACTCCGGAAGACCCAAGTGCTATCGAAAGATCTCTGCTCAATTTTGATGTGATACCAAATTTTTTCGCGTAATCTATTGCATAATCAATACCGATATCTTTTAATATCTTTATAGTTACAACGTTATGCGACTTTGCAAGCGCATTGCGAAAAAGTGTCGGGCCGTAGAACTTTTCCCCATAGTTTCTGGGCTTCCATGTAAAATCATGTTCTTCATCCTGAAGCACAATTGGAGAGTCGATTATCATGGTTGCCGGAGTGTATCCCTTGTCAATGGCTGCCGCATATATTATCGGTTTAAAAGCGGAACCGGGCTGCCGTCTTGACTGGACAGCTCTGTTAAACTGGCTTTTCTCAAAATCCAGTCCGCCTGTCATAGCTTTTACCTGACCCGTTTCCGACTCAATACAAACCAGAGCAGCCTGAGCCTTTGGAGTCTGTTGCAGAGCAAGCTCCCACAACAGGTCATCTTCTGTTTTCTTTTTAAGTTTCACTAGTATAACATCACCGCCGGCCAGCACATCTTCAGGGTGTATAACTTTGTCTTCATAGTAAGCTAATTCCGGATCCGGTTTTCTTGCCCAAAGCATACTGTCAAGTCTTATTGTCCCCCTGTTCATTCCCATCCGAACAGTAACGGTATTGTTTGTATCATCAATATCTATCACAACGCCTTTTACTATAGCTCCTTCCTCTAAGGGGTGTTTGTCAAACTCAGTCTGAAGCTTATTTGAAAACGACTCAATTTCCTCTTGTGCAAGATGCTTCAGAGGACCTCTGTAGCCTTGACGTTTATCAAGATCATTTAACCCCTTGCTGATTTCTTCTCGAGCTGTTCTTTGCATTTCAATATTGACGGCAGCATAAATTTTGAGCCCTTCCTTGTATAGCGCATCCTGACCATATTTTTTTTCAACATAACGCCTTATATGCTCTGTATAAAATGGAACCTTTTCTATATACCAGTTTCGTCTCGGTTTTATATCAAGCTTTATATTTATGGCCTCTGTTGCTTGAACGTTGGTTATATAACCTTCCGCAACCATTCTGTTTAAAACATATATCTGACGCTGTTTTGCTCTTTCCGGATATCTGAAAGGGGAATATCTGCTGGGAGCCTGAGGCAGACCGGCTAAAACAGCGCATTCGGCAAGATTCAATTCTTTTGTAGATTTTCCGAAATAATTCTCAGCAGCAGCTTCCACGCCATATGCTCCATGTCCCAGATAAATCTGGTTCAAATACAAAAAGAGAATTTCCTCTTTGGAAAATAGCTTGTCAATGCGGTATGCGAGGATAATTTCTTTAATCTTGCGGCTATAGCTTCTTTCCGGTGTCAAAAAAAATGATTTTGTTACTTGTTGGGTAATTGTGCTGCCGCCTTGAACTATAGTTCCAGCTTTGATGTTCTTGAAAAATGCTCTAATAATGCTGAAAAAATCTATTCCGCCATGTTCAAAAAATCTTGCATCTTCTGCTGCGATAAACGTTTTTATAAGCATTTCAGATATGTCGGATAGAGGAACCACAATCCTTCGCTCTTTATAGAATTCAGCGATTTTTCTGTTGTCGTCAGAAAACACAGTTGTGATTACCGGAGGACGATAGTCTGTTAAAGAAGAAATTCTAGGAAGATTTTCACTGAGATAGAAATAAAAACCGGCAAGCGCAACAACGCCGGATATTATCATAAAAAGAGCTACCATGATGCACCATCGAATAATCTTTGCAAGATATCCCTTTTGCTGACGCATTGTACGCTTTTTTAATACCTTAGACTTGCTTTTACGTTTTAACACAATTCCACAGTCCCTCAATTATTCGTTTATTGCAAACTACAAAAAATTATAACATATCAAATATCAATCTCTTAATCAAGAACCTCGCCGACACAGCAGGACAAAAAAGAAAACCGTAAGCGTTCACAGACACTGCATATGCACGTTTTCTTAGGCAACCAACACAAAGCTATAGTTGATTATCTAAGAAAACGCACATCTACAGCGCCTGCAAAAGCTTAGGAAAGAAGAACTCTGGGCCTTGCGGCTGAAGGTCTTGTTCTATGCTCCTCTGAGTGATGACGAGATCAGGGAGTTTGCAGCTTTTATCAAAACATCTTATGATTGGTTGGCCAATCAATTAAACAAGATGATGGATCGGCTTTTGGATAAAAAGCTTGAAATGGAGCGCATTAAAGAAAACAGCGCGTGCAGACGTGGCTATGGCGGAAAGAGGTCAGGGCGGAATCTTTGTTTTTGTAAGGGATGCCAAAGATGTTGCCAACAAATTTGAAAGCCGTCTGGAATCATACTGGGGTCTGCGTCTTGGAGATATCTCTTCAGCAATTCTAATTATGGAATTTAACAATATTTGTCAATTATTCCAAATAATTGGTAGCATGACAATTATTTGCAGGCTTTAACTGTATTTCAAAAAACATAGAAAATTCGCAAAAATAAGAGAAAAACCGACCTACTCA
>JAUWOS010000066.1 GCA_030611985.1 Desulfobacterales bacterium | reverse complement strand
GTGATGACAAAAGTATAACATGGAAAGAAATTATATCATCGTCGAATGAGCAAGCGGATCTATTCCGGATTTTTGCAGAAAATATAATCAAAGCTTATTCAAAATACCTGAAAACAGATGATCCGCACAAGGCTCTGGAGCTTTTTAACCGATTCAGGATATTGTGTGCTGTAAAAATAGGTCCATTCGGAGTTTATGCTGTAAGCAAACTTGTGGAAGATGTATTGGCTCGAGATGGTCTTATAAAACCGGGTAATCTGTCTTATAATCCGTGGTACAGGGGCAGACCGATTCTAATTACTGTTAATGACTATAATCTGGAACTCTTTAATGGTGATATCGGTATAACGATGCCGGTTCAAGGTTCGAGCAGTAATGAGCTACATGTATTTTTTCAAGGGACTTCCGGTGAATTGAGAAGATTTTTGCCACACAGGCTTCCCAGCCATGAAACGGTTTATGCAATGACGGTTCACAAGAGTTAGGGATCTGAATTTGAAAATATTCACCTTGTATTGCCGGATAAGGATTATCCTCTGCTCACAAGGGAACTGATTTACACGGCTGTCACAAGGGCTAAACAAAAGATTTCGATATGGGCAGCAGAAGCTCTTATAAAAGTTTCAATATCACGGAGAATTGAGCGCACATCCGGCCTTCGTAATGCCCTGTGGGAATAGAAAAACACGGGACGCCTGATTCTCTCACAAAAATATCAAAATAGCTCGCCTTTTTACGATTATTTCCTTCCTATAAGAATATGAGCCAAACATATAACCGCTGTCCATTCACAGCGTAAGGGCTCGCACAAAAACAACTGGGAAACTTTTATTTCTCAATTATTTTAAACCGATAATAGAAGCAAACCTTCCCGTAACGCCCTCTCCGCGAAATGAAAAAAAGAGGTCTGTATTACACCTGGTACATATTTTACTTGAATATATGTTTTCAATTAAGACTCCGGCACAACAAAGCTGATCATGGCCTAATGACCAGAAATCAAAGTAATCGGAATCATTCTTGTATTTCCAGAATGCATCAGGAATTTCCTTTTTGTAGTTAATAAATTCCGCGCAACATGGGCCAAGAGATGGACCTATTCCTGCAATAATATCGCGAGGATTGCAGCCAAAGTTTTTTTTCATTCTTTCTACTGTCCGACCTGCAATATTTTTTATACTTCCACGCCACCCGGAATGAACATTTGCAACTACCTGTCTGACAGGATCGTACATGAGTATAGGTTGACAGTCGGCTGTTTGCACTGCAAGAAATTTCTTTTGTATATCCGTTATCATGGCATCACCAGCAAAAGGCGATTTTTGAACGGATTTTGCGTTGGCTTTGTTATTTTTTGCAAATATAAGAGCTTTAGTTCCATGAATCTGTTTTAAATAAACAATATCTTTTTCATCAATACATTGTGAAAGAGCATGTCTGTTCACCTCAACATCAATATTATTATCTCCAACGCCAAAGCCTATATTAAGACTTCTGTAAGGATCGCCGCTGCATCCGGTATTTCTTGTAAAAATCCAGTGTTCAATATCAGGAAACCCTTCCAGATTCGGAAATCGGAAAAATGAAATATTGTTTTTCTTCTTTAAAATCACGCTGCAGGCTTTGGTAAACTCGTCAAATAGTTTTAAAGGTCATTTTGCACATCATAACACGGATTTCATCAGAATCATTGCGCATAATTTTCTTTTTGGTTGTTATGTTAAAGAGTTCGTTCATTTGCCTGAAAAATTCTACGCTTGACTTCCTGAGTCTTTCTACATGTAGTATTTCTCCGTCTTCTTTCAGATAGGTTTGAAAAAGCTTTAAAATTGGATAAAAGCTCTCTTCCTTGTATACGATCTCACACCCTATTATTCTGTCGAAAGTTTCCTTTAATTCAGGTTTGTTCCAGTCCAATCTCATGATTTCCAGATTTGAACAATCGTTTATATGAGCGTTGGCTTTCGCAAAATTCAAGGCGTCATGATTGTATTCCGTCATTGTCACATTATGACCGAATGAGGAGGCAACTATCCCCACCAAACCAAGGCCGCAGCCTATTTCAAGAAAGCTCTTTTCAGGATTTACAGGCATTGAAGCAAGATGATCTGCCAGCATAAGACAAGGTTCCCATATTTTAGCCCATAATGGAAAATTATTGAAAACATTCTCAGGATCAATAAATCTATCAAGTGATTTGGGGACAAAAAAACGAAATTTGCGATTTCTTATTTCAATGTTTACAGTATCGGTTTCATATTCTTTTTGGAAAGATTTCATTGAAAACATATATTTGGCATTACTCCTATATTGATATTCTGAAAGTTAAAAAAGTTGTAAGCGCCTATAAAAGCTTACATATTGTTATGCTACCGGTTCTTCCATGAACGGTTATAAAAAGGGCATCTTTCATTGACCAGCTTACAAGAGGCAGAGCCTGGGAACGAAAAACCCAAATCTATGCGCCTGCTTGTGAAAGTTATTTCGTTCACGTTTCTTATTTTTTTCCAGCTCTCTTTTCAATCTGATTTATAATCCACTTTAAAAGTTTTTTGTCATTTTTATGGTCTGCAATCTTATTTAAAGCTTCAATTGAAATTTCAGCGCGAGCCATACTTTTATGGCCACCCGCGGAACCGATATTACCAAAGCTCTCTTTTGCTACCTTGCCGGCATTCCTGCAAAGTCCGTTGTTTCTGAAAACAATAATTAGCTTATTTTCATATAAACCGGAAACAATGCTCCAGTTGACAGAATTTATCCTCATGAAAAAATCAGCTATAAGCACGCATATATCAGGATTCACAACTATGCCAAGATGAACAAATATCCTGTTTTTACGCTTTCTCATGTTGCAAAGAGCGCTTTTGAAATATTCAAGGAAGTCGAGCTTCAGATCAGTCTGCTCAATCTTTCTTACAAGATGAATATTAACATGACGAAAAAGAAAGTGAAATGCTCTGGTGTCTTCAATTATAGTCTCTCTTTCAAAATTGCCTGTATCTGTTTTTATAGCATGAAATAGACCTGTAGCCAGTTTAAGAGATGGTTTTATTTTTGCCGCTCTTAAATATTCCGTCATTATACTGGCATTTGCGCCGTATTCAGGGCGGATGTCTGTAAGGGAGGCTTCAGAGCCGGTTTCAGGGTGGTGATCTATAATTACATCAAACTTGAATCTTGCAAAGATTTCATTATGGTTCGGCTGGGAATCGACTACTACAAAACGGTTAAATTGTTTTTCATCTACTTTATCAATATGAGTAAGACTGATCTTCAAAAGCCGCACCATAGCTATATTATCCGGACGTTTGATGATATTGATATTGGATATGGTTACATCTGTTACTTTGCGCCACAGCAGCCTTTTTACAGCCATAGCGCTTGCAATAGCATCGGGATCGGCGTCAATTATAATTAGAACGTTATCGCCGCCTGAAAATTGATCATAAAAACGGCGTAATCTTTCAGATGCGGAAAGTGTCATATGGTTATAATTAAGATTTAAGATTTAAATAAATCAACCTCAGCGAGTTGAAGTTGGAAATCTCGTAAGCGTTCACGGGAGAACTGCTTCCCAATATGTAAGGAACGGGGACGAATTAACTTCCGCAAGCAGGCGCACAGATTTGGGTCGAATTTGTTCGATCTCAAATTGTCTCACTTTAAGTTGGTAGTCTGGAAAACAATCCGATCATCTTTAACGTCAACTTTTATGCTGCAACTTTCCGGAATCTTTCCCTTAAGAATTTCCATGGCCAGTGGATTTTTAATATGCTTTTGAATTGCGCGTTTTAAAGGGCGCGCTCCGAATGTTGGATCATATCCCTTTTTAGTGAGCAACGACATTGCGTTGTCCGAAAAAACAAGATTGATCTTTTTTTCGGCAAGTCTTTGCCTTAGCCTTTTGAGTTGAATTTTCACAATCTTGCCGATCTGTTCGGGTGTAAGATTATGAAAAATTATGATGTCATCTATTCTGTTTAAGAATTCAGGCTTGAAATTTGCGTGAAGGGCTTCCGTTACCATAGCTTCCATCTTTTCACGGTCGTATGCCCCAAGTTCCTGTATCCATTGACTGCCGACATTTGATGTCATTATAATAATTGTGTTTTTAAAATCAACAGTTCTTCCATGGCCGTCTGTCATGCGGCCATCATCAAGAATTTGAAGCAGTATATTAAAAACTTCCGGGTGAGCTTTTTCGATTTCGTCAAACAGCACCACGGAATAAGGTCGTCTTCGTACTGCCTCTGTAAGGTATCCGCCTTCTTCGTATCCCACATAACCAGGAGGCGCTCCTATCAGTCTTGAAACAGCATGCTTCTCCATATATTCAGACATGTCAATTCTTACCATTGCCTGTTCGTTGTCAAAAATAAACTCCGCCAGCGCTTTGGCGAGTTCAGTTTTGCCTACACCTGTCGGTCCCATGAAAATAAATGATCCAACGGGACGGTTTAGATCCTGCAAGCCGGAACGAGCGCGACGGACGGCATTTGAGACAGCCAGAAGCGCTTCGTTCTGCCCGATAACTCTTTGCCCGAGGCGGTCTTCCATATGCACCAGCTTTTCCTTTTCACCTTCGAGCATCTTGCTGACGGGAATGCCTGTCCACCTGAATACTACATCGGCAATATCCTCATCATCCACCTCTTCCTTAAGCATTTTACTCTTTTTTCGGAGCTGCGAAAGTTTTTCTTTGGCTTCCTCAAAACGCTTTTTAATATCTGCGACCTTTCCATATCTTATTTCTGCTACCTTTGCCAGATCTCCTTCTCTTTCAGCCCGCTGTTCTTCAGTTCCGAGTCGTTCAATCTCTTCCTTGATTTTTCCTATGGCCTGAATCATATCTTTTTCATTCTGCCAGAGTGCCTTCATTTGATGCATTTCATCTTTCATAACTCCAAGCTCTTCTTCAAGTTTTGCAAGATGGTCTTTTGATGCCTGATCAGATTCTTTTTTCAAAGCTTCGCGTTCGATTTCAGATCTGGTTATTTTGCGCTGGATTTCATCTATTTCCACAGGCATACTGTCTATTTCGATCCTTAGCCTGGAAGCGCTCTCATCTATCAAGTCAATAGCCTTGTCAGGCAGGAAGCGGTCGGAAATATAACGATTTGAAAGTGTTGCAGCGGCAATAATTGCTGAATCCTTTATTCTTACGCCATGATGGACTTCATATTTTTCCTTAAGACCCCGAAGTATGGAAATAGTGTCATCTACAGTCGGTTCGAGTACCATTACAGGCTGAAACCGTCTTTCCAGAGCAGCATCTTTTTCAATATATTTCCTGTATTCATTTAATGTGGTGGCGCCAATACACCGCAATGTTCCCCTGGCAAGCGCCGGTTTCAACATGTTGGAAGCATCCATTGCTCCTTCGCCGGCACCGGCTCCAACCATGGTGTGCAGTTCATCTATAAAAAGGATTATTTCTCCTTCAGCACGTTCCACCTCTTTTAAAACTGCTTTTAAGCGATCTTCAAATTCGCCCCTGTATTTTGCGCCGGCTATAAGCGCTCCCATATCCAACGCAACAAGCCGCCTGTTCTTAAGGGTTTCCGGAATATCGCCTTCTATAATGCGCTGGGCAAGACCTTCAACAATTGCGGTCTTTCCGACTCCCGGCTCGCCTATAATAACCGGATTGTTCTTGGTGCGTCTTGAAAGCACCTGAACAATACGCCTGATTTCATTATCCCGCCCAATGACAGGATCGAGCTTGCCAAGGCGGGCAAGATCGGTCAGGTCGCGGCTGAATTTATCAAGCGCCTGGTATTTCTCTTCAGGATTTTGGTCTGTTATGCGCTGGGAGCCACGAATCTCTTCGAGAACTTTCAGGATCGAATCCCTTTTTATTCCATAACCGTTGAGAATTTTTATTGCTTCACCATTTTTTTCATCCGAAACAGCCAGAAGGATGTGTTCTATGCTTACATATTGATCCTTCATTTTGGCAGCTTCTGTAAAAGCTGCATCAAGAACACTTTTGGTTCTCTGAGAGATATAAACATCACCTGCTCCGCTTATTTTTGGAAGCTTATCAATTGCAAGATTCAAATCACGGACAACATTATCAGGCGAAACACCCAGCTTGTTCAGCATGGCTCCGGCTATTCCTTTTTCTTCGCTCAACATGGAATAGAGCAGATGTTCCGGTTCGATCTGCTGGTTATTACGCTGTGATGCCAGTGTCTGAGCATTCTGAATGAGTTCCTGAGATTTTATGGTAAATTTATCAAAACGCATAAATACCTCCTGTTACGGGTTACGGATTGCGAGTTGCGAGTTACTTACTTTTCGTTCCCAGGCTCTGCCTGGAAATGCATTATGCGAGGCTCTGCCTCTTGTTAAGTGTAAACTGGTAAATGAAGGATGCCAAAAAAGGATACCTGAAAATGGTAGTATTCCTTGAACCCTAAATCTTAAATCTTAAATCCCATACGCCTTCGGTGTGCTAATTTAAACAATTACAAAATGTTAAGTCGTTTGGGAAACTTTTATTATCACTTCTCTTTACAGAATCACATCACTTTCTATAACCGACCCTTCCTTTATAACTGCCTGGAATTTACCGGTGTTTTTTATGAGGACTTTGCCTTTAATTGTAACATTTTTTTCAAAAAGAACATCTCCTTCTACAGATAGAGACTCGCAATCAATCAGAGAAGGTATACCGTTAATAAATCTTTTATTAAAAAAGTCTATTTTTGCATAATACTCCGGATCAAGTTTTATATTTATCGCACCCATTTTTCTATCCGGATTTGAAATCAGACCTTTTTCCTTTGTGAGAACAAAGCGATCGGATCGAACAACCATAAGGTCATTACAATTTTTAACAGGAAAAAAACGGGATCTGGGAACTTTAATTACTGTTGCTTCTTCAAAAATGGATATGGCTGCTCCCATTGCGGTTTCGATCTGGTATACAGAAGGGCTGGATTCATTCCGTGGATCTAAGGTTTTTGAGTTCAGGATCATCGGAAGGCGGACTATTCCATATTTTTCAATAATATTTTTTAAAAATTTCAGGTTGATCCAAATGTTATTTGTGTTGAAAAATCCGTAGCAATCAATATCTCTAAAAATATTCAGTTCGTCTTCGGGGCATTGTGCTGCTTCGCGGAGAATCAAACGACCATTCTTGTGTCTGGCCAGATGTCCTCCCTTTAAATCCACTGGCGTTCTTTCTGCGACTTCCATCATAAACGGAAATTTGTTTTCGGAAAAGTAGCCAAGGAGCGACTTATCCATCGTAGCTCCCAAATTATCCGAATTGGATATAAAAGCATATGTGATCCCTTCATCAATAAGACCTTGCAGCATTCCTGACGTATAAAGAGCTGTATATACATCGCCATGTCCAGGAGGGTTCCATTCCAGTTCAGGATTTTTTGACCATGTTGCGGGAACAAACCCATCGCAAAGTATCTTGGGGAACTTGTGTTGAAGGAACAGCATGGGAAAGCGAGAGGGATTTATTCTTTTCAGGGCGGCGTAGGTCTCTTTATGCGTGCTGAAGCTGTTCATAAACAACAATTTTACATCGGATCTTTCTACCTGCTTTAATATTATTTCAATGAAAGTTTTGCCGTTTTTTACCCTGAGAAGAGACTTTGGCTTTTCAAGGCCCATAGTCGTTCCAAGGCCGCCGTTTAATACTATTCGAACAGAATGTTTGAATGCCTTTCTACCGGCATCGGCATATTCATTTATGTTTTTTGCATCTTCAATTTGAGTCGAAAAAACACAACTGATATCTTTATTAAACAGGAGACCTCTTTCGCCTGCGACTACCTTTTTATAATAATAAGCAAATGTATCAATGACAACGCGCGGAAGTTTTTCTTTTTCCATCTTTGAAATAAAATCAGGTAGATATTTTAGCGTAGCTGAATTTTTCATTTTAAGTTCCTGTCAATTTATACCCGGAAATTTGAAAACTCATTACAGGATTACCGATAAGTTGCTTTGTAACCGTTCACGGGAGAACTGGTAGCAAAACAAGGCTGCTTCCCAACACGTAAGCTTTCAAATTTCTGATACCGGTTCAATCCATTCCATAGTATCTTCTGTTTTGCCATACTGAATATCTGTGATGGCATTGAAGAACTTATTGGCCATGGGGCCCACTTTGCCGTTATTTATAGTTATAACTTTATCGCCATACTTAAGCTCTCCAACAGGTGAAATAACAGCAGCGGTTCCGGATCCGAAAATTTCCTGAAGTTTTCCGGAAGAGTGAGTATTGATAACCTCGTCTATGCTGATTTGTCGCTCAGAGACTTTTAAATTCCACATTTTTGCAAGAGCAATTACAGAATTTCTGGTAATGCCTGGAAGAATACTTCCATTTAGCATTGGCGTGATAATTTCATCGTTTATGACAAAAAATATGTTCATCGACCCGACTTCTTCAATATATTGCCTATGGATACCGTCAAGCCACAGCACCTGAGTATAACCATGTTTGTGAGCTTCCTCGCCCGCATATAAACTTGCTGCATAGTTTCCGGAAGTTTTGGCTTCACCGAGTCCACCGCGCACAGCTCGAACATGTTTTTTTGTCGCCCAGATTTTAACAGGATTAAAGCCTTCCGGATAATATGCGCCAACAGGAGAAAGAATTATAAAGAAACGATATGTATGTGAAGCGCGTACTCCCAGAAAAGGGTCCATTGCAATAATAGTGGGGCGTATATAAAGGGAAGTTCCGGAAGCTTTCGGTATCCAGTCCTTTTCTATGATCAGCAGTTGTTTTAGGGCGTCTAAAACAAAATCTTCATCAAACTCAGGTATACATAAAGCATGAGCAGAGCGATTAAACCGTTTGAAATTATCTTTTGGCCGAAAAAGATAGATATTACCTGAATCCGTTCTGAATGCTTTGAGCCCTTCAAAGATGGCTTGGCCATAGTGAAGCACCATAGTTGCCGGATCCATCTCAATAGACGCGTATGGCTCTATGCGTGGATTATGCCAACCTTTTTCAGGATTGTAATCCATATTAAACATATGGTCTGTAAATATTGATCCAAAACCAAGCCCGGAATCGTCCGGTTGCGGTTTTAATTTAGCTGCCTTGGTAATTGTCACTCGCATTTTGATCTCCTCGTCCCTTTACTGATTCCAGAGCATAAGTCCTGTTATTTTGTCATAAACTCTTTTCATTGGTTTTCCTGTTAATTCCTGAATATTAATTTCTCCGGCAAAGATAATGGTTTCCGAAAAAAGATGTCCTCCGATGGTTTTCTCTTGTTCATCGCTTAAGACAATATGAGCATGTATTATCGGATTTCCATCTTTTAGTGAAATATTGCCCGGGCAGGTTACAATTTCATAAGGCGCTTTTTTTGTGGATGTGATATAAACCTGTTGTTTTTGATCATACACACCTGTAGTGACAGACGAAACAGCGCCGATAACCGAAAAAACCGCCATTTTTATTGATGCCTCTTTGCAAATTTCCTCAATAGATGTAATTAAATCTTTATTATAAGGAAGACGTCCCGCAAAATGACGTCCGGGTTTAAATTCCGAACAAAAGTGTTTTTTCATTTTGTAATTCCTTAGGGTTCGCACAAAAATAAGTTCGCAATTTTAAGTGTTGAGGTGCCCGTCCGGCAAGGCGCAAAAGCGCAGGAATATCGGGATATTCCGAGCTTTTGCAACGCAGCCGGGCGGGATGCATCGGCGCTTAAAATGTGAAGTTATTTTTGTGCGAGCCCTTATTTCGTCCACGTTCCTTATTTTCTTTTGACAGCAGGATTGTCGTTACTCCATATCGCATCATTTCCAAATCGTTTAAACCACCATTCTTCAGGCGAAATATATCTTTCCGCTTCTTCTTTTGAAAACGAAAATTGGTAGTAACGACAATATAACATTATACAGTTATGGGCCTCTTTGATTTTTCTTGTCATTTCTTTACAGAGTTCTTTTTTTTCTCGGCATATGTCAGGGTGCCATTTTTTAATTAATATTTTGTAGTGGCTTTTTATTTCCTTTATTGTCGCTGATTCAGGCAGCTCCAGAATCTTTCTTGCCTTAGTGATTTCTTCGTATTAGTACTCGGTAAAAAATAACTTGGCATTTTTGCATCCCGACTTCACCATATCTTTAGGAACGTGGACGAAATAACTTCCACAAGCAGGCGCATAGATTTGGGTTAGATTTGACCAATCTCAGATGCAAGGTGATGCTCACAACTACTCAACTAATTGCGTTTCCAAAGATGCCCTGATAAACTCCTTGAACAAGGGATGAGGTTTCATGGGTCTCGATTTGAATTCAGGGTGAAATTGACATCCAAGAAACCAGGGGTGGTTCTTGATTTCGATTATTTCAACCAGTTCTCCGCCAGGCGAAGTACCGCTGATAATCATACCATTTTCTTCAAGTATTTCTTTGTACTTGTTATTGAATTCATACCTGTGGCGATGCCGCTCTGAAATATCGGAAACTCCGTACGCTTTATAAGCAATAGTTCCATTTTTTATACGACATGGGTAAGCGCCGAGGCGCATGGTTCCGCCTTTGTCTGATATTATGTCCCTTTTTTGCACCGTTTTTGTTTTGTCGTCATACCACTGCGTCATCAAATAGATAACAGGGCAAGGGGTGTTCTTGTCAAATTCGGCGCTGTGAACGTCTGCCATACCTGCCACGTTGCGTGCAAATTCAATAACAGCTATCTGCATTCCAAGACATATGCCAAAAAACGGAACCTTGTTTTCTCTTGCATATTTTGCCGCACAAATTTTGCCCTCAATGCCACGGGATCCAAATCCGCCAGGCACTAGTATGCCATTGGCATTTTTAAGAATTTGCACGCAATTGTCTTTGTTTATCTTCTCTGAGTCAACAAATACAAGATTAACCCGGCAATTATTTGGAATTCCGCCGTGATATAGCGCTTCATTTAAACTCTTGTACGATTCCGTCAGATCTACATATTTTCCGACTATTGCTATCGTAACGGAATGTTTGGGTTTTTTGAGTTTTTTGACAATCTCCTCCCAGACATCAAGCTTTGGAGTCCTTGTCCAGATATGGAGCAATTCCACAATCTTGTCGTCCAGACCTTCTTTGTGAAATTCCAGAGGGACTTCGTAAATACAGTCTACATCTTTTGCAGTGATTACCGCATCTATATCTACATTACAAAAAAGAGCTATTTTTGACTTTATATCTTCAGGCAGATATCTGTCGGCACGGCAAAGAAGAATATCGGGCTGAATTCCTATACTTCGAAGCTCTTTTACGCTGTGCTGGGTCGGTTTTGTCTTAACTTCATGTGCTGTTTTAATATAAGGAACAAGTGTAAGATGGATGTAGAGTACATTATCCTTTCCAGCGTCTGCCTTGAATTGCCGTATGGCTTCAAGAAATGGGAGGCTTTCTATATCACCTATGGTTCCGCCTATTTCTACGATAACTATATCCACTCCATCTGCAACAAGTTTGATGCTTTTCTTGATTTCATCTGTAATGTGCGGAATAACCTGTACGGTACCACCCAGATATTCTCCCTTGCGCTCTTTAGTAATGACGGAATGGTATATCTTTCCAGTAGTAAAATTATTGTTTCTGCCCAATTTAGCGCTGGTAAACCGCTCGTAATGTCCTAGATCAAGATCTGTTTCAGCGCCATCATCCGTTACGAAGACTTCTCCGTGCTGGAAAGGATTCATGGTTCCGGGATCAACATTAATATACGGATCAAGCTTCTGGATGGTCACGGTAAGTCCGCGACTTTCAAGAAGCGCTCCAATAGCTGCAGAAGCAAGCCCCTTTCCAAGAGATGAAAGTACTCCACCTGTTACAAATATAAATTTTGTATTATAATTCATAAATCCTCTATTTAAGCCGGTAAA